>JAEEIT010000089.1 GCA_016281535.1 Clostridia bacterium | reverse complement strand
CCACAAACATGCCCGACACAAAGCCGATCGTGACAACCAGCATCGCAAAGATCATGAGGTAGCGCTTCCAGTCCCGCAGCAGATCCCGCCAGACACGCTTGTGCAGGGGATTGCCGGGACGTTTCCCGAATTGGATCTTCTCCATGATGCGGCCTCCTTACCATTCCAGCTCGGCGGCTGTGATCTTGTGGTCGTTGCGGTAATCGTGCCGGATCACGCCGTCACGGAGCTTGATGACATGATCGGCCATGAGCCGGATGGCTTCGTTGTGCGTGACCATGATGACGGTGTTGCCGTACTTCTGGTTGACCTCCTCGATGAGCTGGAGGATCTCCTTCGAGGTCGTGTAATCGAGCGCACCGGTCGGCTCATCGCAGAGCAGGATATCCGGATTTTTCACGATGGCACGCCCGATGGAGACACGCTGCTGCTGGCCGCCGGAGAGCTGGTTCGGGAGCTTGTAGCGGTGGTCCCACAGTCCCAGCGTGACGAGCAGGTCGTCGATGTTGAGCGGGGCATCGGACAGGTACGCGCCGACTTCGATGTTCTCCTTGACGTTCAGGTTCGGGATCAGATTATAGAGCTGGAAGACGTAGCCCAGGTGCTTGCGTCTGTAGCGCGTCAGGGCGCGCTCGTCCATATCGCGGAGCTTGTCGCCTGCGATCGAGATGAAACCCTCGTCGGCGCTGTCGATGCCGCCGATGATGTTGAGAAGTGTGGATTTGCCGGAGCCCGACGGCCCCAAAAGGACGCAGAACTCGCCTTTCGCGACGGTGAAGTCCATTCCCCTCAGGACCTCCTGTCTGCTGTCGCCTGTGCCAAATGCCTTGTGTACGTTGCTTACTACCAGGAATTCTTCTAATGACATGTCTATTACCTCGCTTATGTCGTTCTCATGCTGTAATGTGGTGAACGGTTAACATATGAATAATCGTTCATATGTATTGTATTTCACATGTTCATATTTTGCAACCCCACGCTGTTAGGCACTGCTTACAAGAAATACAAATGCACATATGCTCTTTTTGTTAGAATCGCTCATGCCCCGCGCTGCCGCGGACAGTGCTTTTGCATAGGTATTCATGGTTTTGTATGAGATCGGACCGGCCCGGGCTCGGGCGGAAGGGTCCGACACATTAAACCTTCAGAAATGGTGAATTAATGTGTAAAATGGGCATGTTTTCAAGGGGCTTGACACATTACATCTAACGAATCTTCCGTTTAATGTGTGAAAAGCACTATACACTCTGCCTCCGAGACCTGATTTTACACATTAAACTCACTCAAGACCGGAGTTCAATGTGTTTTACGCTTCGGATCGGGTCCGGGCGTACTCATTAAATCATTTAAAGTCAGAGTTTAATGTGTTCGGGCTTCGGGACAACACATTAAATCGCACAAATCCGGATTTTAATGTGTTCCGCCGACTCCCACACAAAGAAAAAAACCTGCCGGATCTCTCCGACAGGTTTCTCATTCACAAATTCAATAAGCCCGAGATTATCTCTTGCGCTTTCTAGCCGCCTCCGACTTCTTCTTACGGCGTACAGAAGGCTTCTCGTAATGCTCTCTCTTACGTACCTCAGCGAGTACACCAGAACGAGCGCAGGAACGCTTGAAACGACGAAGAGCACTGTCAAGGGACTCATTTTCTTTAAGTCTGATTTCCGACACTTGTTATCCCTCCTTCCGTACGATAAACTCATGAAACCGAGAATTTCGATTTCAAACAAGGCATATATTACTCTAATTTTCGCCCCGCGTCAACGAAAAATACAAATTCGCCTCCTCATTCCGTGCGAAAAGCACTGTTCCCAGTGCTTCTCGATAAGAATTTGCATCCTTCGCACCCGGACCGGACCGCGCCTCACAAGCCCGCGCCCGCCCCGAATATCAGAGCTTCTCGATCGTCTCGGTCACGCGCAGGAGATCCTCACGGATCGAGATGTGCTGCGGGCACTGCTCCTCACAGGCACCACACTGCAGACAGTTACTCGGTTTCTCCTCATCCTTGAGCTGGCCCCACTCCCACTTCGCATGGCCCGCATTACCATACTTTCCGAACTCGTTCCAGATACGGAAAGATCTCGGGATATCGACCCCGCCCGGACAAGGCATGCAGTAGCGGCATCCCGTACACGGATTAAAGACCCGCGCATCCAGCGCCTCCTTGAGCCGGCCCATCCCCGCAAGCTCCGCCTCGGTCATCGGCACATACTCGGTAAATGTCTTCAGATTATCCTCCAGCTGATCCTCCGCGGACATCCCCGAAAGAATCACCTTCACATTCTCGAAAGAAGCAACGAAACGCAGCGCCCACGCGGCTTTACTCAGCCCCGGCCGAAGCGTATTCAGTTCATCGAGAAGATCGTCCGGATACATACAGAGCGAACCGCCGCGGATCGGTTCCATCACGATCACCGGGATCCCCAGCGACTCCGCCAGCTTCAGCCCCTTCGTCCCGGCCTGATTCTCGATATCCATGAAGTTGAACTGGATCTGGCAGGCATCCCACGGATACTTCCGGATCCATTCCTCGAAGACTTCATACTCATCGTGGAACGAGAAACCCACATTCTTGATCCGGCCCTGCTTCTTCAGGTCGAACATGAAATCGATCACGCCCGCCTTCTCCATCTCCTCGAAGCGGTCCTTCCCCATGGCATGCAGAAGATACAGATCCAGATACTCCTGTTGGAGCTTACCCAGCTGCTTCTCGAACATCTTCTCGGCATCCTCACGGCTCTTGATCTCCCACACCGGCAGCTTCGTCGTCAGGAAATACGAATCCCGCGGCAGCTTCTTCAGGACCTCGCCGACCACGATCTCCGACTCGCCACCGTGATACGGATAGGCCGTATCGAAATAATTCACACCCATCTCGTGCGCACGAAGAAGCATCGCCTCCGCCCGCGCCCGATCGATCTTGCCGTCCTCCGTCGTCGGGAAACGCATGCACCCGAAGCCCAGAAGCGACACGGGTTTATCAAATCCATTCATCGTTCTTGTAAACATAAGCGACCCTCCCCAAACACGTAATCATGCTATTCATCTACGATTATTGACCTACCAATATTTTACCGAATCCCGGCGCGGAATGATATCACTATTGTTCCGGAAATTTCTAAAGATTTGTCCCCAGCGCTTTCTCCGTCAAAAGCACTGTCCCCCAATCTTCCTACGTGCTTCTTCCGTTTCACGCGCGAAGCCCCGCTCCCCAGCGCCATTTGCCCACTTCGCCCGCTTATGTTACTATTAACGTGATTTCATGGTACTCGGGGGAGTTTCTAAATGGACATCGATGTTTCATCGCTGACTTTTCGTGATGCATCTAAAGAAGAGAAGAAGCGGATCTTCCGCCTTCTGAATCTGCGCGCGACGATCTGGCTCATCTGCGCCCTGATCGCCATTGCCGCCGTCTTCCTCATCCCCGGACGCGTGCGCCTGCTGACCGGCATCGGTCTCGGTCTTGCCGCCATCGTTCTTCTCTACATCGTCATCGAAGACATGCCCGCCTGGCACTGCAAGGTCTGTAACGGCATCGTCTCCAACAAACGCGAAGTCCACCCGGAACAAGACACCGGACTTTACTATAACGCGGTTACATTCACATCGGAGAAAGGCGAAGTCATGGACGCCATGCCCGTATTCTCCGACCGCACGCTCCATCTCCTCCAGGAAGGAAGCCGTGCAGTCATCGTCTGCTACAACAAACGCCAGCCCATCCTCCTCGCCGGCGAACAGCTCCAGGAGCACGAAGAATCCTAACCCCCGAACACGAAAAGAACAGCCCCAATATCAAGAAATACGAAAAAACAGCCGCAGCGCGATTCCGCAGGGCAACGCCCGAGGACCAGCGCCAGGCTGTTCTTTTCGTATTATACTTCTATGTATGCTCCCGCCTGGGCCTTCCACATCTCCGCGTACTTCCCGCCACGGGAAAGAAGGGACTCGTGCGTACCTTCCTCCACGATGCGGCCCTCTTCCAGCATGAAGATCCTGTCTGCAAGTCTCGTGGTCGACAGACGGTGCGAGATGAAGATAACGGTCTTATCCTTCGTCGCCTGAAGCATCGCATGGTTGAGCTGATACTCCGCGATCGGATCGAGGGCAGAAGACGGCTCGTCGAGGATCATGAGCGAAGCATTCTGGTAGAAGACACGAGAGATCGCGAGTTTCTGCTGCTCACCTCCGGAAAGATCGACACCCTGCTCCGAGAACTCGTGCGTCAGCGGCGTGTCGAGCTTCATCGGAAGCGAATCGACCTTACGCATCAGGCCACTGTCCACGAGCGCCTGCCGCACTCTTCCCTCGTCGACGCGCGCTCCCGCGCCATCCACATCGTCCAGCACCACATTCTCCTTCACGGTCCCCGCGAAGATCTCGAAATCCTGGAACACCGTACCGATCGAATCCCGGTAGGCCTCCACGTTATAGTTCCGCACATCCGTACCATCCGCCAGGATCCGGCCCGACGTCGTATCATAAAGACGCATCAGCAGCTTCACCAGCGTGGTCTTGCCCGCACCGTTATAGCCAACGAGCGCGATCTTCTCACCCGGCTCCACCGAGAAAGAAATATCCGACAGCACAGCAGGCAGATCCTTCTTATACGAGAAACCCACACCCTCGAGAACAAGTGCTTTTGCCGAAGAAGACGGCACCGCATCTCCTTCCGAGACGACCTTCGGCTCATAGGCCATGAAATCCCGGATCTTCTGGATATAAAGGCTCGCCTCACAGGCCTTCGGGTAGGACTCGGTAAAGACACGCATATTCCGCTTAAGCCCGGCGAACCAGTTAAAGAGCATGACCAGAGTCGACATCGAGATGGCGTGCATGATCGAGTAGCGGTAGACCAGATAGGCCGAATAGAAGGAATCCGTAAACATCCGGTGGAAGAGATGATCCTTCAGAAAAGCCACGCCAAACTTCTTCCTGGCAAGTGATTTCTCCGCCTCATACACTTCCTCGTTCGCCTTCTGGAAACGCTCCTCCAGCACATCCGTCACTTCCGGATCCAGACGGATCTCCTTCGCATAGTCCTTCAGATAGAAGACGCGCTTGACATATTCCCGCTTTCTCTCAAGCGGATAGCGGCGCATACGGATCTTGAAGGACAGCTTATTGTAGACCTTGTTAAGAAGGAAGGTCAGCACGAAGGAGATCAGCACGAACAGGATGGAGAGCTTGTCCTTCACGAGGAAGTATCCGCCCGTCAGGAAGAAGGCCGTCAGCGAGGCCAGCACATTCTTAATGAATTCCATCGTCTGGTCGATCTGTTTATCGACCTCGGAGATGGCCATGACCTGGCTTGTATAGAACTCCGGATCGTCATAGCACGACAGGTCCACGGAGCGCGCTTTCTCATAGAGCATCAGCTTGATCTTCTCTCGAACCTTCGGCCGCTCCTTCTCCTGCATATAGTCGCCGGCGATGACCGTGAACACCATGCCCAGCGTGATCGCCGCGGCGAATATAAGGATCGTCGCCCCCACGCGCCGGAAGGAATAGCCGAACTCCGCCGCCTCGAGGACGAATCCGATGAGGATCATGTGCTCGAAGAAGATGGACACCTGTCCGCGGATCGCATCCAGCGCCGGGAACAGCACGAACTTCGGGGAGGCTTTGAACATCATGCCCATGAAGTAGAAGTTGTTCTTAAAGACCTGCGATGCCGGCTGCTTGATTTTCTTTTCTTTTTCGTCAAAAGCACTGGTATTCTGACTCACAGGATCACCTCCTCTTCCTTCTCTACGGCCAGATAGTTCATAGCCTGGCGGATATACATTTTCGCGTATTTTCCGTGCGCGTCGATCAGCTCACGGTGAGACCCGCGCTCCACGATCGTGCCCTTCTCGAGCATGAAGACCTTGTCGCAGTTCTTGACCGATGACAGACGGTGCGAGATGAAGACCATGGTATGGGTGCGTCCCTCTTTCAGGATGTTCTTAAAGAGTTCATACTCCGCGATCGGGTCCAGTGCCGAAGACGGCTCGTCGAAGATCTTCACCGGCGATTCCTTGGCAAACGTTCTGGCTACGGCGAGTTTCTGGTGCTGGCCGCCGCTGAAGACGGCGCCCTCCTTATCAAACTCCTTCGTCATGACCGTATCCACGCCCTTGGGAAGCGACTCGACCTTCTCGAGTATGCCGGCTCTCCGGAGCGCACGGTGCACGATCTCGTCTTCGTTCTCGTAGTGGCGTCCCATCAGGACATTCTCCTTGACGCTCATGGCGAAGATCGCGAAATCCTGGAATGTGGTGGCGAACAGGCGCCGGTACGCACGAAGGTCATACTCTTTGATGTTGCGGCCGTTCAAGAGGATCTCTCCGGAAGTCGGATCGTAGAAACGAAGCAGCAGCTTGATGATGGTGGTCTTACCGGCACCGTTATGGCCCACCAGCGCGACGATATCTCCGTTATCGATCTTGAAAGAAAGATCCCGGATCGTCTCCTCATCCTTATACGAGAAGCATACGTTTCTAAACTCCAGGCTCTCAAATCCCTCCGGCATCACGCCGGTCTGATCCTGCGGGATCTGCTCCTCATACTCGAGGAACGTTCTGAGGTTATTGATGAAGACACCGTTTTTCATAAGTTCCATGATGTCTTCGAAGGCCGTGATCAGGATCCACGTCATGGCCACCATGAGGCTCGTCATGATCGTCAGCTGCGCCAGCGTAATCGTCTTACTGACAAGATTCCTGTAGCTGGCATAGAAGAGCACGCCCTCGAAGATGATCGTGAATGTAAATGTGATTCTCCAGAACGAAAGCGAGCAGTTGGCAAAAGCATACTTCACTGCGGCGCGGACGTTCTTCTCCGTCGCTTCCTTATACTGCTTCCGAAGAAGCGAGAAAACATTCGACAGACGCATTTCTTTCGCCCCGTCGGGAAGATACATCATACGACTTACGTAGTTATGCACCTTATTCCCCGGCACCTGCGCCTGATAACGCTTGTACTCATACTTTCTTTTATAGTTGCCGAAGATGAAGTTACCGATCAGGGGCGAGATGATAAAGAGCACCGCGTAATGGTCGATATCGTACATGAGATAGAAGACCACGCCCACCGCCGGGATCGATATGATAAGTCCCCAGAAATGCTTCACGATGGCATTGATCTTCTCCTCGGCGCCATCGATGGCCATGGTGTATTTATCGTAGAAATCCGGATCCTCATAGCACCGAAGCTCCACATTCTTCGCTTTTGCGAAGAGCTGCTTATAGATCCCACCGTAGAGCCTGACCGTCTCCAGAGGATAGATCACATTATCCGCATATTTGCTGTACAGTTCGATCAGAAAGAACACCGCCGTGGTGATCCCGATAAAGACCATGATCGAACGGAACGATGCATCACTGTCCAGCGCCTGCACGATCTTTCTTATGAAAACGCCATCGAAGAATACCCATTCGAAATACCCGAAGACCGTCGAGATGAAAGCCGCGATGACCATCAGGCGTGTATATCTGGCCGCCAGTTTCATGGCGAACACATTGTTACTGACCGTTTGCCGGAGTGACATCTTATCCGGCTTCTTACTACTCATTTCTTGTTCCCTGCTTAGTTAAGATTTTCCCCTCATTTAAGAAAGCATACCATACCCGGATATATCCTGAGAAGTTACTGCTGGTCTAATTTTGTCGCTCTGGTTTCCCTTATTCCTTCACGAAAAGAATCATACTGTGAAGCAGGTTTTCATTGTTACTTGCATACTGCATCACATAGTGATTCGCCTTAAGGAATTCCCGGATCCTCTTATCGTACCGGCCCCACGCCACCACGATCACCTTCGGGAGTTCCTTCCCCAGATCCTCTATATATTCCTCCATGATCGTTTCCGTAATTTCACTTCTCTGATTTTCTTTTCTGTTCTCATACACCAGAGGAAGCCCCTCGACAGCCGGCATCCAATTGGGCACGATAACGGCACTGATCAGATACAGCGAGACCACTACGAGCAGCGCACACTTCGGGCCTTCTTCCTTTATCTTCTCGATATCGGAGAAAACAAGGCCGATCGGATAGACCACCGCAGGGATCAGGATCATTCCGTAATGGCCATAGGCCTTGCCGCTCATCACCAGTAGCCAGATCACGATCGGAAAGATCACGGTCGCCACACCGTTCATGTCGAACTCAACGGTAGCCATTATAAAGTTATTCCAGGGAAAAATCCACTAACCGTCCGAGCCCTTCTCTGCGGGCGTCGTTTTGCCCTCACTTCCCGAGCCCTTCTCCGCGGGCATACGTTTCGTTCTAAGTATCTGTCCGATCACGAAACCGAGCCCCAGAAGCGCGATGGTCCCGTAGAAGATCGGATACAGCGTCGTGATCACGTATTTCGGATAATGGAGCGCCCGATACGGAAGAACGATCCATCTTCCCATGGCAAAAGCACTGGCGAACGTGGCTGCCTGCACGCCCGGAAGGGGCCGCACCGCCTGAACCGGCGGATCATCCAGATCCGTGCCGCCGCTTTCGTTCAGGGATTCCTCAGAGGCGCCCCCGCCCACTCGGATCCACTTCTTCTCCCGAAGAAAATACCCGGTCAGGAGTGCCAGCACCAGCGCGAGGACTGCACTTATGATTTCATAGAGCTGCGTCGGGTGCACGATATGCTTCGCGGCCGGGATCATGTGAAACGGGTCAAGATACTGCTTCTCCCCTCTCGAGAAATCGATTCCCCAGGGCATCTTCGTATCTTTCCCGCCGCAGCATCCGTTCAGGAAACACCCGACCTTCAGGATCACAATCCCGCAGGCAGAAGGAAGAACGAACGCATCCAGCACCTCAAGGGTCCGCAGTTTCCCGATCCGGCAGAATATCACGATCGCCAGAAGCCCTAACGCCAGGCCGCCCATGAGAGATAGGTTCTTATAGGACATCGTCCACGGGCGGAATCCTTCTCCATATCCTTTGGGATTGATAAGCACATTGAGAAGCCGCGCCCCGACGATCGCGAAGACCACAGAAAGAAGCGGAAGGGCTACGCACCAGATCGCGGGGACCTTCTTACGAAGCGTGCACGCCGCCAGCAGGAACCCCAGGATTCCTGCCATAGCGGCGCACACATAATAACTTGCTGCAACATGTCCGAAGAGATGAAGAAAGGGATACATATCAGCCTTCCTTATCCTTTGAAACCTCGAGATCGAGAGTAATGACTATAACCTCCATTCCTGCCTGTGCGATTATTTCATGCATCTCTATGGAGGGACTCTGAAGAATGTAGAGTTCATCACTTTCGGATGCCGCGATCAATCCATTGATCACATTGATCTCGCCCTGCTCCTCGCCTTCACCGCCAACGATCGGACCACCGTAGGGACCCTTGATCGTGAAGATACCATCCGCATACTCACATTCCAAAGGGATGTCCGTGATCGAGCCGTCCTCACTATTGAAGCGCAGTGTCACGACACAATTGCCACTTGCCGGATCATCAGAGGAGACCTCCACTTCATTGAGAGCCGTAGTATTCTCTTTGATCGACTCGTTCAAAATCGCGTCACATTCCGGCTTCGTGATTTCAGAGAGCGCCTGGCCGTCGATTGTGAACGGATCGTCATCGTCACTGTGCTGGGCTTCGAGCTGAGCTTTGTACCATGTAAATCCTTCGTCTGTAAACTCTATATGTGTCAAATTGCACGTACCATGGTAGATCCCTATAAGTTCCTCGAGCGGTATGCCTTCGTACTTCAGCTCGACATTCAGATTCAGCATGGAGAACGGCACCTTCAGAAGAGGTTTCGTCTCCGGTTTTGTCAGATCGGCATTGGGCGCATAGATCTGCACCTCATTCGGTTCTCCGGCCAGGATGTATCCGATCCATGTCATATCCACTTTCGCACATCCCTTATCGTCGAGGATGACCGTCCATTCTTCTTTATTCTCCTCGGAATACAGTGGTGAGAATACCGCCTGACATCCACCGAATCTCGGCTTCTTGTCCTTGTCGACGACTTCCTTGATATTCACGGTATAGGTCTCATTGAAATACTTGATCAGCTTATTGAGTTCTTTCATCGCCGCCTGTCTTGCTTCACGCTGCAGCTGCAGCTGGACGGCAGCAAATACGCCCTGAAGTTCGTCAAGAAGTTCGCCCTTATATTCAGCGGAGATCTCCTCCTGCATCTTCTTATCCGCCTGGAGTGAACCCATCAGGCCTACATCGTCATAGACCTCATAGCGGATGGAGGAATTCATGGTCCAGAACTCATTACAATAGTCATCGATCTTCTTCATGATCTCATTATTCGCATCAAAATCTTTGCTCGTCGGCGGCTGTGTCGCGATATCATAGATGATTTTTCTCCACTCCGCGCGGGACAGATGCCTGTGATCATTATACTTATCGTTCGAGTTCATGTAGTAGCGATACGCTTTCATCTCGTCTTCTTTGACCGATCCACGTACAAAAGAGGCCACCTCGGACACTGTCAGATCCACCAGCCACGCAGCCGCCGCGATCCCACCGAGCCAGGAGCTTCCGGATGCGGCCACGAGAAGATACGCCGCATCTTTATAAATCTGGAGGATATCATCAGAAGTCTTATCATCCTTCGTGACGCTCATCATGAACGTCACGACCGAGATGTAAAGACCGGCCTTGCCCATGCATTCGATGATCTTCGAAGATTTCGGCATATGTTCGAAGGCCTGATCGCCGCCGGCCAGAGTCACCAGGTTCGTTACAATATTACCGACATAAGTGGAAGAATCGCCGGTCTTACTGACAAAATCTTTAAATGCTTCCTCAACATACGGTGCTACCACAGCACGACAGTCTTCATCCGGAAATTCATAATAGATGAATTCTTCCATGGCCTTCTTCGCATCTTCGAAGTCGACTTTGTCCAGTACATCAGAGACCTTGATGATCTGAGCCAATCGTTTTCCTTCATCTTTGAACTCATAGCATCTGTATTTGGAGAAATGGTCTGTGTAGATCACGACCTCTTTAGACGCCGTATCGACCTCGTAATCGACAGGTACCCATTCCCCTTCGGTCTCATCGAAATACATGGCCCCGACACACTGCGCAGGATCTTCTCCTGCGGGAATATTCGCTTCGTTATAAGGAAGACGCAGTTCGACATACCCGCCGAGCTCGTGAATGTCTCCCAGCGTGATCTCATACTCCGTGTAGGTGGCTCCGATTGCATCGTCAGTGACCTCCTCCATCTGCGTCACTTCCATCTCGGTATCTTTCGGGATATCGATATCATCTTCGATCTTGACTTTCACACCCATATCGGTCGTGACTTCGATCGGCTCTGCCGGTTCCAGCGCCGGCTGCGCCACCACCTCGTCGATACTGGACTCTACAGAAGGATCCAGCGTCGCCTCCGTCTCATCCTCATCGCCGTCATCGTCGTCATCTCCCGAAACGGAGACTTTCTCTGTTTTCTTCGTTTTCTTCTTGCCCGTATCCGAATCCTTGTCCGAGTTCTTCGAGCAGGCCGCGATGCCACCGATCATGGCAATGATCAGGAGCATTGATGTTAATCTTTTTAATAATTTCATGTCCACTCACCCCTCTTTTTTCTTACCTGCCCCCATCTTCCTTCCTCTTCACTGTTCTTTCCTTAACACTCGTCCGCTCTTAGCAAAACCCGTCCATTCTTAGAAAGAAGAAAGGGGAGAGGACCTCTTTCGGAGATCCCCTCCCCCCGGGTGTTCATGCGCAAGAACGGCAATTAGAACAAGGAATTCATAGCTTGGAAGGAGTTAATAGGTAGGCTCTATCAGACCATACTGGCCGTCTTTGCGCTTATAAACCACACAGACTGTTCCGGTTTGTGCATCGAGATATACCAGAAAGCTGTGACCAAGCATTTCCATCTGCAGAATCGCTTCTTCGGATTCCATCGGAACCAGTTCGAAGGATTTGCGCTTAATGATCTTCGGTTCATTATCTTCTTCTTCGTAATCCTCTTCGACGATATCGCTGAGATACTCGTTAAGGATCGGATACTCTTTCTTCTGACGCTGGATCCTGGTCTTCTGTTTCCGGATCTGGGACTCCAGCTTATCCACCGTGCGGTCCACCGCATTCAGGATGTCATCGTCTTTCGCCTCCGCTCTGAAAATATGGTTCTGCAGCTTCAGCGTGATCTCTACTTTTTTCATTTCCTTCTCGGGGTGGATCTTGATATTGAACGAACCCTCTTCCCCGAAATACCTGTCAAACTTAGAAAGTTTCCCGGCGATTTTTTCCTCCAGACGCTTGCCGATCTTGATACCGTTTCCCTGTGTCGTGATCTTCATATAATCACATCCTTCCGATTGTTCGATTTCGTGGACCCTTGTTCTGTCCACGTCTTTATTATATCGGACTAAGGTTCACAGAATGGTAACATACGTGTCGAAGTGATTTCGCAATCTATGCTATAATAAAAATGTTGGGGCTCGGAATGATTTCTCATTCCGGGCCCCGTTTTTCTTTCTTTATTTCTTTGGCAAAAGCACTGTCTTTTCTATCCGCGATCGTTTCCGTTCGCGTGCGTTCTTCCGTATTAATCTGAAACGCTGTAGGATGTTTCTTCCTCGCCGGATGCGGTTTCTTCCGCAGATTCCTCTTCAGAAGCTTCCGTTTCTCCTCTAAGCTCCACCTCTTCGTTCTCCACCGGGATGTCTCCGTTTCCTTCGGTCACGGCCTCGCCGCCCTCGGTCACCTTCTCGGTATTTTCAGCGGGCACCTTCTCCACCGTCGGAACGACGATGCCCATCTCCGCCGGATCGACGTGTGTTACGACCGACACATCGTTACTCTCCGGAAATTTCTCTCCGCAGGCCGAGCAGTATGCATGCTCGAGGAGGTTTTCTTTCTTGCAGTTCTTGCACTCCTTGTACCCACGCTCATAGAGGATACGCAGACGGCATTCCTCGATCTCCAGATAGAGATTGGAGATGCTCTCACAGCGGGTATTGATATCGCGGGACACATCCGCATTCATATCCCGGTACTGCTTGTAGTAAAGCTTGCCGATCTCGTCGTAGTAGACACCGATCATGCGGTTCTTATCGTCGATCGATTTCTGCAGCTGAGAAATCTGACTCTTCTTCGGATCAAATAATGCCATTTTACTTCCTCCATATCCGACATCTCCCGTGTCAGACGGTGCTTCTTCTTTCTTCCTGCCGCTTCACGGTCACCTGTGCATCGGACGCCATTTATTATATAACGGATCGGACTGTTTTCTCAAGTTCCTTCTTCACTTCGGAAAGACCCCTTACGGATTTTCAGGTTCTTCCTCCGGTTCCGCTTCGGGCTTGTCCCGCATGATCCCCACGACACGCTTGATCGGGATCCCCTGTTCGGCATATTTCGTCTCGAACTCCGTCCGGATATTCTCTTCGTCCCATTCACTGTGGTGCAGATCGCGCGTCACACAGGTCGTCTCCCATCCGGACGCCTCCATCTCCTCCAGGGTAAAATCGAAGAGCGGATCGTTATCGGTCTTCATGTGGATCTGCCCGCCCTCTACCATGACCTGCCGGTACATATCGAGGAAAGCCCGGTACGTCAGTCTTCTCTTCGGCTTGTTCTGCCGTGTCCACGGATCGCAGAAGTTAATGAAGATCCGGTCCACCTCGCCGGGTCCGAAATACAGAAGAAGCCCCTGGGCATCGCCACGGATGAAGAACAGGTTCCGCAGATCCGCATTCTTCGCGCGCTCCATCGCCAGAAGACAGCAGGACGGTTCACGCTCGATGGCCACATAGCACACGTCCGGATTTCTTCTTGCCATATTCTCCGAGAAAAGCCCTTTTCCACAGCCGATCTCGACATAGAGCGGACAGTCCTCCGGCATATGGCAGACCTGCCTCCACTTCCCTTTATTGGCGGAAGGGTCGTCGAAATAGTGGTCGGCGCACGCTTCGGTCCGCGGGATGAGGTTCTTCTTCTTACGCATTCTGGCCATGGGCTCTCTCCTTCATGTATCCGGGAACAAGAATTACGGCCCGATGTTTCCCGGGCCGCCGGTTTCTCCCGGCACCCCGCTATTGTACCCGAATTTCCGTCCTTTGTTAACACTTTCGTCATTCTGCCATGTGGCTTCTGCTTTGCAAATTCGTAAAAACTCACTATACTGTGCTAGGAGACAAGTAAGGAGTGAGGTTCTATGAAGCCCGTAAGTGCATCGATAACTTTCCAGCAGAACGGTGTCAGCCGCACGCTGGATCTTCTGTCCGAGGAAGGAAATGACATTCTTTCCTTCGAGGCGTCCTGTGAAGAGGACCGCTTCCGCATCCTCCTTACACCGAACAAGGCCATCCAGATCTCAGAACTGATCGTCACGTATCCTTACGAATTCGACAAGAAGGACTATATCTTCATGAACGGATACCAGTCCTGGACCGTCTGTAAGGAATACAGCATCGACACGACGAATGTGGCCGTCGAGCAGATGGCGAAGATCATCCGCCATAAGAAGACCGACCGCTCCGGCGACCGCGAATTCACGACCTATCCGAAGCAGAACCGATGGCTTCACGGCGTCAGCTACGGCTATATCCGTAAAGAGGAACTGTTCCTGTTCTTCGGTTCTCTTAACGAAGAGCAGGGGTTCACCTTCTTCGACATCGACACCGACAAGGGAAGCCTCACGGTCCGTAAAGACCTCAGCAGGAAATACTTCGACAGTGCTTTTAGCGCATTAGACATATGGTTCCGGGAAGGAACGGAGGACGAAGTCTTCGACGGATATTTCGAGAAGCTCGGTATCGCGCCCAGGCAGGCCCGGCCCGTCACCGGCTATACCACCTGGTACCGCCACCAGAGCGACATCACGGAGAAGAAGATCCTTCGCGATATCGCCGATGTCAGCGAGGCAGCCGCGAAGTATCCGTGCCGGATCTTCTGTCTGGACGAGGGCTATGAGAATGCCATCGGCGACTGGCTCACTCCGAAGAAGAACGCTTTCCCGCACGGCATCTATCCGGTCTCGAAGAAGATCTTAAGTTCCGGCATGCAGGCAGGCGTCTGGATCGCGCCTTTCATCTGTGACAAACACTCCCGGGTCTATAAGAACCACAGCGAGTGGCTCCTTCGTGACGATTCCGGCAAACCCGTTCCGGCATGCACCTCCTGGCACGACTGCTACTGCCTCGATTCCGCGAACCCCGCATTCCGCAGGCATCTGAAGAATGTCCTTCTGACGATGCGCGATGACTGGGGCGTCTCGGTCTTCAAATTCGATTTCCTCTATGCGGCCTGCATGCTGCCCTCCACCACCCAGACCCGGGCGGAGAGGATGTACGATGCGATCCGTTTCCTGAAGGAATGTGTCGGGGACTGCATCACCATCGGCTGCGGCGTTCCCCTCATGGCCGCCGCCGGAAACATGGACTACTGCCAGGTCAGCTGCGACCTGTCCGCCGAGTGGTTCCCGCCGCTGGCCCAGGCTTCCCGCGAGCAGAACTCCACCTACCGCGCACTGGTCGACCTGATCCGTCACCGCCAGCTCGCCGGACGTGCTTTCGCCCTGTTTACGAATGTGCTGCCCATCAACAACCCGCACTTCCTGTTCTCGAAGGAGCGCCGTTTCCTTCTGGGCCGTGCTATGGGTCTTTGCCAGGGCATGATCCTCACCTCCGACGATCTGACCACCTATAACGCCGAGGACACTGTCGTCTGGAACACGATCCACGCCCTTCGGCAGGCCACGGTCAAGTCCGTCTATACGAAGGACAGAGAGCTCATCGTCGAGTACGAACTGTATCTGCAGCCCCAGAAATTAAAGATCCCGCTTCTGGAGTGATCCTCCCGACAAAAATGTAAGGATACTTTGGCATTTCTATTGCTTTTTTAACTTTTTAGTGCAAGAATAATATTAGTTATGTTTAGCATTGATTAAACATCAGCATATAGCATATCAATAACTAGGAGGATTGTGTTATGTCTATTTTCTGTCCCAAGTGCGGTACTCAGCTTCCTGATGGTGCCGTTGCATGTTCCAACTGTGGTGCTCAGCTCGGTGCTGCCCCGGTTCAGCCGCAGCCTCAGCCGGCCGCTCCCGTTTACCAGGCTCCGGTAGCTCCTGCAGCTCCGCGTCAGGCTAACGGCACAAGAGCTCTCTGCATGCTCTCTTACCTCGGTATCTTCTCTCTGTACGCTCTCGTACTCAACAAGGAAGATCCGGATATCCGTTTCCATGTAAACCAGGCTCTCTGCCTCGAAGTATTCGTACTGATCGCTTCTCTGTGCAACATCGTACCGATCCTTGGCCAGATCGCTTTCTTCGTAGCTCTGGTTATGTACATCGTATTCACGATCATGGGTATCCTGAATGCGAAGAACGGTGTTCAGAAGGAACTGCCAATCGTTGGTAAGTACAGAATCTTCTGATTTAGACCAATCTGATAGGATATCACGAGGACTGCCTTTTCGAAGGCAGTCCTTTTTCTTTAGCAAAAGCACTGTTGACAAAACCATTTGAAATCGGTATCATATCAAGGCACGTGAGAAAATAGTCTCACGGATCGATCAGTCATGGAGAAGTCGCGTAGCCTGGTCGAGCGCGCACGACTGGAAATCGTGTAAACCCCAAAAGGGTTTCGAGGGTTCGAATCCCTCCTTCTCCGCCAAATCTCATGAAGTTACCCCCATTTTTTGTACAGCGATGTACAATGAATGGGGGTACTTTTATGCGAATAACAAGAGATCCGTTCTATTGAGAAGGCTGACACGTCAGCCGAAATCGATCTCCTTTCTGACT
>JAEEIT010000088.1 GCA_016281535.1 Clostridia bacterium | reverse complement strand
TTCTTTTTCCACTCCGAGGAAATTCCCGTTAAGGTCGAAGCAGGCCGTGCCTTCATCGAAATAGCTGACCCACTCTTCCCAAATCGCCAGTTTCTCTTCTTCCGTGAAGTTATCGAGGTTCTGCGCACATAGGTACTGCTTATCGTCCAGTTCTTTCGGAACCTTGTAGCTCGCATCGAATTTAAAGCGGATCTTTCCGTCCGAGATTTCCGGTTCGTCTACGAGAAGCTGCAGAAGCTCTTTCCCCTCCTTATGAGGAATAAGCAGCTCCACTTCTGAGGCGGAATAATACGGGTCGGTCTCCTTTACAACACGATATTCTTTCTTCTGTTTTTCTTTCGGCTTACGACATCCCGCCATGGTCAGGACGATCGATATCACGAGAAAAGCAGCCGCCGGTTTCTTCCCTATTCTTTTTCCTCTATTGATCATCAGAAGCACTTCCTTTTCTTTTTCGTTTTTCCTTCTTCCATTTTTTCCCTGATCCGCCCGGCCTTATCCTCTCTCCTGAACAATCGTCTTTGTGCGGTTCGATATCGTTCTGCACACTTCATCGAGACTTCTCTGATCCGCGAAATACCCAGCCGCCTCTTCCATCACGATTGCCAGCACATCCGGATCGGAAGAAGAAACGAGCCGGATACTCTCCAGGATCTTCATATACTCCGAGATCGTTTCTTCAGAGATCTCGATCGGCTTCTCATCCGGATACCGCGGATCGGGAACATAGTTTTCGATCCTCTCCCGGTTGAACTCCATCCACTTTTCATTCTGAAGATTCAGCGCTTCCCGGGAAACGGGAATGAAATCGCAGTTTAGGGATTCCGTCATCATCTCCTGCTGTTCATCCGATACCATAAACCGCAGGAATTCCCATGCTTCTTTCTGATTCTTGGAGGATGCGGAGATCGCCATAGAGATGCTTACTCTTGCCATCATAGATCCTCCGGAACGGCTGGGGATCCCGCAGAAAACACCCTTTCCTCCAAGCCTTTCTTTCGCTCTGGCATATGAGAAAAGATCTTCAAACGATTCCAATGTAAAGGCCAGCATGTTCTCACGGAAAAGCACTCCGCTATCCGGTCGGATATTTCTTTCATCTTCCATATCCTTCGCAAGCTGTTCATGTGTTCTCGGTGAGCCATATTCTCTGACCAGTTCCAGAAGCTGCTGAAACTCCGCATCCTCGAAGTGCACCTGACCCTTTTCATAATCGACAAACTCAGAAACAGGAAGCAGTGAAAGCAGATCGTTATATGGGCTTTCCGTGAATACAGAGACATCGTCGGGAAGTGTTTCACACGCGTCCAGAAATTCTTTATACGTATAAGAAGATGTATCCCCCAGAAGTTCCCGGTTAGAGGCCCAGCCGCGCACATAGAAAGTCAGAGGCAAGTGGTAGAGTTTCCCGTCCTGTTCCGATGCGCGGAAAACACTGTCCAGATATTCATTTCTGTCCAGTCCTGTTCCATCTGTGCTGTCGATAAGAGTATTCAGGTCCACCAGCACTTCGTCCGAATTAAACCGGGAAAGCCACGATGCGTTCATCAGGATGTCGGGCCCGTTACCACTCAGCAGATCCAGAGACATCGTCTCCGCAACTCGTTTCTCCATATCGAGTCCGGAAGATGCGGAAACATCGCTGAGAGAATAGTAGTAAAGCTCCACCCGGCAGGACGAATCCGGGTCAAGATTATACCGGATGACATGTCTTCGGATATTCACATCCTGCTCGAAAACGCCGATGAGAATGATCTTCTTCCCGGCATTGGGATTCTTCTCTGCGCGGACAGCCTGAAGTAGTTTCAGTTCCACTCTGGGATCGTCGTTCTCTTCTGATTCTGCATTTCCCGATTCTTCGATGAAATAGAATTCCTGATCCGAACTGACCTTCGTATCCAGGATCCGCGCGGAATCATAATCGGTATCATTCCAGCTGAACATCACCTGATTCTTAGAAAGGTCCAGAAGATCGACCTTCGTGATCTCTCCCTCCGTAATCAGATAGCTTCGGTCCATTCCCCGGGAAATGTGTGAGAGATCCCCGCAACGCATCTTTTCTCCTTTGAGTTCACCTGTCTTCGGATCGATCTGCTGGATGTATGTATAGCTTTCATCCCAATCTTCAGGGGAATAGTGGTTACATCCGCCATAGTATTTCCCATCCTGGATGAAGACCCATCCCATGAATTCTTCCTGGCTGCATGACCCGGAAATCGTGCCATCCGGCGCAACGATCTTCAGTTCGCCCATATTGGCGATCATCAGGTTTCCATCCGGAAGAAAAAGCACTTCACTTTCTTCGTCTATTTCCGCAGGGATCTTTCTTTTTTCTCCGCGCGAACCGTCCTTATTAAGCTTTTGGATCGAATAGGAATATTCCGATGAATCGAATGAAACCGCATAAAGTTCATGGCTGTTATCTTCGATGATTTTCTCGATCCGCTCCTTCGAATCCGCCTTAGAAGACAGATCCATAAGAAGCTTCCCCTCCTTATCAAAGAGCACTCTTCCGAATACACCTTCCGGCTCTCCTTCGGTTTCGTAGAAGAGCATGTAAGAAACAAAGACCTGATCTCCAACGAATCTGCATTCTCCTAAATCGGCATAGACAACTTTCCGGTCCTTTTCAACCGGGATAGACAGTTCCTTCTCCGTTATGTAGAAGTACGGATCAGACTCCGCGACGACTTCCTTCCGATTTCTGGAGGCAACCTGTGTCCCTCCCTGCTTCTCCGATGCAGTATTTCTCCTGCATCCTGTCACCGGGACCATCAGCGCTAAACTGATCAGTATCGCCATCAACCTGAAATCCATTCTGTTTTTCATCGCTGCCTCCTTGTCATGTTATCCATTCCCTGTGTTTCGAACTCTTCATTCGAATCCGATACGTCTCTTAATTAACTACATTTGTAGTTGATCTGGGCAAAAAACACACGCATCATGTAGCCGTTGTTTCTTCCCAGTACGTTTCTTCTACCCAATCGTCATCATTCGCATACGCAGACGATGCCACCTGATCTTCATCCTCGACCCACGTGGTATATTCTTCGTAATCGGTTGTTTCCACTAATCCCGATTCATCTGTCCAAGTCGTTTCTTCTATCCACTGAACCTCTGCCCAGGTTGTTTCTTCCATTTCCTGCTCGGACCATTCCGTATTCGTTTCGTATTCTTCAGAAGATGCAATCACATCCACTTGGTCGATCTTGCTGCTGACTCCGGAAGCTTCTTTTCTGCTCTTTTCGCCCAGTACAAAACCGGACACGACTGTCAGCATCCCCGCCAGGATAAGGACACCTATGACCTTTCTCGTCTTTCCGCGAAGCACCATGGAGAAGCGGTGTTTGAGTCCGGATTTCGGCGAATAGAAACTCGTTGCCAGAACCGGCCGCATCTCCCGGCCGTTTCTTCTCACCTGATCCGCCAATGTATTTACGATCGAGTTGCAGTAGACCTTTCGCATCTTCTCCGGCTCATTTTCCATGACCGACATATCGCAGTAGTATTCGCATTCCTGCTCGATCGACCTGGCGAAAAGCACCATAAACGGATTAAACCAGTGCACGGCCCGGCAGAGGA
>JAEEIT010000087.1 GCA_016281535.1 Clostridia bacterium | reverse complement strand
GATAAGTCTCTGGATGAGGTGATCTCGATTCTGGAAAACCGCATCAATCTCATGCTGACTGAAAGGGAAGCAGTAAAGTGATCTTCTAGACGCGGAGGCGTAGGGGTATAAAAACTCTCCGGCACGTAGCGGATATGTGCCGGAGAGTTTTTCATCTTTATGGGTTATGGGAAAATCAGCCGAAGAACTCCTTGTAGAGGGTACGTACCGCATAGGAGCAGTATTCTTCGCGGACTCCGAACATAACGGAGATCTCGGAAGCACCCTGGTTGATGAGCTCGAGGTTGATACCGGCTTTCGAGAGAGCCGTCGCGGCGCGGGCTGTCGTACCGACTGTGTTGGCCATCGCTTCACCGACGATCATGACGATGGCGAGATCACGGTTCACAGAGACATTATCAACGTTCAGTTCAAGACTGATCCGCTCGACGATCCTGCGCTCTTTCTCCGGAGTAAAGTCCGAAGATCTCAGGATGATGGAGATCGAGTCGATACCGGAAGGCATGTGCTCGATGGAGAGTCCTTCGTCTGCGATGATGGAGAGAACCTTCACAACGAAGCCGACTTCGCGGTTCATGAGGTATTTGCTCATGTTCAGTGCGCAGAAGCCTTTCTCGCCGGCGATACCTGTTACGAGCGAATCGTAGTGGGTACGCTTGCTGACGATCATGGTGCCCTTGCTCTGCGGATTGTTGGTATTGCGGATGTTGACCGGAATGCCGCGGACGAATGCCGGATAGAGGGCTTCTTCGTGGAGTACGGAGAAACCGGCGTAAGCAAGCTCGCGCATCTCATCGTAGGTGATCTCGGTTACCGGGAACGGGTCCTTTACCAGATTCGGGTTGACCGCATAGACATTATCCACATCGGTCCAGTTCTCGTATACGGAAGCCTTCAGAGCGGCGGCCAGGATCGCGCCGGTGATATCGGAACCGCCACGGGAGAATGTGATGATCTCGCCATCCTTGGAGTATCCGAAGAAACCGGGGAATACGCAGATCTCGCGAAGGTGAGACAGATCGGCAAGATTGTCATAGGACTCCGGAAGGATCTTCACGTGACCGCCGACTTCGGTCTCAAGGAGAAGACCTGCGACCTTCGGATTGCAGTAAGTAGCCTTGTGACCGGTCTTCGTGAGGTAGGTTGCAACAAGACGCGCACAACTGTCCTCGCCCAGTGCTTTTGTCGCATCCATATAACGGGAGGCGTCCTTAACGGGCTGGGCGATCGACTCCTCGATGTTCTCTCGGATCGATCCCATGCACTCGGGGATCTCGAGCTCTTCACAGATCGAGGAGAAACGGTCCAGCACGGCGGCGAGTTCCTTCTCGCCGGACTGGCCCGCGATCTTCGCGTCTGCCAGAGCAATAAGCAGATCCGTCACTTTAATGTCGGATGAGAAACGCTTACCTGGAGCGGAGACGACGATGACGCGTCTTTCCGGATCACTTAACAGGATGTCGCAGACCTTCTTAATCTGGGTGGCGTCTGCCAGGGATGAACCACCGAACTTCGTAACTTTCATATATCTATCAGGAGAATTCCTGAGCCTCCTTATTTTTTCTTCCGCTATTATATAGTTATATCAGGTATTCGTGCAAGTGAAAGTCGGTATACTTGCGGTTTTTCTTGAGGATTGGTATCCTACTACTGGTTTTAGGCGCTATCTGTGCGCCATACGAAGTGAGTAAAGGAGAAGCCGGATGGGTAATATTTTCCGCCCCGATATGTGTGCAGAGAAGGTGAGCAGTATCGACCTCGATCTTCTGAGAAGCAAACATTTCCGATTCGCGCTTCTCGACTTCGATAATACGCTTGCGCCGGATCATGCGACAGAGCCGGTCCCGTATTCCTATGACATGGTAAAAGCACTGAAAGAGAAGGGGTTCTCTCTCTGCCTGGTGTCGAATGCGAAGTCCGACAGATCGAAGAGAATTGCCGATATGCTTGATATCCCTTGCGTGTCATATGCCAATAAACCGGGCACTTCCGGTATCGAGAAGGCGATGGCACTGATCGGCGCCGAGAAGAGTAATACCGTTATGATCGGCGACCAGCTCTTCACGGACATTGCGGCCGGAAACCGTGCCGGACTCTTTACGATCCTGGTGGAGCGCTACGCGAAGAAGGAAGTCTTCTATGTCGTGCTGAAGCGTTTCCCGGAGTGGATCATCAGGAAGGTCTGCCGGTTCTGATCATCGTGGGCTTTTTGTGGAAAATAGATAAAATCTCGATTTTCTCGCCTTTTTACTTGCGGATTTATTTCTATTCAAGTAAACTATAGTATCGTGAATAAATTTGTTATCAAATATACATGTATTCGGAGGAACATTTATGATTAGCGCTGGTGATTTTAGAAACGGTATGTGCTTCGAGATGGACGGTCAGGTTTTCCAGGTTGTGGAATTCCAGCATGTTAAGCCTGGTAAGGGGGCCGCATTCGTACGTACGAAGTATAAGAACGTGAAGACAGGCTCTGTAGTGGAGAGATCCTTCAACCCGAACGAGAAGTTCGAGCAGGCTCAGCTGGAGAGAACTGATATGCAGTACACCTATAATGATGGTGATCTTTATCACTTCATGGATATGGAGACATATGAGGATCGTCCGATCGCGAAGGAGAGCATCGGTGACAACATCCGCTTCCTGAAGGAAGAGATGATCTGTAAGGTTCTTTCTTATAAGGGCGAGATCTTCGGCGTAGAGCTTCCGATCGTTGTGGAGCTTGAGATCACAGAGTGCGAGCCGGGTGTTCGTGGTGATACGACCAACAATGCGACGAAGATCGCAACACTTGAGACAGGTGCTACCGTTAAGGTTCCGCTGTTTGTAAACCAGAATGAGATCATCCGCGTAGATACACGTACAGGTGAGTATCTGGAGCGTGCATAATCTCACGTTCTGATTTTCGTCGAGAAGGGTAATCACGAAGATGGGTGAGAATCTCGTATCGGAATCGATTAAAGGCGAACGCTCGATGTCGCAGGGCTTTGTTGCTCAGTATGCAGCAGAAGCCGCCCTGCGTACTGAGGGCGTTGCTCGTCTTACGGCTTCGGTGCCGGTGGTGCTGAAGGAGTCCCTCGGATTCGTCCATGAGGGCAAAGGTGTCCGCGTCGAGTTCTCGGAGAATGAAGAAGGCTTCGTATCCGTGACTGTCTATCCTATCGTGTATTATGGTATGATAATTCCAGAGGTGGCCTGGGCGATCCAGGAACGTGTCAAGGCGGACGTAGAGAAATATACGGGTCTTGTCGTGGAATCGGTGAATGTCCATGTCTGTGGCGTGGTGCTAAGGGAGGAAAAGAACTCATGAACCGAATCATTCGTTTTGTGCTGATTGTTTATTCGACACTCCTCGCGATATTGTCGCTTCTTCTGCTGTATGCGCTGGCAGACGACGGTATCTTCGCCGACCTTCTTTCGCCGCTGGCTAATATTGTTACCGATCCGTATAAGAAGTATATTTACCTGGCTGTTCTGATGGTCATACTGGTTTCCTGTGTGATTACGGTCACATACTGCCTGCTGAACGGGCGTCTCAGTAAGACGCGTATCCGTCAGACCGATATCGGATTCGTGGAGATCGGCGTCGATGCGATCGAGAGTATCGCCCTGAACTCAGCCAAGAGTGCCCAGGCCGGTATCAAGGCTGCGCGTGCCCGTGTTTCCTCGGCGAAGAATAATTCGATCCGCGTGTATATGAGCGCGGTCCTGTACTCGAACGTAGAAGTCCCGTCCACGATGGGTAAGGTACAGGAACGTATCAAGAAAGATATTGAGCGCTATACCGGTATTACGGTGGAGAGTGTATCAGTGAAAGTCAGCCGTGTCGAACCTGTCGTTGCGAAGGTCGAGCGGTGATCCGGAATAAGAAGAATGAGTGGGAGCGTTAGGAAATGAGAGCCCTGATCGTCAAATTCTTCGATATGCTGAAGGACAAGAGCTCCGGCAAGATCGGTGCCGGGATCGCTTTCGTGTTCGCGCTCTTCCTGTGTGTGTTCGGGTTTTTTAAAACGTTGTTTATTATCATCCTGACCGTTTTAGGCTACGTCGTCGGCGCATTGCTTTTCTCGGATAAGGATAAAGTCAAGGACTGGATGGACAAGATCCTTCCGCCCGGGAGGTTTCGATGAGCAGAAGAGAAGCGCGTGAAGCAGCTTTCACATTTTTATACCAGCTGGATTTCCGGAATGAGCCGGTCGTGGAACAGAAGGAGATGTTTCTGGAACTGCATCCGCTTGAGGAGGAGGATCTTCCTTTCTTTAACATGATCGTAGATGGTGTTTATGCGGAGCGCGAGGGGCTCGATGAGGCATATACGCCTTTCCTTAAAGACTGGAAACAGAGCCGGCTTCCGAAGGTAGATGTGATCCTCCTTCGTATCGCGGTGTATGAGATGAAGAATGTCCCGGATATTCCGGTGAGTGTCTCCATTAATGAGGCTGTCGTACTGGCGAAGAGATACAGTACGGAGGAGTCGCGCGGGTATATCAATGCCGTATTGGGCAAGGTGGGAAGTACCCTGAATCAATGATGGATAAGGCTGTTTTGACGGTAACTGAGTTGAATGAGTATGTCGGACAACTTCTTAGTGCCGACGCTGTGTTAAGCCAGCTCTGCGTGACAGGAGAGATATCCGGATATAAACGCTACCCTTCCGGACATGCCTATTTCCAGCTAAAAGATAATAAGAGTTCGGTTTCGTGCGTCCTGTTTAACGGAAGTTTCGGGCGCATTTCTTTCGTCCCGGAAAATGGCATGAAGGTGCGGATCTACGGACGTGCCGCGCTGTATTCGGTGGACGGGAAATTCCAGGTCATTGTATCACTCATGCAGGAAGAGGGCTTAGGTGAGCTCTATAAGGAATTCGAGAAGAGAAAGAAGGAAATGGCGGATGAGGGACTCTTTGACGAGGATCACAAGAAGCCGATCCCCTATCTTCCGAAGCGGATCGGCGTGGTGACGAGTCCGAAAGGTGCGGTCATCCAGGATATCCTGAACGTGCTTACCCGTCGTTTCCCGAATTTCGATCTGCTTCTGGCGCCGTCCGCAGTGCAGGGTAAAGAAGCCGCTTCGGAATTGATCCGCGGACTTAAGATTCTCGACGCAAGAGACGATATCGATGTCATCATTATTGCCCGTGGCGGCGGTTCCATGGAGGATCTGTGGTGTTTCAACGATGAGGCGCTGGGCCAGGCGATCTATGAAGCACAGACGCCTGTCATCTCGGCAGTCGGCCATGAGACGGACTATACGATCTGCGATTTCTGTTCGGATCTTCGTGCACCGACCCCATCGGCGGCGGCAGAACTCGTGATGCCGAATAAGGAAGAGGTGCTTGCCCGTCTTTCTATGTCTTTACGTAATCTTGACTCGGCGATGCAGCACTATCTTCGTACGAAGACCCATGAATGGGAGAGCCTTACGAAGCACCGTGCCCTTCTGGCCCCGCAGGTCCGCCTGGAGAAGGAGATGCAGCGCCAGGATAATCTGACGGCAAGACTGGATGAACGGTTCCGAGCAGAATACGAAAAAAGAAGAAGTGCTTTTGCCACGGAATTGGCGAAACTTACGGCGCTTGACCCGATGCGGGTACTCCTTCGGGGATATGCCCGTGCCACAGATGGGAAAGGCCGGACGGTAGACTCGGT
>JAEEIT010000086.1 GCA_016281535.1 Clostridia bacterium | reverse complement strand
TGCAAGGACCATCAAAATTCTTCGCAATCAGTGTTTCAGGTGTTTCAGGACCGAAGTTGCCGAGGAAAACAACCAGCGCATTGCACTCTGCCTTCTTTACATCTTCCACTGCCTTGAGCATATCGAGCTCGTTCTCAACTGTTACAGGGCACTCATAAAGATCACCCTTATAAGCTGCCTTGATTGCAGCTCTTCTCTTCTCAGAGAGCGCGATCGGGAAACAGTCACGAGATACAGCAACGATACCTAATTTGATTTCTGGAATGTTGTTCATGTCTTTAATCCTCCTTAATTGGTTCTTCCATTATAGCATTATTATTGACCATAATATGCATTTTTTCCATGTTTTCTAAAATAATGTTTGTCCTGAAGTTCGGATGGCGCCGGAAGCACTTCTTTATTGATTACTTCAGTTCTATAAGCCATCTTCGCAACTTCTTCAAGCACCACCGCATTGTGCACAGCTTCATGTGCATCTTTGCCCCATGTGAAGGGGCCGTGGTTCTTACAGAGCACGCCCGGGACTGCTTCATAATCGAGTTTTTCCGCTTCGAAAGAATCCGCAATCAGAATACCCGTATTCTTCTCGTAGTCCGCTTCAATTTCGTCTTTAGAAAGGCAGCGTACGCAAGGGATCGCGCCATAGAAATAGTCGGCATGTGTCGTTCCGTAGCAAGGTATGCTGCGCCCGCTCTGTGCCCAGGATGTAGCATATGACGAATGCGTATGGACGACACCTCCGATATTCGGGAAACGCTTATACAGAATCAGGTGTGTCGGAGTATCGGAAGAAGGCTTGTATTTCCCTTCCACTCTGTTTCCGTCAAGATCCATAACGACCATATCCTCAGCCGTCATCGTTTCATAAGGAACACCACTTGGTTTAATTACGAACAGTCCGCTTGCCCTGTCAATGGCACTGACGTTTCCCCAAGTAAAAGTGACAAGTCCGTACTTGGGCAGAAGCATATTCGCTTCAAAGACTTCTTTTTTTAATTGTTCTAACATATTCTGCCTCACTATTATTTCTGGAATTAACTCATTTTCTGAACGGCGGCAAGTTCCACTGAGAGTCCTGCTACATACTTCTTCATAAAAGCATTGAAACCGTCGATATCTTCCTGAGATGCAACCAGTTCAGATCCGGATGAGCCGGCAAATATCTCATCTTCAAGATAGGAAGCAAGAGCCTGACCGTCTTTTTTTGCCGTCATATACAGAGCAAGAAGTGCGATACCCCATGCTCCTCCCTCACCTGCGGTTTCCATGACACAGACAGGAGAACCGATTGCGGCTGAAGCCACGGTCTGACCGGCCTTTGGTGTCTTGAAGAAACCTCCATGGCCATACATTTTCTTGACTTTGACATTTTCGTGATTGATAAGGATATCCAGACCGACTTTTAATGCTGCCAGCGCGGAATACAGATGCATCTTCATAAAATTCGGAAGAGTAAAGGAATCCTCGGCAGATCTTACAAACAAAGGACAGCCTTTTGTGAAACCGGTAACCGGCTCGCCGGAAAAATAATTATAGGAAACAAGCCCGCCACAATCTGCATCACCTTTGAGAGCAATACCATACAGCTTCGAGAAAAGCTCGGTACGATCGAACTGTGTTCCCATCAGTGTGCCCACTTCGTCGAAAAGCTTCACCCATGCATTGATATCCGACGTACAGTTATTGCAGTGAACCATGGCAACCGGATCACCGGTTGGAGTGGTAACCATATCGATCTCGGTATGAACGTCCTTCATATTCTCCTTAAGGACGACCATGGCAAATACAGAAGTACCGGCGGAGATGTTTCCGGTCTCCACGAGGACGGAGTTTGTCGCAACCATGCCTGTTCCGGCATCTCCTTCCGGCGGACACATCGGAATTCCGCTCTCGAGGTCACCCTCTTTGTCAAGAAGTGCGGCACCTTCAGCAGTCAAAGAACCGGCATCTTCACCTGCGCTGAGCACATCAGGCAAGATATCTCTGATTTTCCATGGGAATTCTTTTTCTTCGATCATAGATGCAAATGTATCCAGCATACCGGCATCATAAGTGCCTGTTTTAGGATCGATCGGGAACATTCCGGAAGCATCACCCACACCCAGAACTTTGCGGCCGCTCAGCTTAAAGTGAACGAATCCGGCCAGAGTCGTAAAATGACGGATCGATGGTACATGTTCTTCACCATTCAGGATTGCCTGATAAAGATGTGAGATGCTCCATCTCTGAGGAATATTGAAATTCAGGGCATCGGTAAGCTTTCTCGCCGCTTCTGCAGTAATCGTATTTCTCCATGTACGGAACGGAACCAGCAGTTTATCATTCTCGTCAAAAGGTAAATAACCGTGCATCATAGCAGAGAACCCAAGCGCCGCGAACTTTTTGATCGTTACGCCGTACTGCTCCTTAACATTCTTCTTCAGGTCGGCATAGCATTCCGATAGACCGTTCCAAATAGCATCTTCAGAATATGTCCAAATGCCTTCCAGAAGTTCATTCTCCCATTCGTGACTCCCGGAAGCGATAGGATTTCCTTTCTCGTCTACCAGTACCGCCTTGATACGTGTCGATCCGAACTCAATACCTAAAACGCTTTTTCCCGCTTCAATTAAACTCTTTGCGTCCATATTTTTCACCTCACCACATTTTGTCAGGGCAACGGCCCTTCTTCATAGCAGCACGTATCTCCACATAACATCCACATGAAAGACACGTTCCACTTAATAAGTTATCACAAGATCGGCAAATAGATAACCGTTCCTGATAAACTTTCTCCTCCACGCGATCTTCTTTCCGGATTCCATTGATCCCGCGTGAAATCTCCTGCCAGGCTGTTTTATCGTTCATCTCGGACAGTAAACACCGCCGGCAGGGCTTGTCTGTACTCACTGAAGTTCCACCTCGATATGCATGACCGAATTCCGAGGAATAATAAAGGAGATCGTATCACTGTCAGTAACGAGACCTTCAAATGCACGAACGGTTACATTGTCCGGCTCCTCGAAAGTATTCTTATCATCCATTTTTCCGCTAAGTATCTCTGCTTTGACAGAACGAACGGCGTTTCCAGGAAGGCAGCATGATATATCGTATGATTCCTCAACAGAAAGATTGGCCAAAGTAATATGGTACTTCCCGTCTTTATCCTTCGAACACGATTCGTGAAGATTCGGCACCATAAATTCATCTTCCAGACCGATCGGCTTACTGTCAAGGCTGCTTTCTATTAATGTTCCATCCTGGTGATGCTTATACATGTTAAAGACATGATAAGTCGGAGTCTTCACCATCTGATCTCCTTCAGTCAGGATCACAGCCTGAAGGACATTTACCAATTGGGCAATATTAGCCATCTTCACCCGGTCGCAGTGCTTGTTGAAGATGTTGAGATTGATGGCGGCAACCAGTGCGTCCCGCATTGTGTTCTGCTGATACAGGAATCCGGGATTCGTGCCCTCTTCGACATCGTACCAGGTTCCCCACTCATCAACGATCAGAGCAATATTGTGATCCGGATCATATCGATCGATGATCGCACCGTGTTTGGTGATCAGTTCATCCATGAAAAGTGTTTTACTGAGAGTCATATACCATTCTTTCTCAGTAAAACCGGTAGCGGAACCTTTCTTCGACCAATCATAAGGCAGGGTGTAATAATGCAGAGAGATTCCATCCATAAACCCATGAGCATTATTCCACGAACCGGACAGTTTATGGCATTGACGGAGAACGGTCTCTGTCCACTCGTAGTCCTGTGCGTTCGGTCCGCAGGCGATCTTACGGATCTTCTTGTCCGGATCATAATTCTTTACGTAGGACTGGTATTGACGGAACTGGTTCGCATAGTATTCCGGTACCATGTTGCCACCACATCCCCAGTTTTCGTTGCCGATGCCGAAATAGTCAACAGTCCACGGGGCTGCATGACCATTCTCTTTACGAAGTTCAGCCATAGGTGATACACCATCGAAAGTCATATACTCGACCCATTCACTCATTTCCTGAACCGTTCCGGAGCCGACATTCCCGTTGATATATGTCTTACAACCCAGCTGCCTGCAGAATTCCATATATTCATGTGTGCCGAAGCTGTTATCTTCGACTACACCGCCCCAGTTGGTATTGATCATTTTCTTTCTCTTTGACTTGACGCCAATACCATCTTTCCAATGGTATTCATCGGCAAAACATCCGCCGGGCCAGCGAAGAACCGGAAGTTTCAGTTCTTTTAGCGCATCGACTACATCGTTACGTATGCCGTTCGTGTTCGGGATGTCAGAATTCTCTCCTACATAAACTCCACCATAGATACAGCGGCCGAGATGCTCCGAGAAATGTCCCTGAAGTTCCGGGTTGATATGTCCTAATTCTTTCTGAGGATGAATAACAAGCTTAAACATGAGATCTCCTTCTGTTTAAGCACAAGTAAAAGCACATTTACTTCACTTTATGCTTAAACACTATGCTTTTGATTAAATCAAAGGTACACGAGAACGGCGGAAAAATCAATAACTTTTTTATAATTATGTAGTTTAAGGGGTTCAGAACTAGACTTTTTCATGTTGAAGTAAATATGGAACTTGACTAAGATTAAATAGAAATATTAGTGTACTGTTTCATGTCAAACTTAAACACATTAGGAGCCATTTCATGCTTTGTATTCATTCACTCAACGAGGCGGCGGAAGTCTTTAAGGCGTTAAGCACAGAGGCGCGTATCCGCATCATGGAATTGATCTATGAGAATAATAATCTCAGCATGAACGATCTGGCGAATATGCTTGGCGTGACCAACAGCGCTATTACCTTACACATTAATAAACTTGAGAGTGCCGGACTTGTCACCATAAAGACGACATCCGGTAAACGCGGTATCTCCAAGATCATCCTGCCGGTCCATGACCGCATTATCATAGATATGTTTAAGAATAATAAGGAGAATCCTCTTCCCTATTATGAAGACAGCATCGGAGTCGGTCAGTTCTCAACCTGCGAGATTCACCCGACATGCGGGATCTGTACGGCGAAAGAGATCATAGGTGAACTGGACGATCCGCGGGTGTTTTCTTATCCGGAACGTTTCAAAGCCGGTATCCTTTGGCTGGGATACGGTTCTCTTACCTATAATCTTCCTAACCGTCTTCGTGCCGGACAGATTCCAAGAGAAATACAGATCTCTTTTGAGATCTCTTCTGAATGTCCTTCCTTCAATAACGACTATCCGAGTGATATTCATTTCTATATTAATGATATTTTTCTCGGAAAATGGGTAAGTCCCGGAGACTTCGGTGACAGAAAAGGACTGATTGCTCCTTCATGGTGGCCGGCTCCTCTGAATCAGTATGGTCTTCTTAAGACATTACTCATTAATGATAAGGGGACATTTATTGATGGGACGCACCGGATCGGCGATACGACGCTTTCTGATTTAGGTATCGACTACAATTCTGCGATCAATCTTACATTTTCCGTGCCGAAGGATACTGCGAACTGCGGAGGATTGACGCTATTCGGCGAGGACTTCGGCGACTACAGTCAGAATATCATTATGAAGATCTACTACATTAACCGACATGCTCCGGAAGATGAGACGGATATGAAGATCTACTACATTAATCATCACGCGCCTTCTGGCGAGGAGACATCATCTAAGGAGGAAACAAATGCTTAAACTGGTTACAACCGAGAACGGGCTAGTCCGTGGTTTTCAGGGTAACAATACAAGAATATCTGTATTTAAGGGCATCCCCTTTGCAGCCCCTCCGATCGGCGAGAACCGTTGGCGTGCTCCTCAGCCGTGTGCGTCTTGGGAAGGCGTCCGTGAATGTGGGAAGTTTGCTCCTATTTCCATTCAGGATCTGCCGGGTGTAGGAACCGATATCTATTGCCGGGAATGGCACGTTGACAAGGATATTGAGATGGATGAAGACTGCCTGTATCTCAATGTTTGGACGCCGGCAATGTCGGATAAAGATAATCTTCCGGTCTTCATCTGGTTCTTTGGTGGCGGATTCCAATGGGGCTATCCTCGCGAAATGGAATTCAACGGAGAGAATATTGCGAAACGCGGTGTAATTGTAGTCAGTGTGAACTATCGTCTTGGAGCGATCGGTTTTCTGTCGCATCCTGATCTGATCAAAGAGTCCCCGGAAGCGCCAGCTAACTTCGGAACACTTGACCAGCAGGCCGGTATAAAGTGGGTAATCAGGAATATTGCAAATTTCGGCGGAGATCCGAAGAACATTACTATAGCCGGACAGTCTGCCGGTGGAGGATCTGTCCTGACTCACCTGACATCGGAATCAAGTATCGGGCTTTATCAGAAGGCTATCGTTTATTCCGGGATCATAGAGAATCCGTATATTAAGGACAGTGTGATCACACCCAAGCCAATCGAAGAAACCTGTCAGATGGGCGAGAAATTCATAGAAAGCCTGGGCGTATCCTCTATTGAGGAAGCCAGAAAGATCGATGCACACACGATCAAGGAGAAGTATGCAGAATTCCGCGAGAAGAATATGTTCTTCTTCACTCCCTGTATCGATCATGTATTCCTTAAAGACGAACCATTTAAGTTGTTACTTACCGGGAAACAGGCGAATGTTCCGATTCTTGCCGGAAATACATATGACGAATTCAAGAGTTTCCTTGTAGCAGATTCTAAGGAATCATTTGAAACGCAGGCCAAAGAGGTTTTCGGTGACCGTTCTTCCCTCTTCCTTTCTTTCCCGGAAAGCTACGAGACCGAGGATGGCAACAAATATGGTGTCGTACGTGGAATCGAGTGCTCAGTTAAGGCAGCACTCGACAAGACAGATGCTCCCTGCTTCTACTATAGTTTCGAAGTCGATATTCCCGGAGAAGATGATCCCGGAACATTCCATTCCGTCGATCTGTGGTTCTTCTTCGAGACACTGGCAGCATGCTGGAGACCTTTTGTAGGCAGACATTATGATATCGCCAGAAGAATGACCAACTATATTACTAACTTCATTAAGAATGGTAATCCGAATGGTGAAGACATAACCGGCGAAGCTATGCCGAAATGGCTGGCTTATTCAGACGAAAGCAGAAATGAGATGCATTTTACTGCTGACGGATGTGTTCCCAAGATCCAGGATTCTGAGTACATACAATTCTTTGTGGATTATCTGCGCGACCGTACGCTCGGCACTTTAGAAACCGCGCCTCGTGCAGATGCAAGTGTTGCGTCACTTGCTGTTCCGCTCAGGAAACAGGCCTTTAATCCATATCTTCCTTCTTGGGAATATATCCCGGATGGTGAGCCATATGTATTCGGCAACCGCCTCTACATCTATGGATCTCACGATTATTACAACTGCTCTTTCTTCTGCCCGGGTGATTATGTTAGCTGGTCGGCACCGTTAGACAATCTTGCGGACTGGAGATATGAGGGCGTTTCCTTTAAACGTACAGATGATCCGGATAATCAGGATAACAAAGGCTGTCTTTATGCACCGGATGTCACGGTGGGACCGGATGGGGCTTACTACTTATTCTATGTTTTGGATAATCAGAGTGTCGTGGCTGTCGCGAAAAGTGATAAACCTCAGGGCCCCTTCAAGTTCTATGGTCATGTTCACTACGCAGACGGAACATTACTTGGCAAGAAAGAGGGCGATGAACCCCAGTTCGATCCCGGCGTCATCACGATCGGTGAAACGACTTATCTTTATACCGGATTCTGTGGTCAGACAGATGCCTCACGGCATGGAGCCATGGTTACGCTGCTGGATAAAGATATGCTTACCATAAAGAAAGCCCCCTCATTCATCGTGCCCGGCACAATGTATGCGGGAGGAACGGAATTTGAAGGTCATGCTTTCTTCGAGGCTCCGTCGATCAGAGAAAGAAACGGTATTTACTACTTTATCTATTCTTCTCAGGTCATGCACGAGCTCTGCTATGCCACCTCTTCCTCTCCGGAAGGTCCTTTTACGTACGGTGGTGTCATAGTCAGTAATTGTGATTTGGGTATTGATTCTTATAAAGAAGCGTGCAGACCTTCTGCTTATGGTGCGAACAATCATGGCAGTATGGTCGAGATCAATGGAGAATGGTATATCTTCTATCATAGACATACCAATAACACCTGGTATTCCAGACAGGGATGTGCCGAGAAACTTACATTTACTGAAGATGGCGCCATCCATCAGGTTGAGATGACATCCTGCGGACTGAATGGCGGACCTCTCCGTGATACAGATGAGTATCCGTCCTACATTGCCTGTAACATATTCTCTGATAAGGATGATAAGAAGAATCCATATGTAGGTCAGCACAAAGTGGCCAGAGTCATTCAGGACGGGCGCGACGGTGACCACGAGACCGGATACATCACATCCATCAGTGAAGGAACCACGATCGGGTTTAAGTATTTCGATTTAAAGAATGCAAAGGGTATCCGTCTATACGTTCGAGGCTATGGTAACGGTACTTTTGAAGTAAGAACCTCTATCGGAGGTCCGGTTCTCGCAGAGCTCCCTGTCAATTTCATGACCGTTTGGGAAAAATACGAAGCCGATTTCTCAGAACCGATTACAGATCCTTCTTCTGCCTTGTATCTCACCTATAAAGGAGGCGGCGATGTGGCGCTCCGATCATTTAAGTTTATTCACGAATAACTCACACCTCCGTTATTCGATGCAATAATATTTTTCTACCCCATCCTCATAGAAAAAGGGACGATCGCAAGACCGTCCCTTCTTCTATTCACGAAATAATACATCCGAAAGTATCAGAGGATCCCCTTGATCTTATCAACGATCCCGCTTGCCTTATCTACAGAGACTTTAGCCTTTACGCCGTCAACTACGTTATTGATCACATCGTCAGGAAGATCAACACCGATGATACCTTCTACCGTCTTAACAGGCTCTTTTTCAAAATCTTTAGCAATGGCAGGATCGCCCTGTACCTTCTTGACTACTTCATCAATCTTAGCTTTAATATCCATAGTTTTCACCTCCAAGATGTTATAAGTTAATTGTATCACAAATAAATTGAACAAGAGATACAAACAAAATTGAAAATGTCCTTGCATTTTCCGAAATCTTTTAGTATCATAATTAAGCGCTTGCGGATATGGCGGAATTGGCAGACGCGCTAGCTTCAGGTGCTAGTGATCGCAAGGTCATACAGGTTCAAGTCCTGCTATCCGCACCAGATCGGGAGTTTCGGCTCCCGATCTTTTTTTATTCTCATTCCCCAATCGTCCGGAAATAATGCATATAAACATCACGGAAACTGTATAAGGAAACATAAAAAGAGTTTTCACTATGCTTTCCAGGAGAGTTCCTGGGCGACATAATGAAAACTCTTCATTCATTACAATACTCCTAGGTCAATCAAACCATTTCTTTGCGCAGCTCCTCGTCAGAAAGCGGGCTGAGGTAAGACGGGGCAATGTCCAATACAGTCTTGCAGCCTGTAACGCCTTCTTTAGAAAGACGGGCAACGGCACGAGCATAAGCGACCAGCACGCCTGCTGTGAATTCCGGATTCGAATCGAGTTTCAGGCTGTATTCGATAACATGTTTATTCTCTTTATTAAAGCCGGAAACACCGGAACGGAAGCAGAATCCGCCATGCGGAATACCGCTGTGATTCTTCTTAAGCTCCTCTTCGGTGATGAAATGAACGGTTGTATCATAATCCGCGAAATAATTCGGCATGGTCTTGATATCGTTCTCGATCTGTGCCAGATCCGCCCCCTCTTCCGGAACAACGAAACACTCACGTGTGTGCTTCTGGCGAGTCGTCAGCTGCGGCTGAGAACCGGAACGAACTGCTTCAAGAGCACTGTCTACCGGAATTGTGTACTGCTTACCATTCTTAACACCCTTCACACGACGGATCGCATCGGAGTGCCCCTGGCTGACGCCTTTGCCCCAGAAGGTGTAACTCTCACCTTCCGGAAGGATCGCGGAAGAATAAACACGTGCCAGAGAGAACATACCCGGATCCCAGCCAACAGAGATCGCGCCAACAGTTCCGGCCGCTTTCGCCGCTGCATCAACTTCTGCAAAATGCTGAGGAATGTTCGCGTGTGTATCGAAACTATCTACAATATTGAACTTGGAAGCAAGTTGCGGTCCCTGAACCGGAAGATCTGTAGCACTTCCGCCACAAAGGATCATGACATCGATCTTGTCTTTCATTGCATCTATATCATTTACCGACATTACTTTTGCAGTTTCTGTCTGAATAGTCAGCGAAGCCGGGTCACGACGGGTAAACACTGCTACCAGTTCCATATCGGGGTTCTGGCGGATGCTCGCCTCGACGCCCTTGCCGAGATTTCCATAACCATAAATACCAATTCGAATCGCCATATGCAACTTTCTCCTTCTGAAATTTCATATTATTGACTAACACAACGAAGTATACCACTGTAATTAGGCATGCACAACCTGTATTTGAATTATTTCATCTTTAAAGTTGCATTTTTCCATTCATATTATGAACGATTTTTATGTAATATAATATGTATATGGATAAAGCATTACACAAGATCTCTGTTCGAGCGTTAAGTGAACGCATCTACCGCGCAGGTTCCCTTCTCGGCGCCGGCTATGGCGGCGTGTCCGGGCTGGATGGAACGAGGATCCATCAGCGTGTCTTTCGTGACCTAAAGGCAGAATATGGCGAAGAGAACGCCATATCAGAGTATTCTCTGTCGACCAATATCGACTTTGAGCTCTTCAGTCTTCAGATTGCAGGCCGGGCTGATTGTGTGCTCGAGCGTGAAGATGGCGTGACGATATTCGAGATCAAGACTCATAACCGGGTTGTTGAGAAAGTAGAGTCACTGATCCTTCCGACACACGAGGCACAGGTCAAGTTATATGCCCATCTATACTATCTTTCTCATCCGGAAGTGGAGAATATCAACATTACACTTCGGTATGTCTCCTTCCTCAATTACCATCACATGGAGAAAAGCCGTGTTTTTACACGAGAAGAAGCACAGTCTTTCTTTGATGAGACGATGGATCTGTATCTTTCTGAAGCTACTCGGATATGTAATTATGAGCGCGCCAGAGATGAGTCCATTGAAATCATGAAATTTCCCTACTCGCTTATGCGAAGCGGGCAGAAAGATTTTATGAAGTCCGTTCTGTCTTCCATGAAACATAAGGAAACACTTATTGCCGAGGCGCCAACAGGGATCGGCAAGACCATCAGTACGCTCTATCCGGCTTTAAAATGGCTGCCACATGCCCAAGGTGGCAAGATTTTCTATGCAACAGCGAAGCTTGCAACGAGAGAAGTAGCGGATAAAGCTCTCTCCGATATGCGGAATCAGGGTCTAGTCATCAAGTCGATCCAGCTGGCTCCGAAAGAAGTCATGTGTACGGCCGGAGAAGAATTCTGCGACAGCCGGTTCTGTGCTTTTGCCGACGGATATTATTCCAGATTAAATGCCGCGCTGGAGGAACTGTATGCATTGGATGCGATCTATCCCGAAGATATCCGAAAAACGGCCAGGAAACACAGGATCTGTGCACATGAGCTCCAGCTTGATGCTTCGAACATGTGTGATGTCATCATATGTGACTACAACCACATTTTCCACCCGAGAATACGCCTTCAGCGCTATTTCGCAGTCAATGAGTTCTGTCATACGATCCTGATCGACGAGGCACATAACATGATCTCACGCTCACGGGATATGTTCAGTGCTCCTTTTTCCAGAAGTACGCTTCTTACCGCCCTCCCACTTCTGTCGACGATATCTGCCAAGACTGAGAAGTACAGTCATCAGCTGGTCGATTATTTCACCTTACTTGATGTGGCCTTCGAGAAGGATTCCCCCGGACTCAATATGGCCGAACCGTCTATCAAAGAGAACGAGATCGTAATCGGTGAGAATTTCCGAGCCACGAGAAATGTACCGAAAAACCTTTACCAGGTCCTCTGGGCTCTGTGTTTTCACATCGCCAATCTCCTGTCCGAACTCGAGGACCGCGAGAAGCGCCGTATCCTGTCGGAGTTTTATTTCGAGGCCAGATTCTTCCTTACAATACTGGAACTCTACTTCGATAACGCCTACATTATTGAGGTGACGCGTTCTGGCGTATGTGACAGTGGACAATATGATATCACGATCACTTTAGATTGCCTTGACGCATCCGACAAACTCGCCACGATCCTTGCCGATAATCATAATGCCGTCTTCTTCTCCGCTACGATGTCCCCTGCCCAGTATTATCGGAGCATGATCGTCGGCAAAGACACGTCATTTTCACGGATGCTCCAACTGCCCAGCCCTTTTCCGCCGGAAAACCTTCAGGTGCTGGTAATTAAGGACATTCAGACCACATATCAGGAGAGGAATTTCAGCTGCGGAATCGTCGCCGAAACGATCCTGCGTATGATTTCCGGACACAAGGAGAACTTCATGGTCTTCTTCCCGTCTTTTGCCTACATGGAGATGGTCTATCAGCGGATATTCAAGAAGACGCAGAAGGATCCTGAAATCGAACTTATGCTTCAGACGCCGGCTATGACCGCCGAGGATAAGACACGTTTTCTCGAGCGCTTCAACCGTCACGGAGATAAGACCTTACTCGTTTTCGCCGTGCTTGGCGGGCACTTCGGGGAAGGCATCGATCTTGTCGGTGATCGGCTCAAGGGTGCATTTATCGTTGGCGTCGGTCTTCCCCAGGTTAGTCAGGAACGGGAGATCCTATGTCAGTATTTCCAGAACAAATTCGGAGATGGATTCTCATATGCATATAAATTCCCGGGTTGGGAGAAAGTCTTACAGGCGGCCGGCCGAGTGATCCGGGATGAGAATGACAAAGGATTCATCGTACTCATGGACGAGCGCTATGTACGGGAGGATTACCGTATACTCTGGCCGAAGCACTGGCGTGCTACCGAATACCTCGCCGAAGAGGCCGAGATACAGTGGGATGAACTGCAATCTTAATATCCAAGAACTTTATTGCGGAGGGAGCGTGTCCAGAAGAGACAGTTTGTCATAGTTTTTCTCGAGCCTTTCACACAGATACTGATGTGTGACCGCACACAGATCATCCAGAACATATTTCTCCGCGCGAAAAGCACTTAGCCTCTCGAGCGGTGCTTCGCGAATATACCGAAGCGCTTCCACGCACCCGATCGATATGAACCTGTATTCCTTCGCCTTCGCTACACACCCGATATTGGCGCAGTACAGGCGGCATCGGCTAAAAGAGAAAGCACGTGTCGGCATTTCGTCCGGCTTTCCGCAATCACATTCATTTAAATCGAAAGCAAAACCAAGCGCATCCATTACACGCCACTCGAAGGCCGCCACAATCTGGCGGTACTTCTTCGGATGTTTCGAAAGATCATAGAGCACATACAGCAGAAGCGGATATAACAACTGCGACGAATCCGGATCCACGGCCGTATCCTTCACGACTTCCAGGATATGCGACGCACATGTCAACGCTTCGAAAGAATCATACAGCCCACGGAAACTCTCGACAGCCTCCCCTTCTTTCAGATAATAGAAGCCTTTGCTGTCACTTAGTACCATATCCGCTACAATAGGCGGAGTAGCCATGGACGCAAGTCTCGAAGAATGCTTCCGCGCCCCGGGCACCGTGGCAGACAGAAGCCCGTGCTGCGGAGTCAGTATCGTAATGATAGCATCCTGGTCTTTATGAGGTCTTGTATCGATCACAACACCACGGATGCGAAAACTCGTACCCATGGATCAATCATCCTTCTTCTTATACCCGAACTCATCCAGGAACACCTGGCGATTCTTCCAATCTTTCCTGACTTTGACATGCAGATCCAGAAAGACCTTGCAGTCGGTCATCTTCTCGATATTCTCACGGGCAGCCGTACCGATACGCTTGATCATCTGCCCGTTCTTACCTAAGAGGATACTCTTATGTGAATCTTTCTCACAAATAATGGAGGCATGGATACGGACCAGATTTCGGTCATAGCTGTCCGTCGCATCTTCCTTTAATTCCTCTTCAAAAGCATCGATTTCCACAGCTGTACCGTGTGGGATCTCTTCATTCGTATAATGCAGGATCTGCTCACGGATCAGTTCTGCCGCTATCTCACGCTCAGACTGGTCCGTTACTTCCTCGATCGGGAAATACCTGGGCTGCGAAGGCAGATGGCTGATGATAACATCCATCAGTTCCTCGACGCCGTCATCTTTCAGGGCAGAAATCGGCACAATCGCAGCAAAATCAGCAATCTGTGAATAATTAGCGATCAATGGCAGAAGAGACTCCTTCGTTACCGCATCGGCCTTATTGACCGCAAGAATGATCGGTTTTTTCAGTTTTTTCGCCATCTCTGCCGCCCGGATCTCGACTCCTGCCGGTTTATTGAAACGGCCATCCGCCATAAGCACGACCACATCCGCACCTTTCGCCGCGCGGAAAGAAGAATCCACCATAAACTCCGCAAGTTTAGACTGTGGCTTATGGATACCCGGAGTATCCACGAAAATGACCTGGGCATCATCGCGGTTATAGATCGCCTGAATATTATTTCTCGTCGTCTGCGGTTTATGGGAAACGATAGCAAGCTTCATGCCGGAGATCGTATTCAGAAGCGTAGACTTCCCTACATTCGGACGACCGACAAGTGCACAATATCCGCAATGAAGAAGCATCTCACCGACCGGATGCTCTTCCTGTTCCGATGACGACACATCCGCACCCGCCTCTATATCCGCATCCGGAATACTCCTGTCAGAAGACGCATCCCCTCTAGGAAGCCCGACAGCACGAAGGCTCTCTTCCTGTTTCCCGAACATCAGCGACTCATCTCTCCCGTTCTCGTGATCAAACCCGAGAAGATGAAGAAAAGAATGAACAGCCAGGAAACACATCTCACGAAGAAGTGAATGCCCGTAGGTTTCCGCCTGCGTACGCGCACGCTCGACACAGATAACTACATCCCCGATCGGAAGCAGCTTATTCTCTTCCTCATCATACGAAAAATCATACGGCATCAGATCAGCCTGAAGAGATCCGTCCACCATGTCTAAGACCGGGAACGAGAGCACATCCGTTACGGAATCCTTACCACGGTATTCCCTGTTCAGTTTTCGGATCGCATCATTCCCCACCAGGCGGATATCAACAGAGACCTCCGCTTTCACAGCACGAATCCGCGAATCGACATAATCCTGTTTCAGAAGGAAAGCCAACGCATCTGAAACATGCGAAGCAAACTCCGCCTCTTCCGCTTTCCCGAAAGAACGTGTCTTATTCTCAATAGAAATACTCATTCTGGATACTTCACCCTTTCATGGAAGAAACCGGCATACACCTGGATAAACGCGCCGACGATCTTCTCAAGGTCATCGAAGGAAAGCCCCGAGTGTACCAGCTGATCCTCATCAATTTTCGACTTAATGATCTTACGGAAAAGCACTTCACCCTCTTCTACGTCGTGCACTCCTCGGGATCGGACGGCCGCCTCACACGAGTCAGCAATCATGATAATAGCCGATTCTCTTGTCGAAGGCACAGATCCCTTATACGAGAAACTCTCTTTCGACGGCATAGGTTCACCTTTCTCCTCTGCCTCTTTCTGCGCCTTCATATAGAAGTAACCGGGACAAGTCGTACCATGATGCTCCAGAATAATATTCTGAATCGGCATCGGAAGACGGAACTTCTTCGCCAGTTTCAGACCATCAGAGGGATGTGCCGTAATGATTTCAATACTCTTCTCCACCGGCAGCTTATCGTGAGGATTGACCCCATCCTGCTGGTTCTCCGTGAAATACTCCGGGCGCTCCAGTTTACCGATGTCATGGTAATACGAGCCCACCTTACAAAGAAGCGCGTTCGCACCGATCGCCTCCGCAGCGGAATCTGCAAGATTGGCAACCATCATGCTATGCTGGAATGTACCCGGCGCCTCGAGGAAGAGCCTTTTCTGAAGTGGATGACTCTGTTGTGCGAGATCGAGAAGGCGCATCGGCGATGCTGTATTCGATATCAACTCGAAGATAGGCTGGAAACCGATCGCCGCGACGACCGAACAGCCCGTTCCGATTACTGCCCATAATGCCGAATTAAAAGTATCCGTAGTCGAAGACTGCGTCACGAGATTATAGCCGAGAGAAGCCGTCAAGGAAGCCACACAGGTAAAGATGATCAGCGTCGCCGCATTATACTTATGGTTTTGCTGACCGGCAATGACAGAACAGACATAAATACTGATGATCGAGACGAAGATCAGCTCCGTATTAAATCCGCTCATCGGCAGAACTACCAGCATCGACAGGATACTTAGAGTAATACCGCCCTGTATGCCAAGATACGCCGCGTAAACCACTGCCGTAAACAAGATCGTTGAGAACAATGGCGAGATCGACGACAAATACCGGCTCGAGATCAATGGCACGATAAATGCAATCATAAATGTCAGCCACGTCTTCGAGTCATTCACATATACCTGCTCATAACGGCTCAGATAGAAGGCTCCCGCCAGGAAAATGATGGCTATATATACGATAATGCCGATCAGAAGCAGGAAGTTAAAAGAATTATTCGGAAGCAGGTCCAGATCACGGAGCTGACTGTACATATGTGGCGAGATCGTCTCCCCTACACTTACGATACGAGTGCCTTTCTGAATCAGGACCGGTTCGCTGACGGCATTGTTATACGCCGTCGTTCTGGCCAATTCAGTTGCTTTCGAATCGTAGGCGGCATTAGGCTTGAGAAGACGGTTCAATATCACTTTCACAAGATCGCCGGAAGAAATATAGTCCGTATCCTCATGGGTCTTACTGTTCTTCACATGAGAGCAGTATTCATTGATCTCCACCTGAAGCCCCTGACTATCCAGCGAAGCCATATTGATCATTTCCGTGATTTGTTTCGCTTCGGATTCGATATACTCATAATCAATAAAAGAAATATTCGCAAGCGTATACGCCGCATCGGAAGGCAGATCGAAATTATATGACTCTTTCACGGCTTTCACAAGAAGATCGGTCATCTCATCTTTATTCCGGATGACCATGCCCATATCATCCACATTCCCCTTACGGAGTTCCGAACAATAATGGAAGAAATCCTCCACGATTCCCGTATTGGCAAGAGAAACATCATCCGAGATCACATAAACAGGGGCGACTTCGGACTTGGCAAGCAGCGCACGCCGCTCCGTCTCATAGGTATCGGTTACGGAACGTGAAGCCGTAATATCATACTCACTGGTCTGACCCTGGTACACATCATACTTCTTCGGAAGCGATCCGAAATAGACGATCGAGACCATCAGTACTGCCAGCAGTACCATGGAAGAGATACGTATCGCTTTGAAAAGTTTCTGGTTCTTCTTCGAAGAATTACGCATGTCCGCCCCTTCTCCTTTCCCTTGCATTATAAGCCATTATGATCTTTTGTACCAACGGATTTCTCACGATATCCGTCTCCTGAAGAGAAACACATGCAATTCCGGAAATATCAGACAAAATATGCATCGCATCATCCAGTCCGTTGGCATAGCCGGACGGAAGGTCGATCTGGGTCGTGTCGCCACAGACACAGACACGCGAATTCATTCCCATACGGGTAAGGAACATCATCATCTGCTCGATCGTCGTATTCTGCGCCTCATCCAGCAGGATATAGGAATCATCAAGATTCCGGCCTCTCATATAGGCAAGAGGAGAAACTTCGATCACTCCACGTTCCATATTCCGTTCGAAAGCCTCCCTGCCCATCAATTCCAGAAGCGCATCATAGATCGGACGCATATACGGATCTACCTTCTCCTCAATATCTCCGGGCAGATAACCCAGTTTCTCACCTGCTTCCACAGCAGGTCTGGTCAGAATGATCCTGGAAACCGTACGGTCCCGGAGTGCGAGAACGCCCATCGCCACACCCAGGAATGTCTTGCCGGATCCGGCAGGTCCCTTACAGATAACCACATCGTTCTTCGCCATGGCATCCACATATACCCGCTGCCCCAGCGTTTTCGCCCGGACGGAACGGCCCTGAGGAGTGGTCAGGATAACAGGATCTTCATCCGCCATAAATTCTGAAAGACGATGCTGCTTCTGAAGGATGCACAAATATCTCACCGCCAGCACATCAAGCTGCTCTTTACGCGACAGGATCTGATCCATAGCAGCAATCACCGCACGGGCATCTTCCATCCTCGATTCTTCACCATTAACCAGAATTCCGTTATTGAGCGCAACCAGCTCACAGCCGAGCTGCTCAGAGGCTGTATTCAGCCATGCGCAGTTGTTTGAGGAAATCTCATCCAGGTTTTCTACAGAAATAACATTATCTTCGTTCAATTCCCAAGACTCCTTTACACATCATTACGCAGGATCTCAAGAAGTCTGCTGTAATGCTCCGGGATCGGCGCCCGGAAGTCCATCACCTGCTCTGTTCGAGGATGAATAAACCGGATCGAAGTACTGTGTAGTGCCTGTCCGTGCAGGTTATACTTCTCTCTTTTCGGTGCATAGAGCGGATCCCCGATACAAGGATGGCCGATATAGGTCATATGCGCACGGATCTGATGCGTTCTTCCGGTCTCCAGACGGCAAAGAAGATCCGTACCTTTACGAAAACGCTCGATCACTTCGAAATGCGTTATGGAATCTTTCCCGCCTTCGCACACTGTCATCTTGCGCCGGTCATTCGTCGCACGGCCTATCGGAGCATGGATCGTTCCTTTATCCGAGTCAACAATACCATACACACAGGCTCTGTATTCACGGACCACCTCGTGTCTTGCGATCATCTCCGCCATCGCAAGGTGCGTCTCATTATTCTTCACGGCAACCATCAATCCGGAAGTATCCATATCGATGCGGTGAACGATACCCGGACGGATCACGCCGTTAATGTCGGAAAGTTTCCCGGCACAATGATAGAGCAGTGCATTGACTAAAGTTCCCGAATAATGACCAGGCGCAGGATGAACCACCATCCCTTGCGGTTTATTGATTATGATCAGATCATCATCCTCATAAACGATGTCAAGAGGAATATTCTCCGGTTTCGCATCCGTATCCACCGGTGGCGGGAAATCAATTTCCAGCGTTTCTCCCCCGAAAACCTTAAACGAAGCCTTGACTTTCTTTCCGTCCACTGTCACCGCACCGTCCGAGATCAGCTGAGATGCCCTTGAACGCGTAAGGTCCGGGCAAGCCAACGGAATGTAGGAATCTATACGTCCCTGATAGTTTTCAACGATATATGACTCGATCATCTACGATTCTCTTTTTCCTTCTTTTCGAGCTCCCGGATCTCTTCTTCGATGTGCTTCCCGGATTCTTTCTCCGCCAGAGGATTATGGTACATAGGTTTTTCCTCCTCAGAATTGAACGGAATCTCGGGGATAAACTTCTCGTTGAAGATCAGAAGAACAGCTAATGCGATACAGGATAGTGTTACACAAATATCCGCAACATTAAAGATCGGGAAGGTATAACTTCCGAAATCAAAACGCAGGAAGTCTACAACATACTTCAGACGGACACGGTCGATCAGATTCCCCAGCGTTCCTGCCGCCAGGAATATAAGGCACATAGACATTCTCCTGCTCCAATACTTCACAAGTACGAAGAAAGCGAGGAAAATCACCACCAGAAATGCGATGGCAGATATCACGCTCAAGAACGTGACCCCCCAGGATTTCGATGCAAACATGCTAAAAGCACTACCGGTATTTCGTACATACATAAGCGAGAAGAATCCCTTGATTACAGGATCGACCTGCGACAGGGCAAGTGATTTCGTAATCAGATCCTTCGTGAACTGGTCGATGAAAACCAGCACAACAAGTACTTCAACATACAATACATACGTAATCCATGTTGGTTTACGGAGTCTATTCATATATTCTTATCCTTTCAATCTTCGTGCATTTACCATTTTCAATATTCAATTCTGCCAGAACTGCATTCATTTCAGCAGGCCCGTCGGCAGCGGTATATCTAGCCGGAAGTTTATCTGCCAGACGCCGGATCGAAGCTTCCGGCTCCATTCCGAGGATCCCGCTCATCGTACCGGTCATACCGACGTCGCTGATAAAGCCGGTCCCACAAGGAAGGATCGTCTCATCCGCGGTCTGAACATGCGTATGCGTCCCCAGTACCAGCGAGACCTTTCCATCTGCAAAATACCCCATCGCACCCTTCTCACTTGTCGTTTCAGCGTGGAAATCAACAAGAATATTGGTGGGATTATACTCCTCTTTCCACATATTAATGTGGTCCTGGAAGTACCGGAACGGCGAATCGGCCATGGGTGTTACGAAAACCTGTCCCAAGAGCGCGACAACAAGGAGCCGTCCTTTCTGCCCCAGATCAAGAAGACAGCAAGAATATCCGGGCCAGGCTTCGCTGACATTGCCGGGGCGTATGACTTTGCATTCTGAATCGGCGAAGCGGAGATAATCCGGACAGGAGAAAGCATGATTACCTAAAGAGATGCAATCCGCACCATAGCTGAATATCTCTTTCACAGACGGATAATTCACACCCAGACCCGCTGCAACGTTCTCTGCGTTCACAACACAGGCATCCACCGAATGTTCAGTAAGGAATGCCCTTAATTTGTTCTTCAAGATCCGTTTGCCGGGATGCGCAACAACGTCTCCAACGAATAATACCCGCAAATTCTTCTCCTAACGTCTCATCTGTACTTAAGCTTACGTGCTATTTTACCATAAATATATAAATAAGGAAAAAAAGAGTCTTCCTCTTTTCAGAAGAAGACTCTTTTTTCTGGTTTTTGCTCTTACTTTGCCACATCCGAAGCACGAGTCTCACGGATAATATTGACTTTGATCTGTCCCGGATAATCGAGTTCTTCCTCGATCTTCTTACAGATATCACGGGCTTTCAGGATCATGTCATCGTCCGTTACTTTCTCCGGACTTACCATCACGCGGATCTCACGACCTGCCTGGATTGCAAAAGCTTTCTCGACACCATCGAAACTCGTAGCGATTTCCTCCAGCTTCTGGATTCGCTTGACATAGGTCTCCATATTCTCACGACGTGCACCCGGTCTTGCCGCGGAGATTGCATCCGCTGCAGCCACAAGTACCGAAATCTCCGAAGTCGGTTCACAATCGCCATGGTGAGACATGATCGCGTTAATTACGGTATCATTCTCTTTATAGCGGCGTGCGATGTCCGCACCGAGATCAATATGAGAACCTTCAAGTTCAAAATCAGCAGCTTTTCCGATATCATGCAACAAACCTGCTCTCCGAGCAAGCATCTCATCCAGTCCTAATTCTGCCGCCATCATGCTGGCAAGCCAGGCGACTTCAATTGAATGCTGTAGCACATTCTGCCCGTAACTGGTACGATAACGCAGTCTTCCCAGATACTTGATAATCTCTGGATTTAACCCGACGATTCCCGTGTCAAAAGCGGCTCTCTCACCCTCTTGTTTAATCGTCTGGTTAACTTCCTTACGGGCTTTGTGAGACATCTCTTCGATTCTCGCAGGATGGATACGGCCATCCAAAATCAATCTTTCGATCGTCAATCGGGCAATCTCACGCCGGATCGGATCAAAACTCGAAAGAATAACAGCCTCAGGCGTATCATCAATGATGATATCTACACCGGTGCTCGTTTCGATCGCACGGATGTTTCTGCCTTCACGGCCAATAATTCTTCCCTTCATCTCATCATTCGGAAGGGAAACAACAGATACGGTCACTTCAGACACATAATCTGACGCATAACGCTGTATCGCGTTAACAACAACCTCTCGGGCCTTCTTATCCGCTTCAGCCTTAGTCTGCTCTTCCATCTGCTTAAGCATGACAGCCATATCATGACTGTATTCACGCTGTGCAGCATCAAGAACAAGGCTTCTGGCATCCGATACTGACAATCCGGATACCTTCTCAAGTTCAATCACCTTCTGATGTTCCAGCTCTTTCGCCTTCTCTTCCAGAGCCATGACATCACGGACGCGGCTCTCGAGGGCACTTTCCTTCTGTTCCATCGTTTCGGTCTTGCGGTTTAAGGACTCCTCTTTCTGCTCTAGACGGTTTCTCTCTCTGGCAAGTTCGGATTTCTTTTCGCGAACGTCCTTCTCAAGATCGAGCTTGGCATTCGTGATTTCCTCCTTTGCCTGTAAGAGAAGTTCTCTCTTTCTGCTTTCAGCAGCCTTCTGCGCCTCACCAATTACTCTTTCTGCATTCTCTTCTGCTTTAGCCACGTCCTCAGCAAGCTTCTTCTGCTTAGCGGACATGCCCTTGCGGTAATATAATACGGAAAATCCTACACTGATGAGAGCACCGACTGCGAAAGCAATTACAATAAGTAGAATTGCTAACCAAAGTTCTATGGTACTCACCTCCAATATTTAGTTTTCAAGATTCAAATATGAAGCCCGACATACGGACCACCTTCTAATTTTACTGATAAAATACTTCGATTGTCAACATTTTCAGACCATTCTCGCCTACTTTTTGTTACTTTTCCTTGACTTTTTCACAGGCATTCTACGTTTAAGTGCTTCTTTAGAGGCTACGGAGTATCCGAAGAATCCTAACATCTCCCCTAAAGAGTAATACTCACCATGACAATAGGCGACAAGTTTGGCTTTCTCCAGGCAGATCTTCCCCTTATCATCCATCAGTTTCTCGTCAACAGAAACACCGACCACTTCAGCCAGAAACATATCATGAGAACCCAGTTCGATGATGTCTTTTAGCTTGCAGCTGATGGATACAGGTGATTCTGCGATCTGAGGCGCATACTTCAATCCCGGCGCCACTTCAGGGGTAAGTTCTGTTTTCCGGAATTTGTCCTCATTGGCACCGGATCGGACACCGCAATAATCGCAGGCTTTGGCGAGTTTCTTATTCACCAGATTAATGACAAACTCCTGGCTTTCCAGAATAAGATCGTGCGAATGCCTGGATTTCCTGATTGAAACAGAGACCATCGGCGGTTCGGAATTGATCGTGCCTGCCCATGCCACCGTACAGATGTTGGGTCTTGTTTCTGGATTCTCCGGATTCTTTCCGGCGCAGGAAACCATTACCACAGGAACAGGATTCAACATAGTTGATGGAGAAATATTGATTTTCATGATATTCATTCCTTTCGCAAAGAATTAACAAATATGTATACCGAACATCTCATGATTCAGAAGGAATTCTTTGATTTCCAGTCCGCCGGAGAATCCGACCAGACGGCCATCCTTACCGATGATGCGGTGACACGGAACAAGGATCGGAAGCGGATTATCCGAACAGGCGGCACCTACCGCACGAGTAAGATTCTTTGCCGTATTCTTGTCTCCTCCTGTAAGAAGAAGCGCTATATCCTCATAACTGCACGTACCACCATAAGGGATATCAAGGATCTTCTCCCAGACCTTCTTCTGGAAATCACTCCCTCGGATCGGTTTGGCGTGGATCGTAAACGAGGACCGTCTTTTCTGGAAATACTCTGCAAGTTCCCGCATACAGCGCGCCACTTCATCCGGGAAAGACAAATCAAACAGTTCGGCATATTCCGGCGAACCGGCCTCTTTCAGAACACCGTTCGCATCAGCGATTCCACATCGGATCGCCACATTCCGTTCCAGCACACCCTCCACCTTCTTCCCATAGTTCAGGAAATGGGTGGATTCGACCACTTCATTATCGCCCCGTATCGCGATCACAGCTGTCTTAAACGGAACAAAGCCTACAGAGTAATCAGGATACTCTGAATCGAGAAGAGAAAACAGTGCGCCATCAACATACGAATCATCATAGCGCAGCGCTTCCTCAAGGAGTGCCTCCTGCCGCATATGGCAACCCGCAAGAATTCTTTCCGACTGAGTATCTGTAACCGGAATCACGATAGAGATACGATGGATCTGAATATCGAAGAATGCAAGACGCATGAAACGGTCAAGGGCACCGATCCGTAGTATTTCCTCGTCTTTCTTCTCTTCTTCCTGAATATCCGAAGGGAAAAACATCACCATTTCCGCGCTGTTGTGGATGCTTGAGATATTCGCAAGTCCGAGTACTGCAATGATCTTCTTTTCTTCATTAACCATAGTGGATGCGAGGAAATAACGTTTCCTGGGATCTGACAAGACCGCACGTATATACGAGGTCACATCATCTGTCACATGCAGGAAGAAACCACGATCCTTCAGGAGAGTGGCATCAAGTACCCGTATTGGCGACAGAATTATGTCCCGATCCATTCTATACCTCTTCCTCTTCTGTAATCGGATAGAGACGGGAATACTCATCCGAAATATACTCCTGATCCTTACCGAATCTTTCACTCTCCGAAACAGCCGGGATGTAGATTGCCTGATCCATCAGTTCCTGAAACTGCATCATATACGTCCCGTATTTCTGAACTGCCGCATAATTCTTCCACACGATCGGAGAAGAAATACACGGCAAATACCCTTCGCGCTTCGTAACCCTTGTGATCAGGAGCTGTGCATCCTCATCCAGCGCGATAAAAGCAGCAAGCTCACAAGCCAGATCCGGATTCTTACAGGAAGAAGAAACGCACAACGGATAGCATACCAGAACAGGAACACAATTTGACTCGTCAGTAGAAGCCGGAAGCGCCATTACATTAAGAGTATTCGGCATATAGTTGTCATACACGGGAATCTCATCAGTTGTCCCCGCCCAGACACCGACTTTTCTGGAAAGCAGTGGCGAAAGACCGGTAAAAAAGTTCTCCTTCATTTCTTCAGTCATACTCTCATACGAAAAGCCGGACCGGATCAATTGATCTGCATAATCGAAGGATTCTCGGTAAGCCGTCTCTTTCCGATCGTCTTCAGAAGATGCCGAAAGATATCGGCTCCGATAAAGAGAACTCGGAAGATACGGTAGCAGGGACGACACCTGATAGAACGGTAATACAGTCATTTCCTCCGCATTAAGTCCGGAAAGCTTCTCAAGAAGATCATGGAACATCACCGTATTCAGCTGGAATGGAACCGTGTAGACTTCTGCCTGTCTTAGTACCTCCATATCGCAAAACAGCACAGCCGCAGATGTCTGATAAGGAATTCCATACTGCTGTCCTCGACAGAAGAACTGGTATATCTGTTCTGTGTAGACACGATCCGCTGAAAGAAGACGGTTATCGGCGATATAATCCGAGATAGGCATAGCATAGCCTTCCGATACGGCCTGATCAAAAGTATTGGTAAGGAATATATCCGGCATGTCACCGCTGTTCTTCCATTGTCTTAAAGTATCCGTATCGCACCCGTTCTCAGAAGTCCCGTACGTATGCAGAACGAACGGAAGATCGATCGTATCAAGATACTCGAGATCCACCGTCTCACCGTTTACTCCCTCGGCCAGCATACCCTGCTGCTTCGCGAAATAAAGCTTGGCCAGATACTGACATGTCTCGTAGGAAAGCGAACTGGCAATCGTGATCTCGGATGACGCCTCAACAATAACTGTCGAGGTCTCGGATGTCTCCGGAGTTTCTGATGAAGAGGTGGTGGGAAGCTGCGGAAAACTGTTCGATACTTTCTTACACCCGAATACCGGAAGACAGAAAACGGCCAGCAATATGCACAACAACCTGCGCAATCGGGCCGAGAAAACGCTTCTTTTGTTTAATTCCATTGCCGTTACGGACCGATCCATAAATATTCGAACTGACCTCTCTTCTGAAACTCTGATTTTATTATACATTAAATGAAAGAAACACCATAAAGAATGTTCGAAAATCTTCAAGACAGGAAAAAAGCAGGGCTTTTCTTTCAGAAACAACCCTGCTTACTTGGAGCCAATGGTGGGAATCGAACCCACGACCTATTCATTACGAGTGAATTGCTCTACCCCTGAGCCACATTGGCATCGCTTTTCCAAAGCACATAAAATATACCGATTTATCAAGAATATGTCAAGTGAAAACCAGAGGTTATCTTGAAAAAACGCGATTCTCCTCAAGGAAAAAACCGGCGGTATGCCTGAATGTATTTGCTTTAGAAGCGATTTATTCGTGCTGCATACGCCAATCGATACATCTCTGCAGATAACGGACATAGTCCGGATTCTTGCACATTCCCTTACCATCCACATCCGAGATCTTCGCAACATCCTGTCCGTTGCACAGAGTTGTCTTCATGACAATATTCAGCGCCGGCACACACGTATCATTAGCTATATAGGTACCGATACCGAAGGCGATCTTGGCTCTTCCCTTGAAATGACGGAAGATAGCGTCCGCTTTCTCGAAATTCAGGCTGTCCGAGAACAGAAGTGTCTTCTGTGTCGCATCGATCCCGAGAGACTTATAATGTGAGATCATCTTCTCACCCCATTCGATCGGGTCGCCCGAATCGTGGCGCACACCGGAAAACAGCGTAGAATTCGTCAGCTGGAAGTCCCGAAGGAAACAATCAGTCGTAATCGCATCTGTTAAGGCCGTACCATTTAGAACACCATACTCTTCTACCCAGGCACGCAGCGCGTACCAGTTGGAATATGCCGGATTATGCTTGTGATCGCCTTGTCCGACACACATGATCCATTCATGCGCCATCGTACCGACAGGCGTCAGATTATATTGCTTGGCAAGATAAACGTTCGAGGTTCCCACAAAGATACTCGAACCCAGATCGGCGTCGGCCAGAGCTTTTACCGCCATCTCCTGCGCCTGAGCGGAAAGACGTCTTCTCATGCCGAATTCACTGAACGAAGACAGGCAGTACTTCCCGCTCCTGAGCCATTCGATCTTCTCATGCAAGCGTTCCTCAAAGCTTCGTATCAGCTCATCATAGTCATACGCCATGCGGAAATAGACCTCATTCACGATGGCCAGCGTCGGGATCTCGTACATAGATGTATTTAGCCAGGTGCCTCTTGTCTCGATCGAAAGCCCGCAATCCGCATCCGTAGAAATATCGAAATCCTCATATCTTGGCTTCCACAGTCTCAGGAAATCCACATAAGAGCCTTTGATCCACTTAATATCATCCAGGTACTGAAGTTCCTCTTCATTGAAGCGAAGCTGGCAGTACGCCTGGATCTGCTCCTTGATCTCCTGGATCATCTCCGAAGTAAAAGTCACATCCTTATTCCTGCATCGGAACGTCCAGGTCGTCTTATAGGATGGGAACTGGTGATAGATCGCCTGCCCCATCGAAAACTTATACATATCCGTCTCTAAGAGACTTGTGATGATCGGCTGAAGTTTCATATTACGATTCCCTCCACGGTTCTTTTCCCTCATTCAGAATATCGACCTGACAGCATTTCATAGTAAGCAGTGCACCATCATGGGAGGCAGGCGAGACACCGGCACAGCAAGACGCATCCACTAAGATATCTCTTTCCGGAAAGAGATTCTTGATCGTAAGCGCATTCGAAACGACGCAAATATCCGTGCAAAGCCCGATCAGTTCGATAGGGTCCGTATCTTCTTTCAGAAGCTTCTTCCATCCGGTATAACCGAAAGAAGGTTTCTCGATGACAAGCGCATCTTCAGGCGCCGCTTTCCTTATCTTCTCCGGAATCGTCCAGCCGTCTGTATCCTTAATACAGTGAGGAACCGGAAGATACTTCCCTTCCCGTGTACTCATATAATTCTTCTTATGCGTATCCTGCGTAAAAATCACTTTATCGCCGTTTTTAACGTATTTCTTTATTTTCCTGACCACATTCGAAACGATTTTAGCTGCTTCCTTCGAGCCTAAAGCTCCATCGATAAAATCCTTCTGCATATCAACAACGATAAGTGTTCTCATATCGAAACCTCCTCGAACTGTGCTTACAGCCATTATATCAATTCACAAATAAAAAGAAAGACTTCATAAAGCCTAATACGGCTTTAGAAGTCTTTCCTGGCGTCCACGAGGGGATTCGAACCTCCGGCCTACCGCTTAGGAGGCGGTCGCTCTATCCTGCTGAGCTACGTGGACATATAGACAAGCGGACATGCCGCTTAACTATCGTATTATTGCAGTCGTTGCATAATCGCTTTAGTCTCCGCTTTCACCTTTTCCATATCGATCGTCAGAAGCTCACGATTCCTTAAGACGAAACGGCCATCGATCATAACGGACTCGACACATCTCGGGCCACACGAATAAACAAGCGCCGAGAGCGGGTTCCCAAGCGGCCACATCTGCGGGCAATCATAATCAATGATCTGAATATCTGCACGCATGCCTTTTTCTATAATACCACAATCGTCAAAACCACACGCAAGATATCCGTTCCGGGTCGCCATTTTAAACACTTCTTCCGCAGGAAGTACTGTCGGATCATAAGTGGTTCCCTTCGCCAGGAACGATGCAAGACGCATCTCCCAGTACATATCCTGATTGTTATTGCTTGCCGCGCCATCCGTTCCCAGACATAGACGGACACCGGCTTTCTGCATCGCAGCCATATCCGCCACACCGGAAGCAAGTTTCATATTGCTGCCGGGATTATGGGCTACCCATACTTTTCTGTCGGCCAGGATCGAACGGTCTTCATCACTTAGGTGCACACAGTGTGCAGCAACGGTAGTATCCGTAAGGAATCCAAAGGAATCCAGCTTCTTTACCGGAGAACAACCATACTGTCTGACGCAGTCTTCGTTTTCCCGGATCGTTTCCGAGATATGGACAGTTATCGGAAGAGAATACTCTCTTGCCAGATCTGCAATACGAGAGTAGAAATACTCAGGATACAGATAAATCGAATGCACGATCAGACTTGGTTTTACTAAATCGGATTGAATATCGGCAATATAAGAGAGCAGCTCCTGAACATTCTCTCGATCGACCGACCAATTCCCGTCCTGGCAGCGTTTCCCATCGACAGACTGCTGGATCCGGAATCCCGCTTCCACACAGCCTTTCGCTATCTGGACCGAACCAGTGTACATATTCGCACAGCAACCGGTACCGCTGCTGATCATTTCCGCCAGAGTAAGAAGATTCCCATAATAGAAATCATCCGGTACCATCTTATCTTCTCTTGGAAGGATCTCACCGAATAACCAGTCCTGCAGAGATTTATCATCTGCGATATTACGGAAGATCGTCATCGGCGTATGGGCATGCGCATTGGCAAACGTCGGGCACAATATCTTATTCGTACCATCATATGTTTCATAGCTAACATCACCCATGCCGGACAGCGCGGCTTCCGCCTCCTCTTTAGAGTCACCCACGTAGACGATCGCATTTCCCGCCACCGCACAATAAGCATGTTCGCACACAGAAACCGGTGCATCATCATGAGGCGTAACGATCGTAATGTCCGAGAAAAGAACCGACTTACTCATATCACTCCTCCAGATCCCAAGAATGGATATACCGATCCTGTTCAGGCGTCAATGTATCGATCGAATATCCTTTCGACTGAAGCAGAAACTCACCGACCCGGTCATCGATCACGGTAGGTGTGTCATACACATGCTTATCCAGTTCTTTACCATGTTCGGCAATATATCTGGCACTCTGGGCCTGAAGAGCGAAGCTCATATCCATGATCTCAACAGGGTGACCATCTCCACTTGCCAGATTTACAAGTCTTCCCTCTGCGAGTATGCAGATCGTCCTGCCGTCCTCCATCACAAAGCCTTCGATATTCTTTCGAAGTTCCTTGCGCTCTTTTGCCATCGCCGCCAATTGCACAAGATTGATCTCCACGTCGAAATGACCGGCATTACAGCAAATCGCGCCATCCTTCATCTTCTCGAAATGCTGTCTGGTAATGACATCCTTACATCCGGTAACGGTGACGAATACATCTCCAAGCGGAGCTGCCTCGTCCATCGTCATTACATCGTAGCCTTCCATGATCGCTTCACATGCCTTGACAGGATCGATCTCCGTTACGATAACACGGGCTCCCATTCCCTTTGCACGAAGCGCCACGCCTTTGCCACACATGCCGAATCCGGCAACTACTACATACTTACCTGCAACGATCAGATTCGTCGTCGCCATGATGGCCGTCCAAACGGATTGTCCCGTTCCGAAACGATTATCAAACAGATGCTTGCATCGGGCATCGTTTACAGCGATAACCGGATAAGCAAGTTTCCCTTCATTCTCAAGGATCTTAAGTCTGTGGACACCTGTCGTGGTCTCCTCGCAGGCCCCCAGCATGCCGGTAACAAGATGCTTATGTGTAGAATGAAGGAGCATAGCCAGATCCCCGCCATCATCGATCACAATATCCGGACCGAAAGCAAGTGTCATTTCCAGATGCCTCTTATACATCTCCGGGTCGGCACCATGTATGCAGTAGACCTTCATGCCACGCTCCACAAGCGCCGCGGCCACATCGTCCTGCGTAGACAGAGGATTACAGCCCGTCAGCGCCACATCCGCACCACCTTCGCGGAGCACAAGTGCAAGATTGGCGGTCTTCGCCTCTACATGTACGCTGACAGAGATCTTTAACCCTTCGAAAGGACGAGTCTCTTTCAGTTCCTGCTCTATAATACGTAAAACGGGCATATTTCTATATGCCCAATCGATTTTGTGATGTCCTTCCGGCGCTAACGCAATATCCTTAATCTCATAACGTGGTAAATCAGACATGAGGCCTCCTTAAATCTTGGAGAAGAATCTCTCCATTAGTGCGATACTGTTCTTCGATGACGCATTGGCATTCTCCATGACCTCCGCATGAGAAAGCGGCTGGCCCGTGATTCCCGCTGCATAGTTCGTAATACACGAAACTGCCAGGGTCTTCATGCCGCTGTGACTAGAAGCAATAGCCTCCGCAACGGTAGACATACCGACTGCATCGGCACCTAATGCCGTAAGTGCACGGATCTCAGCAGGCGTTTCATATTGCGGACCTCTCGTGTAAGCATATACACCCTGATGAAGCGGGATCGAGAGTTCAGAAGCAGCTTCCTTAAGCTTATCGATCAGATCCTTATCATACACTTTCGTCTGATCCGGGAAACGAGGTCCAAATTCATCCAGATTCTCACCCCGAAGCGGAGAATCACAGAATAGACCGATATGATCCGTAATCACCATAAGCTCACTGGGCTTCATATTCTGATTGATTCCGCCTGCTGCATTGGTCATAACCAGAGTCTTCACACCAAGGTAGGCCATCACGCGGACATAAAATGTCGCTTCCTGCGTCGAATATCCCTCATAGAAGTGGAAACGCCCCTTCATGATAAATGTAAGCCGACCGGAAAGCCTGGCAATAAGAAGCTTTCCGTCATGCCCCGCGACAGTCGTCTTCGGGAAATGCGGAATCTTCTCATATGGAATCTCAGATATCGTCTCCACGCGATCTGTTAACGGTCCGAGCCCGGAGCCCAGAACCAGACACACATCGGGGATTTCCGAAATATTCGAACGGATATAATCCGATGCCTCAACTACATTCGTGAAGTAATCAGATTTAGTCATTATTATCCTTTCCACAGCAGTTCTTATACTTCTTGCCACTACCGCACGGACAGGGATCATTGCGTCCTACCTTTTTAGAATCACGCTTCGCCGGCTCACGATTGGTCATACCTGCCTGCTGGTTGGCTTTCGCATCTGCACCGGACTGGGCACGCTTCGCAACCGAATCAAGCTGAGCATTTCCGTGACCCTCCTGAAGCTTACGTACAGCAGATTTTCTCTCGATACGCTGTCCTGCTTCAATATTGGCCTTCATGATCAGACGGACCGTATCATTCTGGATAAGAAGATTCATCTCATCGAACATCTCGGAACCTTCCATACGATACTCGACAACCGGATCCTTCTGACCTACGCTTCTCATACCGATAGCGTTACGAAGCTGGTCCATCGCATCAATATGATCCATCCACTTCTGATCTACATTAAACAGAAGGATCTGACGCTCTGCTTCACGGAACACTTCCGGAGTCAGTTCTTCATCACGCTTCTCAAGCTTCTCAAGTCCCTGCTCTACGAGCTTTTCAGAGATTTCATCAGCATCCGCACTCGACTTATCGGAAATGACCTTGGAAAGGTCCTCAAGTACCGGAACGTCACCGAAAACATCAGCAACGCTGGCCTTCAGGCTCTTGCACTCTTCCGTATCGATTCTGCCGTCAAGCGCAACTCTATCCACTGTACGCTCGGCAACCGCTGTAAGCATCTTCTTGATGGTGTCATGGATATCCACACCATCAAGAACTTTTCTACGCTGTTCATAAATCAGGTTACGCTGAACATTCATTACGTCGTCGTATTCAAGGACATGACGTCTTGCGCTGAAGTTCATACCCTCAACCTTCTTCTGGGCACTTTCGATCTGCTTAGACAGGATACCCGACTGGATCTCAACCGTCTCATCTACGCCCAGTGTCTCAAATGCCGCATTGGCACGCTCACCACCAAACAGACGCATCAGATCGTCATCGAGAGCCAGGAAGAACTTCGTGCGTCCCGGGTCTCCCTGACGGCCGGCACGACCACGGAGCTGATTATCAATACGACGTGATTCATGACGTTCTGTACCAATGATAAACAGACCGCCTGCCTCAATGACCTTCTGGGTCTCGTCCTTGATCTTCTCTTTGAATTCATTCTCCAAAGTGGTGAAACGTTGACGGGCTTCGAGGATCAGCTCATCATCCGTTTCATTGTAAGCAGTAGATGCATCGATCAACTCTTCTGTGTAACCAAGCTTACGCATCTCCTGCTTCGACATGAACTCAGGGTTACCGCCGAGCAGAATATCCGTACCACGGCCAGCCATGTTCGTAGCAATCGTTACAGCTCCAAGACGTCCTGCCTGGGCAACGATTTCAGCCTCTCTTAAGTGATTCTTCGCATTCAGCACGTCATGCTTGATGCCGGCACGGGTGAAGATCTTAGAAAGGAATTCGGACTTGCTGACTTCGACAGTACCGACGAGTACCGGCTGACCCTTGTCATGTGCTTCTTTCACCTGACGAAGGACGGCCGCATACTTTCCGCTCTGATTCTTATAAACCGCATCATGCTCATCGATACGGGCAATCGGCTTATTGGTCGGAATCTGGATAACGTCAAGGCTATAGATCTGCCGGAATTCCGATTCTTCAGTATAAGCGGTACCAGTCATACCGGCAAGTTTCTCGTACATTCTGAAGTAATTCTGGAATGTGATAGTCGCGAGAGTCTTGGACTCTCTTTCAACTTTTACACCTTCCTTCGCTTCAATCGCCTGATGGAGGCCATCGCTAAACCGACGACCGTACATGAGACGTCCGGTAAAGTCATCAACAATAATGACCTCGCCGTTGGTCACGACATACTGCTGGTCGCGTGCCATCGTACCATTGGCCTTCAGAGCGTTATTGATGTAGTGCTGAAGATCGAAGTTCTCCGGGTCAGAAAGGTTCTCCACACCGAAATGCTTCTCTGCCTTGCTTACGCCGTTCGCTGTAAGCACCGCAGTTTTCGCTTTCTCATCGACGACATAATCACTATCACCGGAAACATCGTCAATATCCACCTTCTCGTCCGTCTCGACAACCAGGAACTTCTTCAGAGTCTTAACGAACCGGTCAGCCTTGACGTACATATCGGAAGATTCTCCGCCCATACCGGAAATGATGAGCGGTGTTCTTGCTTCATCGATCAGGATACTATCGACCTCGTCGACGATGGCATAAACCAGATCCCTCTGTACCATCTTCTCTTTCCGGTCGACCATGTTATCACGAAGATAATCGAATCCGAATTCATTGTTCGTTCCATATGTAATATCAGAAGCGTAAGCCTTGCGACGGTCATTATTGTCCATATCATGAACGATCAAGCCGACCGAAAGACCCAGATAGCGATAAACCTTACCCATCCATTCACTGTCTCGGCGAGCCAGATAATCGTTAACGGTTACGACATGAACGCCACGTCCGGTCAACGCATTCAGATAAACAGGAAGTGTAGCAACAAGTGTTTTACCTTCACCGGTTTTCATTTCGGCGATTCTGCCCTGATGCAGGATAATACCACCGATCAACTGCACCCGGTAAGGACGAAGTCCGATTACACGGTAAGCCGCCTCACGGATCGTTGCAAACGCATCCGGAAGAATATCATCCAGTGTTTCACCGTCAGCTAAACGCTTCTTCAGCACGTCGGTCATTCCGCGAAGTTCCGATTCCGACATGTTCGAATATTTATCGGATCTGCTCTCAATTGCCTCCACGATCGGCATAATGTGTTTAATCTCGTGATCGCTGTGTGTACCAAAAATCTTGGTAATAATGTTCATTTCTAATTATTTCCTTCCGTTTTTCCTTGTTCTTTTATATCGTTTCGCCGCTCCATCCGGCTAAGAACCGTTCTATATCCATCTGCGCCATAATCAAGGCAACGCTTCACCCGGCTGATGGTCGCTGTACTCACACCAGTTTTATTGAAGATCTCGGTATAGGTATAGCCTTCATCAAGAAGAATCGCCACCTGGAATCGAGATGCCAGAGACTTCACTTCAGCGATCGTGCAAAGGTCCTCAAAGAGCGCATAGCACTCTTCACGAGTCTTTAATGTCAGGATCGCGTCAAAAAGATCGTCCATATGACTGTCTTTCAGTTTATCGTTCACGACACCCTCACTCCGCCAGACTGCTCAGATAATCGACAAAACGATCGAAAAAGCCGGTTAATGCAAAGAAAGCAACAATAGTAATCAGAAGGATAACGACAATCGCTGTAAGGATCCTTCTGGTCATCAATTGTCTTCTTGCAATACGAAGAACTTCTCCAATGGGCTTATCACCAACGGTGTTCACGGATGTTTTCTTCGATGAGCCTACTTCTCGTACTCGCTCGATATTCTGCTTCAATCCCGTTCCTCCAATAAAACATAGTATCTCAAAATATCAGCACTAATACTATACAGCAAGGTTTCTAATGTGACAACAACTTTTTTCCTTATACATTATCACTAATATAACGATGAGACTCACCAAATTCTTCTATATTCAGATCGACGTCCCTCTCTTTTGCATAGGATATCATATCTTCGATCCATTCTCTGCAATCGGCAGTCCCGTTTTCCGGAATGACAATAATCAGCGATTTCTTTTTGATTTCACCTGCTTCTATCGAGATTCCGCCGTAGTTTTGCCCTTCAAACTCCGAAAGATCATTTATATATCCCTTTAATTTCTTATTTAGATTTGCTTTCACCATATAATATGGTGCTGTCGTGTCTATGCTTTTGATTGAAGTCGCTTCTCCCTCCTCGAAACGCCCGATGACCGGATAGTTAGCCGGAAGATTCCCTCCAAACTCATTCCGTAAGGCAATACCTCGTTCGAAATTCTCCTGATCCCAGACCGAATCTGTGGATTCATCCTTTTGCTCTCCTGGTTTACCAAGCGGCAGGCTTTCAGCATATAGAGCCAGCGATGAGCAATATGACCGAGGAAGGCTGAGCTCACCGGCCACTATGTCATAGTAGACGTAGATGTATATACTCCTGTCTTTATTTTCATAATCCAGATAGACAGATACATTCTGAAGAAGCTGATCATATACCCAGCCGGTATCGCTGATCTTACGATACTCAAGTAATATCCGATCCCTGATATAGCGTCCCAAAACAGATGTGGATAGGACATCTTCCAGATCGACGCCTGTTACACCACTTATAACTCCAACCACGCCAAGTGCCTCATCGATCTCTTCCGTGTTCAGCTGCGTTTCTTCACCGAACCCAAAAGCAGACGTTATGTCATCCGCGCACAGTATCCCGTTCGAAATGAAAGGAATGGACAGATTCAGCTCTGATACCACATTTTCAGTTGCCCGCTGAAGATAAAGATCAGCGTTTACAACTGTCATAGAGGAAACCATAGCAAGAATCAGAACAAGAAACAGCGGAAACGAAATGGCCGCCTCAAGAATGATCGAGGCTTTCTTCCCGTTTACATTTTTACTCATGATTCTCATAAAGCTCATACCTCCTTCTGACAGTGTAATCAGATCCCCTTATCTTTCCTGTGGCGGATACGCCGGTAAACAAATACCCGCAATCTTTAAAGATGATGAGTTTCATCCGTTCCAGAAGCTTCTCTTCCGGAACAAAAAGAAGGAAAATACGATAGTAATCACGATACGAGGTTTCTGCAAGATCGCCTAATGTCCCGGTGACTTTATCATTATAGAAGACCGGAACACTACCACCTGAAAGAAGCCGTAGTCCATCCCGGAACGCCCGGATATACGCCATAACAAACAGAACTACATACTGAAGGATCGTGGGCTCAACTATTATCGTACCGGCTGAAAGAAGCGTAATCAGAATAGAAAGAACCTCCGCAATACCAAGAGCCATCTCTTTCTTAGACTCATCTAACATGTATGCACTCATATTCAGGATAAGACGAATTCCAAGAAGCAGTCCAAAAGACTCATGAGAATTCACAGCCGGACGAGAATTCCCAATCAAAAGATACTCCAGGTCCCCTCTGTTATCTCCGTGAATGTCAGAAAAGGGAATCCCCAATATATTCGTCTCCTCTTTCATGCCGGAATCGGTTTCATAACTTTTAACAAAGGAATCAAAGGAATATACTGCATATTCATTCAGGAGAAGCCGGTCAGCCATATTCGGAAGATCCGCATCCATATATACGTCGAAAGCTTTTGTCAGCGATGAAATACAGCTCGGATCAAATACAGACACCATGACCGAAGAATCGCCGATTTCAAGGGCTGCACTGCTGTTTCTGGCCCAAACCTCACTTAAATCATCTGCAAAGTCGAAGAAATCAGACAGTTTTTCACTTAATCCGGTGGCATCACAAACCTTTTCCACCACACTCATTACCGGCGAGTACTTCTTCCTGTTCTCAAGATACGCCTTAAACGTAGGGAGCCATGCGGCCACCCCCACCCCATTCAATTTATCCGTTCCGGAAAGCTGCGCTATGGATGCATTCAGACGTGAAAGAAGATCCGCCCCTTCAAAAGCTATACCTCTAAGCCGCATGTATTCTGATACTGATGCCAGAATGTCCGAAAGAGCCAGTTCATCGGTCAATTCATACGAATAACCTACATCTGCTATCCCTTCCGTCATCTTTTCAAACACAGAGCTTCCGGACTCAACTTGTGTCATTCCATACACACCGTACCAGTTCAGAGTATTCCGGTCAAATTGTGATAGGATCTGTTCCACCTGATGAGATACTGCTTCTGTAAGGATCACTTCCTGTTTTCTTCTATACGCGCCCGCAACATAGATACTCTCAAGCAGAATAACCGCAGAGAGCAGAAGGCAAAGGAACAGTGTAATCGCACCGTGACGGCCGAACAATCTCTTTCTCATGATCATCCCTCCCTACGAAATGAGAATATCTAAGGAATCACGTATTCCCTTCCCCAGACGGTACGCCTTCTCCGGACAGCTGATCTCAATATCCCAGTTATTTTCTTCGCCGGATTCCTCACGGATCTCAAATATCGATTTCTTCCTGTTATTCTCGTTCTGACAGGCGACAGACAATCTGGCCAATTCCGAAGTTCTGGCATAGAAAACCGGATTGGACGATATAAGCCAACAAAGGACAACTAAAACAACCGAGAAAACAAATGTCGTTTGTAATGTATGCATATAAATCACCTCCTGCTTCAATATATCAGGAAGGCATGTACATACCCGTCTAACTTTTCGACAATTTTCGACAAAAGAACGTCAAATAAAGAAATATGGATTATAGAGTTTTTCTTTGCCCAGGTATGTCTTATTTCCGTGACCCGGATAGCAAAGAATAGTATCATCAAGCTGTTTCAAGTGTAAGAGCGACTGCTTCATCAGGGCGTCCGAACCGCCCAGATCCGTTCGTCCGATACTCCCTGCAAAGAGCATATCACCCGTAAACATGTGCTTACCGACCTGATCACCAAAATCAAACAGGAAGCACACAGATCCCATCGTATGACCGGGCGTCGGAATAATGCTTAATGTAAATGGTTCATTATCAGAAAAACCGAGATCTTGTGGCTTCATAATAGTCTGCGGCCAGGTGATCGGCGATGTTCTGACAGAAATATCAAGGCCAAAAGTACTCGAACGATTGAGTTCGGGGCTGGGAAGCAGTTTCTTATCTTCTTCCGAAATGTAAAGAGGACAGGAAAACAAAGAAACAAGATGATCCGCTTCAGCAATGTGGTCGAAGTGACCGTGCGTGCAGAATATAGATGTCACAGAAAGATCCATCGGCAAACCGGTTTCTTCCCAGGGACAGCAAGGATCAATCACAACGGCCTGATTGCCGATGGACAGAACATACATATTCGCTCCAAGCGCAGCATAAGAGAAAGAGCGGATTTCCATAAAGAATCAGAATGCCGAATCGCGGATAAGATCACGCCAATCAAGATCACCACGGTCAATCGCAAGGATCAGGATCTCGGCGCTCGCAAGATTGGTGGCATAGGGAATACTATTGTAATCGCAGGCTTTGAGCAGAGGATTGATCTCATTATAGTTCGAAAGCTGTGTATCACGAAGATAGATCACGCAGTCGATCTCGTTATACTCGGCACGGGAAGCGAGCTGATCAAAACCGCCCGAATAGTCAGTTGACAGGCCGACGACACTAAGATCTGCAGCAGTTTCAAGAAGAGTTGCGGTATTGTGAAGAGAAATCAACGTGTGTTTAGAGAGTAACTGACGATACGCTATACAGAAATTGACGAGAAGCTCATTCTTCCGATTATCAGCCATTATTACGATCTTCATTCTCGCAGCCTCCAAACAAGTATATATACATTCTACTAATTTTTACAGAATACTTCAACCAAAATTTACCATTTTGCATAAACAAAACGTTATTCTTCATTGATCTCTTCCGTCTCTATAGGCACAGGTGTCGGTGTAGGCACATCTCCAAGTGGAGGAGCAGTCTGGACCGGAGCGTCTTCTTTCGGATCCGGCAGATCAAAATAGGCAAGGAGAAGCTTCTTCGCGATATCACTCGTATAAGAACCCCACTCACCTTTCTCAATACAGAGAGCGATGCAGATTTCAGGGTCGTCTGCAGGTGCATAACACACAAAGAGTCCATTTGAATACTCTTTCTTGATCTCCTCGAATCCTGTTTCGGCCGTTCCCGTCTTACATGCGACTCGAATCGGAAGATCATTCAGACGACCATGCGCCGTGCCCTGTTCACTTGTAACAACAGCCTTCATTCCCTCGTGAATCGCATCGAGATAACTCTGATCGAATCCGCAGGGAATCGCTTCTTTCGAGCCTTCATAAAGAATAGAGCCGTCCTCCGCCACTACCTTGTCGATAACATGTGGTGTAACAAGCGTATTGGTAGCAAGAGCTGCCGTATAACGGGCCAACTGGATAACGGTAAAACAGTTATCGAACTGACCGATCGCCGCCTGAGCTGTATCAGCAACGTGCCAATCCTGGTCCTCATCCGTAACATACTGACGTAATAGACGTTTATTGGCACGATTGGCCCGGATACCGGGGATTTCACCAGGAAGATCGATCCCGGTCAATTCACCAAGACCAAGCGCTGCACCGATACGATCGATTTCGTTGATCGTCGTATCTACGCCCAATGTTGCAAAATAAATATTGCAAGACGTGGCAAGACCTGAAGTCAGATCTAATAGACCATGTCCTGTTTCCGGCATTTCCAGACACTTCCAAGGCATGCCGCCGAAATCGGTAGGGCTTACGCAGCGAACTTCGCTGTTCTGCGGGGTGATTCGACCGCAATCGAGGGCGGCAAGAGCCGTAACCATCTTAAAAGTTGATCCCGGCGGGTACATGGACATGATCGCCCGGTTCCAAAGAGGCATGTCTACAGCGGTAATATCCTGATATTCATCGATTCCAAGATAATATTTTACCTGGGCTTTTGCCTGTGCGTCACCCTCCATAGAAAGAACGAAGTCATTGGGATCGAAGTCCGGATAGGACCCCATTGCAAGGACTTCACCGGTATTTACATTCATTACAACGAAAGAACCTGCAGAAGCGGTCTTATAACCCGTCTGCTTCAATTCTTCTTCTTTAACCGCCGCAGCAATATAATCTTTGATAGCGTTGATTCCGACTTGCTGAAGATTCGTATCGATCGTCAGATGAACGGTAGCCCCGGGCACAGGATCGATTCCGATATTTCCGTCATAGAAGATGCCTTGATCTTCATCGGTAGACCAGATATTATATGGCTTTTCTCCGTATTGACCATGCAAATAACGTTCCATCTGCGCCTCGACACCACCTTGGCCTACCATATCGGATCCGAGATAACCGACCGGCGCCAGTTCTGTAAGACGGCTCTGTGAAATCTTACCAATATACCCAATAACATGCGAAGACACCTTCGCCAGAGGCGTATACACACGGCGGTATTCCTTATTCGCAATGATCCCCATGTAGCGGTAATTCTGTTCAAGGAGATATCGTATCAGTTCTTCCGGAACATCTTTCGCAATCAAAACAGGCGTTCCGGTCTGGAAAGACCAGTTATCCGTGAAGATCTGATATCTCATACGAATGATACGATAGGCTTCCTCTTCGTTATAGTTCTCATCAATTCCGAACTTACGGCGCAAATAGAGGAAAAAGATCTTCGGATCAGTCTTAACATAATCATCCTTGTATGTAACGACCGTATTCGGATTCGGTTCTTTCAGTGCAAACAGATTCCTGTTAGTCTGCCACAGTGCGATTTCTTCATCTGATTTCAGGAACTCATATGGATTCACAGAGAAATAATCGTCTAGATCGGCAACCGGAACACAGTTGTATTGGTCCAGGAGATAGGACAATTCCAGGCACATACTATTCAGATGCTCATCGTCCAGGCCGGAATTGGCCAGCATAAGAACATTTATCTCCTGACTTGTAGCAATGACACGTCCGTTACGGTCTAAAATGTCTCCACGTGGCGCAGGTACAAGATACTGATGCGATACACCAACCGAACTTGCCGAAATCTTCTTTGAAGCATCAGAAAACTGAAGAGAAACGGTCTTAATCAGGATCAACAGCCCGAAAATGCTGAAAAGAAGGCCCAGAACAAAATACCGGCTCGTCAAGAAATCCAGCAGACGCTGCATCATATCTCCGCTTTTCGGCCTGATATTGGAGGAGACATGATCCTCATCAAAAACATACAGATTCTCATCATTCAAATGCTTTGCCATTTTCTGTCCTCCACACTGTACCCGTCAACCAGACCGGATCGTACACCCTTTTTGTATGGGCCTGCGAAACGAAGCAGGAAAAGAATCGGCAAACTCGCCAGTACATTGACAATTATCTGCGGCACTATGCTCGAGAAAGCAATATACCGTAAGGAATAATACGAAACAAGATTCCCGGACATGGACAAATAGACAAAAGAGACAATATGTCCCAGTGAGTAATAAATCAACGAAATGATCACAACCTGAAGAATGCCAAGGGAATACTTTCTTCTGAATCGTTTACGGAAGAGCAGTGATGACAGAATGCCTATATACATGAATGCAAGAAGGCCTACCCCAAGAACTGCCACAGGTTTCTGATCCAAGCCGGTAAGAACCGGACCGGAAAAATAATCTCGGAAAACACCCACGATTGCTCCAACAGCTATGCCGTCTTTCGTTCCGAATAAGTAGCCGCACAAAACCACCAAAACCAGCATCAGGTCACAGGTATGTCCAAGCAGCCGGAAAACTTGAGAAAAAGTAACCTGCATACAGCAAGCCCCCGTAATATACACGGCGTACAGAAGTATCTGACGTACTCTTTCCTGCTTACTCATACTTCACCTTCCGAAGTCAAAGACTCATCGGAATCTTTAGGCGGTTCCGAAGCTGTCGATTGATCTGAAGGGGTCTCTTCAGCCGAGTCGGCAGATTCGTTGGTAATACCCGGTATCTTTTCCGTTGCAGGAACCGAACCATTCTCCTCTTCAGTATTCGGCACCATAATAAATACATCCTTAATGCTGGCAATAGACACGTACGGGCGTAAAGTCGCCTTCAGATTATCCGGATCAGAATTATCAAAACTTTCGATCGTGCCAATCGGAATACCCGCCGGGAAAAGACCACCCTCGCCACTTGTAACCAGTTCAACACCGACTTCCAGGACTATGTTGGAAGGAATTCTTGTGACCACACACAAACCGTCATTTTTCAATGTAATATCACCGGTCACAAGAACTACTGCTCCATTGACTTCGTTCACTTTCGCGCTTACAGTAAACCCTTCATGTAATATAGGCAGGATCTTAGAAGAATCGATATCCGTGGACATCACCCTTCCAACCAGGTTCATACGGGCATCCACAACCGCATAAGAACCTGTAGTCGAATCGATTCCATCACTGGTTCCTACGTTTATACGGATCACACTGAACCACTCATCTGATTCTCTGGTGAGAATAGAAGCGCCGTGAATGTGATAGTTTTCAAAGGAATCCTGGATAGAAAAGGCACTCTTCAGTTCTTCCCAACGGATTCTGGCCTCTTCGCCCTGTTGCACTTTATACTCAAGTTCAGCTATCTCGGCTCGGAGCTCTTCATTCTCTTTTCGGATCTCCATTCCTTCCGCAATGGCGGAGTAGAAATCCGATATTTTTGTACCGATACTACGAAAAACAGACTGTACCGGGTCAATCACTACTGAGAGAGGCTTCGTCACAAATGATAAAGGACTACCCGGCATGGCACTGATCGCGATAACTGCAATGATCAGCAGTGTGGACAGTACAAGAATAAACACTCTGTTTTTGAATAAGCTCCGCAATGCATTCTCTCCCTTTATAATTCTTCATAAAAGTATACCACAATTTGGAGAAAGCTAAATGCAGATCATGTAAAGTGACGATTTTGTCAGTTGTCGGCCATTATCACTTCTTCATTACTGTAAAGGGAGCGAATCCGATCATCCTGTCTATCCAGTCTGTAAACCTCTTCCGAAAGCATATTGTCGACTAATCTTTCGTCGGAATTGATCGATTTCAGCATTTCAAGGATCACTTCATTCTCCATCTCTTCACGTCGCTCGATCAGAAGTATCTCATGAGTCGAAACCGGCATGACATAGAAATCCATGTCTCTATTTCTGGCAAAGTCCAGGAGAATGTCAGTCTGCAGCATAACCGAAGCGCCATGAAAATCCGCATCATAAGATACAACGAATATTCTGGGGGCATCGGAATCATACTCCTCTTCGACAAGAGAGATCTCCATGAGATCCACCATTTTCACATGATACTGCTTCATATTCTCGATCGCGCGGTCAAATAACGTACTACGGCTAACCGACCATATTCTCATGAGCTCATTGTCGACAGTGATCGCTCCTTTCCCGATAACGGGATCGTTCATGTAAATCTGTACGATCACAGCCATATCACCGAAAAATCGGAACGGTGTGTTCATTAACAGATTCCGGTTATTCTTATAATTGATCATCTTCAGAATCAGTTTATCGCAATTACTTTCCCAATGCGTGAGTTTCTCACCGAAATCGTTTCCGGGCACACTCTTTCTTTCCACAAAGCTGACGATCTGCTTGACACATTCATCGATCGTTGTACCCTTCTTATACGCCTTATAGAAATCCTCATAGTAGAACACCGGCGCAATTCGGTTCCCCGGTGTACGGATGATCAATCCATGAAGTTCTTTGTTATTCTTACGAACCATCTGCTCTGTTATCGAATACTTATCATAAAACTGAGGGTACCCATATCTGTACTGAGCACGGAACGCAGCCATAAAATCTTTAAATGTAAGTCTCTCCGGTGTGATTTTTCTTTCAGTCACCATCTTGCTTTTCCTCCATTAATCCTAGTTTTAACATGCTGATAGCATCTCCATCGACCACAATAATGTGATCTAAAACATCTATACCAAGCAAACATCCGCTCGTCACAAGTGTATTCGTAATGGCGATATCTTCGCGACTGGCTTCCAGGCTTCCACCCGGATGATTATGTGCCAGTATCAGTCCCTTGGCATTGACTCGTACAGCCGTCCGGAATACTTCACTAATAGAAAAATCGACGCAATTGACACCGCCTTTGCAAATCGTTTTGTGAAGAATCATCTTTTTCTGCCAGTCGAGATAGACAGCCTGTACCTCCTCTGACTCCAGAAAACTCATCTTTTCCTGGAAGAAACGTATAGAATCGTCGCAGCATAAGAAACGTAGAACTTCTTTGTCGGAAGTCATTACACTTCTTCTTCCAAGCTCCAAACACGCCTTGATCATAATCGCTTTGACTCTGCCAACGCCTTCAAATTTCGCGATTTCAGCCACTTCCATCTTATGAAATCCGGACAATCCACTCGACAAGCACTGGGAAGACAGCAGCTGGGATGCGATTTCCTTGGATGATTTCCCTTTTGTTCCGGTACGAATCACAATAGCCAGTAATTCTTCATCAGATAAAGCGGACGCACCAAACTGTTCCAGTCTCTCATACGGTCGAACGGATGGGTTTAATTCACAGATTTTCATTATTCTCACCTCCTTTCCGGCACAAATAAATAAACCCGGCCACAAGACAAACAAACACGTATATACATGTCATTTCATCTCATAGCCGGGTCAGTAAACCCGATATCATTACGGACTCTTTAAAAGTCCAATATCAAAAAATCAACGATTCAATTGTAAAGAAAAGTAACTTAGGCTTCCTTCTTGCCACAGCACTTCTTATACTTTTTGCCACTACCGCACGGGCAAGGATCATTTCTGCCGATCTTTTCGACATGAACAATATTATCCTCACGATATTTCTTCGTAATCTCCTGGATCTTCTCGTCAGACAGGACATTCTTCCAGCTCTTCAGAGTATAGAGCCATTCCGCTTTAGCATCACGCATATTGTAATAAAGCTTTTCATAATCGATCTTCAGAACGATTTCAGAGTCATCTGTAACTTCTTTATAATCAATTTCTTCAGTAAGGCTTGTATGAATACCCTCGAGGAAACCAACGAAGATCTCCATATCCTCTTTTCCGAATCCCAGTTTCTCGGCCAGTTCAACAGCCTTGCCGCTCAGAAGGTCCTCATTGTCAGGATACTTACTGAGGATAGCGTCATATGCATTCTTCTCAAGTTCATAATACTTAGAGATATATGCCTTATAATCGGCCTCATTTTCTACAGTTTCAGAATGTTTCGTCCAATCTTCAAAATAGCTCATAGTGGTGTTTCCTCCTAATTAAATCATTGTCAAATCATTTTCGCCGCAATAGCTTTTAAGAATTCTTCAGTGTTAACTACCTTCTTATTCGGATGATCCATAAGACTGTTAAGATCTCCGGTAATCGTACCTTCTTCAATCGTCTCAATGGATGCCTTCTCGAGGCGGTCCGCAAAATCAACAAGATCATCCAGACCATCTAACTGGCCTCTTTTTCTAAGAGCGCCCGTCCAAGCGAAAAGAGTCGCCATCGGATTGGTCGAAGTGGATTCGCCCTTCAGATAACGGTAATAGTGGCGCGTGACCGTGCCGTGTGCCGCCTCATACTCATATTTTCCGGAAGGAGACACAAGAACAGAGGTCATCATGGCAAGGCTTCCGCAGGCCGATGCTACCATATCCGACATCACGTCTCCGTCATAATTCTTGCAAGCCCATACCATTCCGCCCTCGGAACGCATGACCCGGGCTACTGCATCATCGATCAGCGTGTAAAAATATGTGATCCCCGCCTCTTCAAACCGGGATTTGAACTCTTTATCAAAGATTTCCTGGAAAATATCCTTAAAACGATGATCATATACCTTAGAAATCGTATCTTTGGTTGCAAACCAAAGATCCTGCTTTACATCAAGTGCATACATGAAGCAAGAACGGGCAAACGCCTCAATCGAAGCATCCAGGTTATGCATGCCTTCTATCACACCGGGACCCTGAAAATCATGAATCTTCTTCTTTTCGATATGACCATCTTCATATGTCACGACGATTTCCGCCGTAGCCTTACCGGAAACATACATCTCAACATCACGATATACATCGCCATATGCATGACGGGCTAAAGTGATCGGGCTCTTCCAGCAAGACACGAATGGACTGATCCCCTTTACGAGAATCGGCGCACGGAAAACCGTACCATCAAGGATCGCACGGATCGTGCCATTCGGGCTCTTCCACATCTGTTTCAGATTATATTCATCCATTCTCTGTGCATTCGGTGTAATGGTCGCACATTTAACGGCCACACCCAATTCCGCAGCACGATTCGCGGCATCAACCGTTACCTGATCATTTGTCTCATCCCTATGAGGCAGTCCCAGGTCGAAATACTCAGTCTTCAGGTCAACGAAAGGTTCGATTACGATCTCCTTGATCTGCTTCCAGATTATTCTGGTCATTTCATCGCCATCCATCTCAACAAGAGGCGTTTTCATCTGAATCTTAGCCATTTCTTCCTCCGTATTTATCGAAAGTCTCAATGATTTTATCTTAATTTCTATATTGCGTCAACGTTATTTGGCCGCAGCAAACCCGACCATCAGCACTTCCATGGACGTTCGATCGTCCATTCTTCCGATTTTTACGTCAGCATCTGATTCAAAGCACCGGAAATACTGCTTCTCGAGCTGTTCTTCCGTAAAGTACTTCGTCTGCATCATCAGTTTCTTGGCAACAAACGGCTTTACCTTCAGTGCATTCTCGATACTACGGGCATTCCCAAGTTCTTTCGCACATATCAGATTCCCGACATGACGGGCAAACAGCACCCTGATCTTCGGAATCGGTTCTTTCATAATAATAAGATTATTTAATATGTCCATTGCTCGGCCGAGATTCTTCTCTGCTATCGCATCGATCATATGAAAAACAGATGCATGTACATCCGGGACACAAAGACGGTCCAATAATTCCATATTTATGCTTTTGGTGCCCGTGTACTTACAATAATGCAGAATCTTTGTTGTTTCATTCTCAATCATACGCATAGACGAATCCGTACGGCTGATCAAGCTGTTCATGCAATCCGGAGCAATACTGATCCCTTGAAGGGAAAATGAAGTCTTGATCCATCGTTGCAGCGTATCTGCGTCCTGAAGGCTGACTTCAACAAGCGATCCAACCGAAGAAACTGCCTCTATAAGCTGTTTCTTTCGTTTGTCTATCTTCTCTTCAATAAAGACAACTGTTGCAAATTCAGGAATAGCCTCCAGAACTGATTTCCAGTTCTCAACCTCATTTACGGACGAAGGCGCCTCCGATCCCCATAGTCCGGAATTCAGCACAACCGTCAGTCTGCAAGGAGACATAAACGGGGGTGTTCCGCAAAGACTCTGGAATTCCGAAACATCGAATTTGGAATTTCCTGCGTCTTTTTGATAGTAATCAATGCTTTCCGCTCCTGCTAATACCCAAGACTTCTTCATGGAAGCGATAAGTTTATCGATGAGATATTTCTCAGAACCGCCGATAAGATATAATCTTTCGCGATTCCCTTTCTTCATCTCTCCTAGTATAAATGAGAAACTTCTCCACGTACTGTTTTTCTCTGGTTTTGCCATATATAAACCTCTCATACGAAGTAATATTCCAGTTCCCAGCCTTTTCTCGAAGCAGAAAAGGCCACACACCCTTCTTCGTCGGTACGATACAGATCCACTCCGGCGTCTAGAAGCCGGGCAATCACATCCGGAGAAGGATGTCCATAAAGATTATACCCTACACTAATAACTGCCGCATCTATTTTTTTGTTCTTTAGCAGCTCTTCTGACGTGGAATACTTACTGCCGTGATGGGACACCTTCAGAACGTCCACCTCTTCCGGGATGACTTCGAGGATTTCATGTTCTTCCCTTTCTGAAATGTCTCCGGTAAACAGCAATGTCGAACCGTAGAGATCCACAAGAAAAACAAGCGAGTCTTCATTTCCGCCGTCGTGCGCATGTCGAGGCCATATCACCTCAAGTTTCAGGTTTTCATCAACCACTACACGATCTCCGGCCGAGAGAATACCGGCATGATCAGGCTTTGATGGATAAGAAGTCTGAAGCTGCTTCATTTCATCACTATCGGACCAAAAGGAGGTATAAAAGCAATCAATCTTGCCATCCTCATATAATTCCATAAGCCCCCCGATATGATCTGTATCAAGATGTGTGGCAAAAGCCAGATCGATCGTCTCAATATGCAGATACTCCATTACATTTTCGATTACCTGTCCACAGCCCTTTCTTCCACCATCAATAAGGATGGCATATCCGTTATGCAAAAGCAGCGCACAATCCCCCTGCCCCACATCCAGAAAAAGTACCTGACTTCGTTTCTCAAGCGGGAAACTCGAGAATAGCAGTGAAGCGATCAAGCTGACTGAACCTGTAAATAACAGAACTCTACGTCGCAAACCACAGCGAATAAGTATTCCCAGCAAGAAACTGATTATGCATATGGCAAAAACAGGCGGAAGATATCGCAAGGATATGCGGCTCACATCTTTAGCGGCCCCGATCTCGGCAAGTCCGGTCAATGCCGATGCAATTCCCCGAATAGGTACGAAAAGCACCCTGCCTACCAGCGGGAACGGTATCAGCATAATAATCACTGTCATTATTAAACCCACACAACAGATGACTTCGGCCGGAAACCCTGCGGCCAGGACCACCAGCACATCTGTCAAAGAGAAAGAATTCCCCATCGTCATCATTACCGGGATCATACCAATCTGGGCACAGAGAAAACAGGCAATGGATCGTCTAAGCTCAATTGGAAATGCATCCAGATATCTTTTCAGAAGATCCTCCACTCGTCTTCTGAAACACAGAATCGAGAAAGTGGCCCCGAAAGAAAGATGCATCCCCGAAGAAAACATGGAAAACGGATCAAAAAGAAAAATCACGACTGCACTGGCCGCACATACCGAAAGTCTGTCGATACTTCGGTTTCCGTCAGACATAAAGCTGACCATAGTATACGAAAATATACTCCTGGCGGCCGGGCCGTTCCAGCCGGAAACAAACCCGAAGAACAACAGACATATTGACATAACAGCCGTTTTCTTCTTCTTATCCGATAGAAATACAGAACCTACGGCATCGACCATACCGGCAAAGTATCCTACATGGGCACCGGAAACAACCAGCAAATGAGCAAGGTTGCTATCACGGAACGAATCCTTTACATCTGACGAAAGATACGAATCATCCCCGACGATCATCGCGGCCAGTATCATAGCCGTTTTCTCGTCAGTCGACTCTGCCCATTTTCGATAGCAGGCTTTCGAAAACCGGTCACCGAGCCGGTATCCCATCGCAATCGGTGAAACCTTGCCGTCTTTCCGTGTAACAAGAGCATGGTTCAAACTTCGCACTATACCTTTGTTTCGGTAATACTGCCGGATATTCAGATCTCCCGGATTCCCTTTAGAATGTACAGGATCCAGAGTACCAGAAACAGCGAGCGTCTCTTCATATTCGAACTGCTCCTCAGTAAGGAATATCACACATTCACCGCTGATTAACTTCAGAACAACATTCTTATATCCTTCATCTGCCGAATTGTTCGATATCACAGTGGCTTCACCGCTGTATGGAATGACTTCTGTGCGCTTCTCCAAGGCATGCCGGACTTGCACAAAATAGAGAAAAGAGATGGAAAAACCGATAACACTCACAAAAATGCTTACAAGTTCACATATACGGTTGTGCCTTACAGCACTTAAGAACACCAGAAATGAGGCCGAAGCAAAAACTTCCAGTACGCGATGACCATCAGAACCATGAAACGCTATATATCCACCAGCTATTATGGCGATAAGGAGGCAAACCATAGGACGGCTAAGAAAGACTCTTGTGGCCTTTTCACACCAGGCCTTAAATGATCTTGACACACCGGCGGTGCCGTTATCCATCATCACAATAGAAAAATCCATGAAAGCCAATCCCTTCCCTTATGCTTGGGAACAGTTTAACCGCTATTCATGTACACGCACCAACAAAAATACGACAAATATCGACACTATACGCACTTTTGTCGAAAAGTCATTAATTCTAGTCACGTCTCCTCAGCCGGAAACAGAAATTCTTCTATACCGTGGCGAAGATCATCCAATCCGACCTTCCTTTCGGCAGATACGGCATATATACGGGCATCATCATGGAAATCCAGTATTTTCCCAAACTCATGGATCTTCCTGTTCATCTGTGCTCTGGAGAGCTTATCACACTTCGTAAAGACCAGAAAGTATGGAATTTCAGCCTGATTCATGTATTCCAGCATGCGGATATCATCAGCGGAAGGATCGTGACGGATGTCCAAAAGATGCAGAACCAGTGAAATTTTCCGTCCGGACAGGAAATACTGGTCACAAAGCTTAGAGAACTTTTCCTTCACGTTTTTCGGCGCTTTTGCATAACCATAACCAGGAAGGTCCGCCAGATAAAGGGCGTCATCAACGGAGAAATACACGACAAGTCTCGTCTTTCCGGGGGTTGCACTGACTCTGGCAAGCTTCTTATTATCCGCCAGAGCGTTGATTAAAGAGGACTTACCGACATTGGACTTACCGGATAAAACGACCTCGGGACGGTCTGATGGCGGACAAGCCGCAATATCTGATGCGACGCCCCAGAATGCTGTCTTACGAAACGAAATCGCCATATACCTCTCCTTTCGGTTTTTTAAATGATACCACAACCATGATCAGCGGATAAAGTAACAAATGATTTTTATATGCATTTTACCTATATCCACACATTTTTTTCATAATAATTCTCAAAAGTTTCCAGTACAAAAAAACAAGATTTAGCGTTATACTTAACTCGTGGCGTTTAGCTATATTGACTTTTGCGGAGGGTGCTATGTCAGAGAGCGCACGTTCATCGGGGGCTGTTGATCCATTTGACTACAGGGGGTATCTTTTGGAGCCGTTTGGGCCGATTGGTATCATTTCCCATACCTCTAACGAGGCTTTCGTTAAGCAGGTTAACGATACTCTCTACGAGAAAAGACTTAAGAAGCAGCAGAACAATTATAGTCCTTACGTAAATAGCGCCGGCTATCTGCGTAGGGATTATACAATTTCAGCCACCATTACGCGGTTTGCCACAGGCGAAGGTAAAGTTACGCTGAACCAGACCGTCCGTGGTCATGATATTTTCATCGTAACAGACGTTCTTTCCCATGACGAAACATTTACGCTTTCAGGTTATCCTCACTTTAAGAGTCCGGATGACCATTTCAGGGACCTTCTCCGCATTATTATGGCAGTCAGCGGCAAAGCCCGCCGTATCAATGTGATCATGCCCTTCCTTTATGAAGGACGTCAGGATCATTCCATCACAAGAGAATCCCTTGATTGTGCCCAGATGCTTAAAGATCTGTACAATCTTGGTGTGGCCAACCTCATCATTTTCGATCCGCACGATGCCAGAATTGTGAATGCGGTTCCTCTTATGGGTATTGAGCTTCCGAAATCTGCATATAAGATCATAAGCACCCTGATTTCAAAGAATCCGGGCCTCCACATCGATAAAGACAGTATGATGATCATCAGCCCGGACGAATCGGCAGTTTCCCGCGCGATCTTCTACTCATCGATGCTCGAGCTTCCGCTGGGTATCTTCTACCGCGACCGCGACTATACTAAAGTAGATGAAGACGGAAACTATCCCGTAAAAGCCGTACACTTTCTCGGTGACGACCCGAAAGGCAAGGATGTTCTCATCGTAGACGATATGATCAATTCAGGAAACACCATGATCCGTACCGCAAGATACATGCGTGAACGCGGAGCCGGAAACATCTTCTGTGCTGCACCATTCGGCCTCTTTACCGAAGGACTTGAGCCGTTCAATGAAGCATGTGCCGAAGGAATCATCAAGCAGGTCTACTGTACTAACCTCACCTACCGGCCTAAGGCGCTCTTTGAGACACCTTGGTACGTAGATGTTAATATGACCCCGTTCGTTGCTCGTATTATTGACGCTCTTAACGTCGACGAGTCCATCGGGAACCTGATAAGCCCGATCGAGAAGTTCGATAAGCTTCTCGGCCAGGTCAGAATCGAAGAATTGATGGAGTAACAGAAGAAACACATGGACGCAGAAGAAGGAAGGACAAACATGGAACCGATTATTCAAAATACGGATGAAGGCGCATATTCCCGCTATAACCAGTATGGCGACAACCCGATGGCCCCTGTGGGACCGATTGCTCTCATACCTCTTAAAGGAAGTGTGGATTTCACAGATAAGGTAAACTGGTATTTAAGTAAGCGTAGATCCGAATACCAGGAGCATGAGTTTATCAGTAAATATCCTGGTTTTTATCGTCAGGATTACCGCCTTGCCGTAGATAACACGAGATTCTCATCCGGCGAAGGAAAAGCCGTGATCCAGAGTTCTGTACGTGGTCACGACCTGTTTATTATCAGCGACGTCACCAATTTCTCCTGCACATATAAGATGTTCGGCCAGCAGAACCACATGAGCCCGGATGATCACTATCAGGACCTGAAACGTGTAATTCTGGCCTGCTCCGGTAAAGCACGCCGAATCAACGTCATCATGCCTTTCCTCTACGAAGGCAGACAGCACAAGCGCAACTCCAGAGAATCTCTTGACTGTGCGTTTGCCCTGGAAGAGATCTACGGATTAGGTGTAGAGAACATCATTACTTTCGATGCACACGATGAGAGAGTCGCCAACGCGATCCCTACATCCGGATTTGAAAGCCTCTCCGCAACATACCAGATCATCAAGGAAATGTACCGTTCCATCCCGGATCTTCACTTCAGAGAGGACCAGTTCATGGTCATCAGCCCGGATGAAGGCGGTATTTCCCGTGCGATGTACTTCGCCTCGATGCTTGGTGTTCCGCTGGGAACGTTCTACAAGAGACGCGACTACACACGTGTTGTAAACGGTAAGAACCCGATCGTTGCCCATGAGTTCCTCGGCGATTCCGTAGAAGGTCTCGACATTCTGATCGTCGACGATATGATCTCTTCCGGCGATTCCATGCTGGATATTGCCCGCGAGATGAAGCAGCGTGGTGCCAGAAACATCTACTGTGCCGTTACTTTCGGTCTCTTTACAGAAGGCATCGACCACTTCGACCGTGCTTACGAAGAGGGGATCATCTCCAAAGTATTTGCTACGAACCTGATCTACAGACGGCCTGAACTGCTTGCCGCTCCTTGGTTCGCAGACGTAAATATGAGTAAGTTCGTCGCTCTCTTGATCGATGCGATCAACCACGACTCGTCGCTGTCCAATCTCATTAAGCCGACAGACAAGATCAAGAAGCTCCTCGCGAGTAAAGGCGATCTGAAGAACGAAGCGGATCCGTCCTGATAGGTTCCTATGGCGCAGAAGAAAAAGTCCACAGCTAAACGGCCCGCATCCGGTTCCGGACGTCCAACCAAGGCTCCGGCTTCTTCCCGCTCGGCTAAAAGCAGCCGGAATTTGCCGCCGGAACCCGAGAAGGAACCTTTGTGGAGCGTGATTTGGGCATATCCATGGGGAAAAGCACTGTACCTTCTCCTCGGAATCCTCGTTCTGATTGGCCTGGATTTCCTGATTGCCATGAATCATTATGACCGGTTCTTCACTGTCCTCGGCATCGAGATCATCGTAGCCATGATCTCCGGATGGATCATCTTCCTGTTTCTCGACAGAAAGAAACAGAAGGACGCCCAGACTTCCGACCTGGACGACTCCATCGACGAGGGCTGACGTATGGCTCTTGACGGAATCACCACTCATTTTCTTGCAGACGAACTGAATCGAGAACTAACCGGAAGCAGAATCGACAAGATCTATCAGCCCGGACGTTTCGACATATACTTTCTAGTCCGTACCACATCCGGTAACCGGAAGGTGCTCCTTTCCTGTGATCCGCAGAGTCCCCGTGTCCAGATCACCGGATCCATGCCGGAAAATCCCCAGCTGCCGCCGAACTTCTGCATGTTGTTGCGCAAATATCTTCAAGGCGGACGTATCCTCGACATTCAGTGTCCCCATTTCGAGCGAATCATTATCTTTACTATATCCGTCACTGACGAACTGCACGACACGTCGAATAAGAAACTGATCATCGAAATGATGGGACGGTACAGCAACATCATCTTTCTCAACAGTGAAGACAAGATCATCGACGCGCTGGTCCACGTCGACAGAAGCAACAGCAGAGTTCGCGAGATCATGCCGGCTCGGATCTACGAAGCTCCGCCGGTTCAGGGGAAGATCGACCCGCCTCAGGCTCTTCTTATGCTCAAGAGCGGCAAAATCCCGATTCTTCCTGAATCAGATCACCGACCGGTATCAAAGGCGATCCTTGATTCTCTATTAGGATTTTCACCGATATTGGCTAACGATATCTGCTTTCTCTCCGGCATTGACCCTCGTAAGGGATATGCTTCCCTCACCACCGATGAGTGCGCACGTCTGTCGGACGCACTGTTTCCGGTCCTCACAGATATTTGCACACTTTCCCCTCACCCTACCGTCTTTTACATCGATGGCGAACCAACAGACTGGCACGCACTCGCTCTTCAGGATGCAGGAATCAGCCGATCCGCCACTTCTATATCCGAAGCAATGGATATTGTCGCTGGTTTTCGCGAACAAAGGCTGATCTTCGAGTCGCGGAGAAGAAGACTACGAGCACTGATCTCCAGTGCGCATGCCCACGCATCGAAGAAACTCTCGATACACGAAGAAGATATCCGTTCAGCCCAGGATGCCGAGAAACTGAAATCACAAGGTGAACTTCTTATGGCTTATCAGTACCTGATTCACCCGGGCGATCAAGAGCTTGTTATCTCTGATTATCCTGACTTCGGCAGCAGCACGGTCATCCCTCTCGAGCCCGGTTTCACGCCTACGCAGCAGGGACAGAGTTATCTGAAGCGTTACCGGAAAGCAGTCAGCCGTAAAGAAGCAGCAAGCCGGTTCATTCTCGAAGAAGAAGCAGAAGTGTCCTACCTTACTTCCCTTCTCCAGGCTGTCGACTCTGCCTCCGAACCCGAGGATCTCGATGCGATCGAATTCGAGATCCATACCACACTCACATCAGAAAAAGAAGAAAAATCGGCTAAAACCTCCGAGACATACCACCCCGGCAAATCCAAGTCGGGAAAAGCTTCCTCCCGCGCGCTTCGCCAGGCTGCAAAGATGGCCCAGGCTAAGAAGAAAGCCGGAAATGCCAAGAAGAAGACCACTGACCCGTCGTCACCCCGACGCTATACGGTTTCCGACCATTTCGAAGTACTCTCCGGACGCAACAACATCCAGAACGATGAGCTCACATTCCGGATTGCCTCGAAGAATGACCTATGGTTCCATGTGAAGAATATGCCCGGCACTCATGTTATCCTTCGGACAGACGGCCGTACCCCGTCAGACAAGGCGATCGTAGATGCCGCATCGATTGCCGCATACTTCTCCAGAAGCAACAAAGCCTTTAGTGCAGACCGGTCAGAATCGCACACAGAATACGATATACGTGTAGAGATCGACTACTGTCCTGTAAGTCATGTCAAGAAAATCCCGAAAGCCAAGCCGGGAATGGTTACCTACGAAGAATACAGTACCCTTCTCGTCAGCGCTCGTCTTCCCAAGACGCAGGAAAATCTCTGACGATCTTCTCTCGAAACTTCGAATCCTCGAGAGAATAGATACAGCCACAATACTTCTGCCGGTATAGTCCATGTTCTCTGGCCATATCCTGTCCTTTACGGAAATTCGGACGCCAGTCCGTATATGCGAAACGTACCCCATACTTCTGCGCCGCATCGGAAGCCATCATCCGGATCTTATCGTGCTGCTGATATGGACTGACCAGAAGGCTCGTGGTAAAAGCATCGTATCCATGTTCTTTCGCAAATCTGGCAACATAATCCATACGGATGAAATAACACATATCACATCTGGAATCGAACTTACCTTCCCAAGACTTCGAGAGCCAATCTCCCATACGGAAATCTTCAGAATAGAAACACTTAAGATCATAGATCTGCCCGAGTTTAACGAGCTGTTCACGTCTTCTCTCGAATTCGTAACGCGGGTGAATATTCGGATTATAGTAGATTACATCAGGAGTCACGCCGCCGGAGAGCAGATCATAAACCGGATACTCCGCACAGGGCGCGCAACAGGCATGAAGGAGAAGCTTTCCACCTATATTCGGATCACTCATCTCCATGCTCCTTCTTCATCATCTCATCGATCGAAATCTGGGCACTTGGGGAAGCATTCGCAGAAGATACTCCCAGACCGCTGAGTTTCCTGTCCAGATCCGAAGGGCAATTCAACCCGAGATGCTTCCAGCCGGAAGGCGCGAGCACCCTTCCTCTCGGCGTCTTCGCTATAAATCCGCACTGCATAAGGAAAGGCTCATACACATCTTCGATCGTACCGGCGTCCTCGCCCGTACAAGCAGCAAGGGTATCCAGACCGACCGGTCCGCCGAGGAATTTCTCGGCAATCGTCGTCATAATACGGCGATCTGTAAGATCGAGACCCATATCATCGATGGAAAGCTGTTCTAGGCCGAACTCCGCAATCTCACGATCGATCACGCCACCACCACGCACCTCGGCAAAATCACGCAGACGCTTGAGAAGACGTATCGCAATTCGCGGTGTTCCCCGTGAGCGGCTGGCCAGACAGGTCAGACCTTCTTCATCGATCCCGATATTCAGAATATCCGCATCCCGCTTCAGGATCACTTTCAATTCCTCAGGTTTATACAGTTCCAGACGATGCACCATACCGAAACGGTCACGAAGCGGCGCCGAGAGCATACCGGCACGAGTCGTCGCCCCAATCAGGGTAAACCTAGGCAGATCCAGACGGATCGACCGCGCTGCCGGTCCTTTACCGATCATAATATCCAGTGCGAAATCTTCCATTGCAGGATAGAGCACCTCTTCCACATTTCTATTCAGACGGTGGATCTCATCTATGAACAGAACTTCCCGTTCAGAAAGACTCGTAAGCAACGCCGCCAGGTCACCGGCCTTCTCAATCGCCGGACCCGTTGTGATTCGAAGATTCACCCCCATCTCATTGGCAATGATCCCGGCAAGCGTAGTCTTACCAAGACCAGGGGGCCCATAGAGCAGACAGTGGTCCAGCGCCTCGCCACGACGCATCGCCGCCTCAATGAAGATCTTCAGATTATCGGTCACCTGCTTCTGCCCGGAATAATCCTCCCAGGTCAGAGGCCGCAGACTCTTCTCATCTCTATCTTCCGGAAGCCGCTCTCTGGCGATCATCCGCTCATCATGCTCAAAATCCGTAAAATCCATATCATCCTCACCATTAAATCAAAACAGGTCCGTCTGCAGAAACCCTATTTCGCAAGCATCTGCAACGCTTCCCTGATCATCTTCTCTACGCTCTTACCATCCTCATACACCTTAAAAGCCGCCTTACTAGCTTCCGATGCCGGATAACCGAGCACAACAAGTGCAGAAATACAATCCTCCACCTCACTCTTACCAGATGCAGAGATCGAGGAAGCCATCTCCTCCTGCTTCTCCACTTCGCCCATTTCGAAGCCCTTTAGCTTATCCTTCAGTTCCAGAACGATCCTCTCCGCCGATTTCTTACCAAGCCCCTTCACCGTACACAGTTTCTTCACATCTCCGGAAAGAACGGCCATAGCAAGCTCGGAAGGCCGCAGTATCTCCACAACGGAAATCGCGATCTTCGGACCGATCCCGCTTACCGTCAGCAGAAGTTCGAACATATCCTGATCTTCCAATTCCGGAAAACCATAAAGAGCGATCATATCCTCACGCACATAATGATACGTATACACACATACCGTATCCCCGATATGACCGATCCTACCCTGAAGAAGAAGCGGCATATAGATCTTATACCCGATCCCGTTATTCTCCACAATGATATTCTCGCCACGCGCAGACTCGAACGTCCCCTTAATATATGCGTACATTACTTATCCCACTCCTTCTTTCCATATCTTCCATACTGATATCCCGATACCGCGGCAAAAGCACTGTTCACGCCGGTATGTGCCTGACAGATGGCAATAGCCAACGCATCCGTCACATCATCCGGCTTCGGCACCTTCTCCAGATTCAGGATCATCTTGACCATCGTACTGACCTGATTCTTATCCGCACGCCCATAGCCGGTTACCGCCTGCTTGATCTGCATCGGTGTATATTCATAAACCGGAACATTCGCCTCGGCCGCCGCAAGGATCTCCACACCTCTGGCCTGCGCCGTTCCGATCGCCGTCGTCGTATTTCTCTCGAAGAACAGCTCCTCGATCGCCATCACATCCGGATGGAAACGCTCCATCAACGCATCCATCTGCTGATGCAGCGTGAGAAGCCTCTGCTCAAAGGGTGTATGGGCTTTCGTCGTGATCGCACCATAATCCAGGACCGTAAAATGGTTCTTCTCATACGAAACCACGCCGTATCCGGTGATCGCATATCCTGGATCCACGCCCAAAATGACCATGCCATTCTCCCCTTTCAAGAAATCTGAACATTCGTTCTTATGTATTATAACAATCCCTCTACATGTTGGCAACCGCTCACGGAGAAATCACATCGAGAATCTCAGAGGGCGCATCAGAAGGCTCTTCGGAGATCTTATATGCCTCTTCCATACGAAGAAGCGCTTCATCTATCCGGTCATCACCGACCGGATTCTTCGTACCCGTATAAAGAGTATATAATTCATCTCCCCGCTTTACCGGATCCCCGATCTTCCTGTGAAGCCGGATCCCCGCACCCATATCGATCGCATCTTCCTTCTTCATACGCCCGGCACCGAGAAGACAGGAAGCTTCCCCCACGGCCAGCGCATCACAGGCCGACACATACCCGTCCTTATCCGCAAACACCGTCATCACTTCAAACGGCGCATCCACAAATACCGGCGTCCCGTCTGACGCGAGCTTTCCGCCCTGAGAAAGAACCAGTTCCCCGAACTTCTCGAACGCCTCACCGCTCGTCAGTTTTTCCATACACTTCTCTTTCAGTTCATCTGGCGAAACATTCTTCCCCACATTCGTGAAACGAAGCATTTCCGAAGCCATCGTAAGAACGACTTCCAGAACATCCTTCTTCCCCTGGCCACGCAAAGTGCGGCATACCTCCTGCATTTCCAGAATATTCCCGACCATCTCGCCTAAGGGCTGCTCCATCGAGGTCATCACACAGGAAACAGGTCTTCCGGCCAGCTTTCCGATGGCGATCATCCGCTCCGCAAGTTCTCTTGCCGAGTCCACATCCTTCATAAAAGCACCACTCCCGCAGGTGATATCAAGAACGATAGCATCCGCGCCCCCGGCGATCTTCTTGCTCATAATACTGGAAGCGATCAACGGGATCGACGGCACGGTTCCGGTAACATCACGAAGTGCATACAGAAATTTATCCGCAGGCGCAAGTTCTGCCGTCTGTCCCCCAAGAAGCATTCCACACTTATCGATCCGCGACTTAAACTCGGACGGATCCACCGAAGTACAGAACCCGTCGATCGACTCGAATTTATCGATCGTTCCGCCTGTAAACCCCAGGCCTCTTCCGGAAAGTTTCACACAGGGAACGCCAAACGAAGCGACGATAGGAAGAAGGATCGGCGTCACCTTATCTCCTACACCGCCGGTACTATGCTTATCCACTTTCGTTCCCGGAATATCCGAAAGATCGCAGATCTTGCCGGAACGCGACATTTCCAGCGTCAGATCCGCCGTTTCCTGATCATTCATCCCCTGAAAAAGCACTGCCATCAGGAAGGAAGATATCTGGTAATCCGGGATGCTCTGCTCCGTCACGCCACGCACGAAGAAAGCGATTTCATCCGTATTTAAGGCATAACCGTCACGTTTTTTCTCGATCAGTTCAAGCATATTCATAAGCCTGTTCCCCTTATTCATTTCTTTCATATATTGTACCATTTTCTATATGATTCTCTTTCTATTATGTTAGAATAACGATATGGATTTTCATAGATACGGGAGAGGGCACACCATGGAGGATAATACGGAAAACAACAGATTAAAGGTCGCCATCATCGGCTGCGGCCGTGTCAGCGAGAAACACATCCGTGCGATCAACCGTCTCTCGGACCGGCTTATTCTCTGTGCACTCGTAGACACCAATCCGGATGCACCTTCCCATCTTCTTTCTTCCTGCAGAAAGAAGATCAAGAAATACGCGGAATTCACCGCATCGATCAAGAACTACATCGATTATAAAGAGATGCTCAGCGATCTTAAACCGGATATCGTAGCGATTACGGTTCCTTCCGGTCTTCATTTTCAGGTGGCGAAGGACTGTCTTCAGTCCGGAAGCCACATTCTTCTCGAGAAACCGATGACGATGAGCAACAAGACATCCCGGGAACTCTACCAGCTTGCGGACAGTCTCGGTCTATGTATCGCCATGGGACATATTTACCGCTATTTCCCCATCGTCTCCCTCATCCATGAGGATATGGCAAGCGGCGCACTGGGCAAGGTAGGGCACGGCTCAGTAGTCGTACGCTGGGGGCATGACAATGATTACTATAAGCAGGCCGCATGGCGCGGCACATGGAGATCCGACGGTGGCGCACTGATGAATCAGACCGTTCACGCACTGGATCTGATGTGCTACCTCATGAACGATGATGCGCTGAAGGTCAAAGGCATGATGGCCAGACGTTTCCGGGATATGGAAGCCGAAGACACGGCCATGGGCGTATATCAGTTTGGAAACGGAGCCCTCTGTCAGGTGGAAGGCACCACAGCCACTTTCCCGAACGATCACGAAGCGTCCTTCTTTATCAATGCAGAGAAAGCAGCCATCCGCATCTCGCTGCATAAAGGAAAACCCTCCTACTCCATCATCACCCCTAAAGGAAAGAACCTGGCCTTCCGGTATTTAAGGCGATACATCAAGAAATTCGGCCTTTCTTACCTGATTTCAGTCGCGAAGAATCCCCACTACGGAATCTATACCGACCTTCAACGGGCCATCACCACGCGAACCTCCCCGATTGCCGACGGAAGATCCGGATATATCGCAGTGGACATGGTTCTTGGTTTCTACAGATCGGTCGCGAAAAATACGGAAATCGAGTTACCGCTTGCTTCAGAGTTCAAGATCGAAGAAATGGAAAAGCTCGAACTGTAAACCGGTTCGAGCTTTTTACATCTTTATTCAGGTTTAAGATCAGCCTTCAGAAGGTGCCTCTGTATCCTGGGCCTCCTCAGACGAGTCCTGTGCTTCTTCTGAAGATGCGGAAGTATCTTCACTGCTGGTATTCTCCGTATCCGAACTTGTCTGGGCTTCAGAACTGCTTTGGGTTGCTTCTGATGTGCTCTCGGAGGTGCTCTCGGAGGTACTTTCAGTCGTGCTCTCCGTAGTGCTCTCTGTTGTACTCTCCGTGGTGCTCTCCGATGTGCTCTCGGAGGTACTTTCCGAGGACTCCGACGTACTTTCTGTTGTGGATTCGCTGGAGCTCTCCTCTGACGTTGCTTCCGTTTCCGTATTCTCCGTAGGCGGATCTGTCGGTTCCGTGTCCGGTATATCCTCCGATGTCGGAACCGGTGTCGGATCGAAGAAATCCGTATCCTGTGTCTCATCCTTCGTCGGATCCTCATCAGAAATCATCTCAAGCGGAACATAGCCCATCAGGCCGTTTTCCTTCTTTACCTTGGCAAAATTATCATTTGCCGCCACCAGTGTCACGGCCTCTCCACGGGATAAAGTGTCGATCACCTGACTGTCCAGCGCTTCCTCAACAAACAGCGATGTATCATCATAGAGCGCATAAACAACCTGACCGATATAATCTTCATCCCGTTCTTTCGTCGTCTCTGTCGGAATCGACTTCAGATTTCCCGTCCAGTGGCCGGCGTTAAAGAGCAGATACATACCACCATAGCCGAGAAGTCCGGAAAGAACGAAGATCAAAAGGCCGATAAGCACATACTTCCAGGCGGAACTCTTGCCGGTCTTCTCCTTCTTTTCCTTTTTCTTCTTCGGGACAGGCTGCGGGAGAAGCATATCCTCCTCATCCTCATCCTCATACTCATCCTCGTCATCGAAAGAATCATCCTGCGCCACAGCCTGATTCACCTGATAACGCAGTTCTTCCGACTGGATCGTAGGCGCATCTTCAGAAGAGACCGGCGGTGGCGGCGGAACAGGCGCCACAGGAGTCGCTTCCGGAACAGCCTGTTTCGGAGCAACCGACAGATCATTGGTCACAGCGGCCTGTCCGATATCTGCATCACCCGGAAGCAGAAGCGTACTCTCGATCCGGATGACCAGAGTTGTCAGTCCGGCTTTAATACCATTATCCATGGCATATTGAATCATTTCTGTTGCTTTCGTTTCCGGCTGCGTGGGTCTTGCTATCACGACACCGAGTTTCTGGATCGGAATCCCCTGATCCAGGCCGGTACCAAGCATGACGATCTCATCGCCATCCTGAAGTTTCAGATGTACTTTCTTATCCGGAAGCACTTCCCCATCCTGGGCAAAACGTCCCAGATACTGCGTCAGTTCGTTCTTTCCTTCGTGAGTATACTCCTGCTCTTTCGGAATGGCTCCCATCTGTACATACCGATGGGCCACAGTCTGATTCTCTGTAAGAGAAATAAGTTTTCCTTTTCTAAAGAGCCAGACGTGTGTATTGCCGATATTCAGGACACGAAGCGTATCCCCTTCGATAATGACCATTGACATGGAAACACGAAGTTTCGCACCATTATGGCTGATCGACTCATGGCAGACCGTGTTATTCAGGACATTGACCACCTGATTCGAGAAGCTCTCATAATCCATGACGCTCATCAGCTGCGTCTGCGCCGTCAGTTCCTGAAGTTTCTTAAGGACCGTCTGCAATGTCATCGCCGCAAGCGTATCTTCTCCCTGGGCAGAAAGGCATGCACAGATCTGGATCGGTGCAGTAGACTTGGCCGAGCGCACATAAGCAGAGGAGAATTCTTCCGGAACACGGAAAAGGCTATGGAAGAAAACGTTCTCCTGATTCTGACCCTGTATCTGATTGGTCTCACAAACGACCGCGGAAGATGTCTTACTCATGCTTCTTCCTCCCAGATAAAACGATGCAGATCTTCAAGCTGTTTCTCCCAGTCCACAAGCATGATCCACGGATCCTCCTGTACGGTAAACATTCCGTCGGAAGGGGCTCTGTATTGTTTCACTTCATCAAGGACCTCAATGGTAGAGATCGCGATACGCATCATATCCATAGCATTCATATTCGTCTCGAACATGCCTGCAGCATCTTCAAGAAGAGCGGTCTGTTCCAGTCTTCCCAGCGAAGCCACCTTATTGATCAATGCAATAGCTAAAGTACGCTGACGGCTGGTACGGACATAATCCGAGTCCAGATAACGGATACGGGCCCACGAAGTCGCCTGAACACCATTCAGAGTCTGCAGCCCCTCATGCTCAAGGAGCGGAACGTCTCTTCCAAGAAGTTCTTTTTCTTCCTCAATATTCCTGTTGGCATACTTCACCTCGCCGGCCGTGACCTCAATATCCACCCCGCCGACAAGATCGATCAGATTCGAAGAACTGCCGAAGTCAAGCATAACGAATCGCTGGATATCCAGTCCGAAATTCTCATTGATCGTATTGATCAGCAGACCGACACCACCATACGCATACGAGTGTGTAAGCTTATCCGTAGAAGATCTTCCCTCGATCTTTACACCGGTATCACGCATCAGAGAGATCATCTTCACACAATCATGCCTGTGGTCGATCGAAACAATAAGGATCGCATCCGCACGGCAATGCACATCGTCCGTACCACGCGAATCCACACCGAAAACGAGGATATTCTCAACTTTACTGTCCTTCTGGGCAACTTTCTTGATCGGATACTTCTGATTGACATACACTTTCGTATGACCGCCGGCATCCCATGAAGAGGAAACATCGCCGGAACTGAGGTCCACATTGTCTAAATCATCGAAATCGATGGTTTCATACTGAGCCTTATTCACAAAAGGAGTATTCACGAAACCAACACTACCCATTAATTTATATATGTATAGTACAACACCGGATCCGAATCCGAGTACGGCACACAGGATGAAACAAAGAACACGGAGCAGGATCCGGACCTTTGATTTCTTCTTTGGCTGACCGGAACCGGCCAATGCACGATTATCCATCGTATTAGAAGACATATTCTTCCCCTTTCTTAACCTTGCACCATATTACCCGATTTTGTGTTACATTTCAATGACATGCAATATATTACCAACGTTATGTTACAATAGAGTCATATTAATCAACAAGGAGAGAGTAAATGAAACAGAAACTCATCAAACTCGTAGCTATTTCTGCCTCGATCATGCTCATCGGTTCACCTCTGGCAGCATGTGGCAAGAAAGCCCCCGAATCCATGAGTTATGAAACCTGGTGGACAAAAGACGATTCTGGCGACTCCAGCCAGGCTTCAGATTCAGAGACGGAGGCTACGGTTGTTCCTTCTGAAACAACAGAGTATACCATTCCGGTTCCGACGGATGTAATGGAGAACCCTCTTACCGGCTTGATTGAAATGGATATTGAAAACAAAGGCAAGCGCGGAGCTGCCATTACCATCAATAACACCAGACAAGCCAATCCCTCTCGAGGCACAAGCGATGCATCGGTTATTTTCGAATTCGAAACAGAAGGCGGTCAGACGAGAATGCTCTGCGTATACGAAGACATTTCCAAGATCCCGCTTCTCGGTTCCATCCGAAGCGGACGTGTCGGACCTGCCGATATGTGTGCCGGAATCGGTGCGATATTCTTCTCTTGGGGTTCGGATGAAACGGCTGTACCTTCTCACGTCAGAAAGAACAGCATCCCATGGGTCGATCTGAACAACAACATTTATGATTACGGCAAGGGCCACGATGCCGGTGAAGTCACCGGAGACCGGTTCTGCTGGTACGATCGCGAATGGAAGAGCCAGCGTGCGCAGGAGCATTGCGGTGTTTCCCGTGGTGATTTCCTTGTCCGTGCGGCGGAGTATTACAATATCGACCTCAATGGTGAAATGCCGAGATTGTTCAATTTCGTCGATCCCGGTACGGCAAAGATGACGGACGCCATCGACTGCACCGACATGACTGTGTACTTCTCTTCCATGAACGATGATGCTCAGTTTGTCTATAATGCAGATGAAGGCGTCTACTACAAGTTCCAGTATGAGGGTCAGCCTCAGACGGATATCAATAATGACACACAGATCAACTTTACGAATGTATTTGTACTGTACTGCCCGATCAATCCCCGTCCGAATGACCCGAGTACCGAGCGCCATGTTGATATTCACATGGAAGAAGGCGGCACAGGATACTACGTTTCTTACGGTAAAGCCGAGCCGATCACATGGACGAAGCCGACACCGAATGACCCGATCAAGTGCTACGACAGTACCGGTAAAGAGATCGATGTGAATGCCGGAAAGTCCTACATCTGTGTTGTAGATGAAGACAGGATCGATAAACTTACGATTTCTTAAAGGATCGATCAAATAGCTACGAAAGAAGAAGCTCCCTTACGAAAGAGGGAGCTTCTTTTTTTCTTTATTTCACATTACCCGGCCGGTATGCCTATTTCAGAAGTCCTGTGATCTCCTGATACGTAAGCGGACGAACCAGCAGTTCATCTTTCGTTTCATCCTGCTTATAGGCTTCCAGTGCTTTTAGCGCCTTATCATAAGGAAGTTCGCCGATCACTTTCTTATCCGTCGAACTGATAAGAACCATCAAGAAGTGGTCGGTCTCTTCATAGTATTCGGAAGGTTTCTTCAGGAATCTGGAAAGAATGCCCTCATTTAGGGCAAATCCGCCAGAAGGATTACCATTTCCGTCGATCATAAAAGAATAGGACGGCATATAGGCCGCCATCCACAGAGGAGAATCCGCCTTCTCACGGTCTTTCTCTTTTCTCTTATCAAAAATCCCCATTTATACTTCCTCCATATGTGTCTCAGCTGCGATCATTTCCATGACCTGCTTCTTATTCTTAACATAAGCATAGATCGAAACAACGATACGGATGATCAGCATCAGTACGAAAGCGCCCGAAACATCAAGAAATACGTCGAAAAGACTCGAAGAGCGTCCGGCCACGAAGATCTGGTGGTATTCATCCGCAGCGGCCACTAAGGATGTGATCCAAAGAGACACTGCAATATAGACTTCATTATCATTCTTAAGCTTGTCCAGTTTCTGTTCATAGGAAACGCCGGAACCCGTAATCACATGATTCGTGGCAAACATGGAAACATAAGAAAGCGTGGATAAAATGACGAATTCCAGAACATGCGCACAGCATCTCAGGAATTCTTCACTCATATAAAGATGCAGATTCTTGGCAATCATATCCAGAAGTTCGGCAGAACGCTGTGAAGAAGCATCCGCATTTTCAGAAGAAAGCGAGAAAATCACAGCCAGCCACCCGATCACCAGGATCCACATGATGAATGCGAAAAGAAAATAAAGCGGATGAAATACCGATTTCTTGTTCTCCGAGGTCAGGCTCATTCCTCTCGTCTCCTTTAAAGTTTACATGACAAGTATACTACAAACAGGGAAACTTCTCAAAATAATTAGCGGAATCTCAATAATCTGTATTCTTCTTATGGCTCTTGATCGCACGGTCGATATCACGCTTCGCCGTCTTCTCTGCATCCGCATCGCGTTTATCGAAATTCTTCTTACCTCTGGCCAGGCCGATCTCGAACTTGACTTTCCCGTCACGGAAATAGCATTTCGTCGGAACCAGGGTCAGACCATCCTGCTTCACGGTCGTGTACAGCCGGATGATCTCGCTCTTATGCATGAGGAGTTTTCTCGTCCTCATCGGGTCCAGATTATAGCGGTTCCCGTGATCATACGGGCTGATATGCACACCGATCAGGAACATCTCCCCTTCTTTGACCTGTACATAACTGTCCTTGAGATTGACTCTGCCGGCGCGAAGTGACTTCACCTCCGTTCCGGAAAGGACCACTCCCGCCTCATATTTATCTTCGATATAATAGTCGTGAAACGCTTTTCTGTTCTCGGCTATGATCTTGATTCCTCTTTGTATCGCCATATTACACTCCTAATTCCAAAGACGGATAGGCATTCATGTCCATACCGTCACGAACACCTCTCATGTAATCATAATACCCTGCTGATGCGATCATGGCTGCATTATCCGTGCAATATGCCATTTTCGGTACGCACAGTTCACATTTTCTCTTCTTCGCAAGTTCCGTGATTTTTCTTCTGAGGCAGGAATTCGCCGATACCCCGCCGGCAAGACATATCCGTCGCATGCCGGTCATTTTCACCGCCTGATCGAGTCTGTCGATCAGCACCGAACAGATCGCATCCTGATAGGAAGCGGCAAAATCAGGCACATCTATCTCCCCGCCGTTCTGCCGTATCTGATTGATCGTATTCAGGGCTGCCGTCTTGATGCCACTGAAGGAGAAATCAAGGGAGTCAGAAATGCGGGGGGTAGGAAATGAATACGCATTCGGATCTCCGCTGACACTTGCTTTGTCCAGCTTCGGGCCACCGGGATAGCCCAGCCCGATCACTCGCGCAATCTTGTCAAAAGCTTCCCCTGCCGCATCATCACGGGTCGCGCAGATATATTCCATATCCGTGTAATCCTTCACGTGAAGGATCTCACTGTGTCCGCCGGAAACCACAAGGCAAAGGAAAGGCGGTTCCCAGGCTGGATCGGAAAGGTAATTTGCCGCGATATGACCGGCCATATGGTTCACCCCGACAAGAGGAAGTCCCTTCACCTCACACAGTGCTTTTGCCGATGAAACACCTACAAGAAGTGCGCCGACCAGACCCGGACCTTTCGTGACACAGACTGCATCGATATCGTCATATGTACAGCCGGCCTGCGCCATTGTTTCGGAAAGACACGGAACGATGGCCTCGACATGCATGCGCGAAGCCAGTTCCGGAACAACGCCGCCATACTGGCTGTGGAAATCCGCCTGGGAGGCAATCATGCTCGCACGCACGACACGTCCGTCCTCAATTACGGCACATGCGGTTTCATCACAGGATGATTCAATTCCCAGAGTAAGAACAGCCATGACTTCTCTCCTTTACTTAAAATACGTCTCCAGATACTCTCGGAGTGTCTGGCGGTATCCTTCCGGATCGATAATGTACGACTCCACATATCCTGCACCCGGGATCATAGTCGCCATAGTCGTATTCGGGTTCAGGCGTTTCCTCTCCTCCACGATCTGACCGATCTTGTCCGATCCGACGAAAGTATCTCGTCCACCGTATATGATACACACCGGGATCGGGAGCCGCGAGATCTCGGTCGCCAGATTCATACTGGAAGATTCACCCGCCGAGACACGGATCGCGTAAGGTACGAAATTCTTCGTTATAAACGAAAGCTTCGACTTCTTCAGAACAAAAGGAACGATATAGTCGTCTGAATTTTTCGCCGGTGAATCCAGAATGATTCCGGCAATATAGTGCACATCGAATCCGAGATCAGAGATCTTCTGATTATATCCTTCCAGGACTTCCGTATCCAGAGACGGCGGAAGCTTATCCATCGCAATCAGGCAGGCGCTGCAGCCCGAACCGATTCCGTAAAGGATGACATCCGTCGTCACCGAGATCTTCTTCACATGCTTGATCGCACCCAGTACATCCTGCCATTCCAGGTACCCGTAGCCGCAGATCGCGCCACTGCTCTCGCCGGAGTTCCGAAGATCGAACAGAAACACATTAAAGTGCATATTCAGGAAATCATTGATCATCTCGACCATGCTGACGTTGTACGGGATACGGTTTGACTGGGTATCGTGCACCACAATGATAGTGCTGATGGGATCCGTGGTCTTGAAGAACCAGCCGGAAAGGATCGTCTGATCATCCGAAGAAGTAAAGCTGGTCGCGGAATAGGAAGGCAGAACATTAGACGGAATATTCGGAAGACTCTTCTTCTTAAGGCTCATCAGACTATTGGCCGTAGACGCCGTAATGACAATGATCGCAACAGTAAAAACGGCAAGAATACTGAGGACCAGCGCCATGCGGACGATGATCTTGGAGAAAGAGAACTTCGTTCCTTCACGTTTCGTTATTCCCTGACCCATAAGTAACCTCACACGGTGCAGTCACCGCGCCTTTCTTCAGAATTGTTCCATTTTATCACGACTTTCAGTACTTGACCATAAACCACAAGTATCCGAAAATCCGCTCCTCACAAGCGCGCTTGGTGTCATACCCCGGTCGAGCCGAAGCCGCCTTCACGATCCACACCGATCGCTTCCACATTCTCAGTGACACGAAATACAGATGTTTCATATCTTGCTACGACCATCTGCGCGATCCGGTCCCCTTTACGGATGTGATAAGGTCCCTTCTTGTTGCCCTTATCCGTCAGCAGAAACTCCGGTTCCGAAGCATATTTCTCACAGGATGTATTCTCCATAATGATACAGATTTCTCCACGGTATCCACTGTCGATGGTACCAGGCGCATTCGGGATCCGGAGCGGGGTATTCAGCGATATTCCGCTTCTCGGCCGGATCTGCACCTCATATCCCTGTGGAATCGCGAATCTAAGACCGGTATGAATCAGCACCGTCTCACCGGGAGCGATCACCACATCCGAGACACTATACAGGTCCATCCCGGCATCGCCATCGTGCGCATAAGCCGGAAGCACCGCATCATCACTTATCCGTTCCACAAAAATCTCAGTACTCATACCAGTCTTCCTCCTCATCGTCCTCATATTCGTCGGGATAGAGCGATTCAACGATCATCCTTCTTTCTTCCTGATCCTCATTCATAAAGCGGGCAACCGAGGCTGTCGGGATCCCCATCGAGAGAAGCCCGCTGACCGTATCTCCGGATATAAGGTTCTTCGCATCACCGAAAAGATCCGCTCTACATAATCCGGGATAGCAGACAAGATCCATCCGGCTGTCATGATGTACATCCGACTTATCTGTCGTGTATTCGCTCATGGACACTTCAGGATGCTCCCTGCACATGCTGCAGTTCTTCTGATGACGTCCTAACGGACAGAACTCCGATTGCATCCATTCGATCGGGCCATAACGATGTACTGCCATAAAAGTACTGCCTGCTTCATCACGAAGGGAGGCGCCCATTTTTCTGATTTTCTCGTCATTCATCTCATGGGATACGAAGAGGAATTCTTCATTTTTCTGTACCTCATACCGATAAGTAAATCGGTTATAGATATTGCTTCCCGGTAGTAAGCCTACGGTCTTATCCTGCGGATGCGTGCCGAAGAAACCGATAAAACGGTCTTTAGCGTGTGAAGAGAGGAGTGTATAGGCTTTATCCAGGATTTCGATTGCTTCATCTTTATAGGCTCCCGGAAGACGAAGCGCCACTTTCGCAGACGGTTCTTCCTCAAGAAGTGCTTCGATAGAATGGATCCTTCCGGAACGGGTTATCTGAAGTGCCGGGAAAACGTAGATATCGGCCCCACATGCATATCCTCCAGAAATACGGCCCATATCGAGGTAATCGGCAATAATGACATGCATCTTCTCCGGTTTATCCTTCTGCGGAACGTTCAATTCCTCTTCTTCCGCAAATAGCCGACTCCTGTCACGACTCTGGCTATCCAGCACCGCTTCGGCTAGAAATGCCATCGCATCTCTTCGGAGTGCATTGATCTGTGCAATACGAAGGAAAATCGGGAAATCCCCGTCTTTACGAATGTCCGTAAAAGAAAACGGCGTCTGCCCGGTCTTCTGAAACTGTTCCTTCGCTCTTTCCCATGTCAGCGGGTCACCATCTCCGGGATTTCCGGCCGGAACTTCGCAGGAAGCCGTCACTCCGGCGAAAGCTCCCTCAGAGACCTCGACACGAAGGATATACTCCTTACCTTCCTGACAGAAAACACCTGTGATCGGCGTACGGCGGAGTTTGTCACGAGGCACTTCGATCTTCTTGCTCATGCGGTACACGGACATGCCGTTTCTAAGCTTCGCCATCGCATCAGGGTGCAGACCTTTTACCCAGGAAGACTGCCTATCCACATCGATCTTTCCGACAGGGAAGCTAGCGATCTCCTGCTCTTTATCCCGGATCGAAAGGAAATCCCCTTTCTGCGGGGCATCTTTCTGGAAGGAACGGACATCGATCGTTCCCAGACGAGGATACACTCCTGTTATCTCGCCCCAATACAGCCCGTATTTCCCGGCATATTCCCCGGAAAGATAATCGGATCCTTTCTTCCCCTGCAGATACTGAGTCGTGAAGGAACCTCCCCGGTTAAATGTAACCAGAAGATCGTTTCTCACTTCTTCCAGTAAGTCCTTCGTATCCCGTCCATCTGCCACCGCATCGATCAGTCTTCGATAAGCCGAAACAACAGCCATACAGTAATTCTCATCGCGCATTCTTCCTTCGATCTTAAGAGAATCCACTCCGATTTCCATCAACTGACGGAGATAGGGCAGCGCAGACTGATCCTTCGGAGAAATCAGTTTACCCGAACGTAGAGGTTTCCCTCCGACAGCCACCTCCCGGTTTCCATCCCATAACTGATAGCTCTGACGGCAAGGCTGCGCGCAGGAACCGCGGTTTCCGGATCGGGATCCGGATTTATTCATACTGCTGAATAAGCAAAGACCCGAGTAGCAGACGCACATCGCACCATGAACAAACACTTCCACTTCGATATTCTCATCATGGAAGATGTCGGAACGGGACCGGATCTCATCTACAGACAGTTCCCTCGGAAGAACGACACGTTTCATGCCCAGCTCCTTCATCTCGGACGCCTGATCGATACCGAATACATTCATCTGTGTACTGGCATGAAGAGGGATCTGCGGAAAATGTGCCGCCAGATACGAAGCAAGGCCTTTATCCTGTACGAGAAAAGCATCCGCACCGAGCATATACGCGTCTAATGCCAGTTCTACCGCATCCATCACCTCGTCATCGTCCAGTAAAGTATTCAGCGTAATATACACCTTCGAATTGCGAAGATGCGCATAGCTCAGCGCATCCTGCAGGGATTCCAGCGTGAAATTGTCTGCATGGATACGCGCATTATACTGATTTAATCCAAGATATACTGCATCTGCCCCGGCATCTACCGCGGCACGAAGCATCGACATAGAGCCCGACGGGGCCAGTAGTTCCGGTTTTCTCATAATTCCTCCATCGGGATGTTGTTCTCTTTACAATACAGTTCCAGCGGAAGAAGCGGCGCCTCCTTCGGTTTCTCTTCTTTCTCGCTGTGAAGCAGGTTCTGCCAGCGGAAACATGCTTCCATATAAGCCAGGATCAATGCCTGATTGGTCGGGATCATCGGGTTTTCGGAGAGTGTTTCATTCAGAAGATCATTCGCCACCTTCGCACACTTTAAGGTTTTCTCCTTCTCTTCTTCCGAATCCACGCGGAAACGGTAACTCATTCCGGCAATCCGTACCAGGACAGTTTGCGGGAATTCCTCATCGCTTCCTTCTTTCTTCTTCTTTTTAGACTTCGCCTCGGGTTCTCTCTGAAGCTGAGTATATTCCGCAAGAACAGGCTTCTCTTTCTTATTCTTCTTTCCCTTCGTCTTCGCCTTTCCTTTATCGCTCCCCGATGAAGAATACTTCTCAAAAAGCGAATCCGCGATGCGTTCGTATGCCATGACTACTTGTCCTTTCTCCCCTGGAGGATCCTATAAAGATCAGAAAACTCCGAAGGGACCATCTCTTCACTCCGTATATTCTCTTTTTTCCCCATTTCAGCAAGTGCAGACGCTATATCGTCTTTGCTGTATACTCCTTCCGAAGACAGGCTGTTCACGAGCGTTTTTCTCCGTAACGCGAACGCCCCTTCAACAAAACCGATCATCTCCGGTTTCCAGTCTGCCTGTTCACTCCGTTCGATCACGATAACAGACGACACGGTATTCGGAGGCGGTACGAAACTCCCTCCATCTACATTGAAGCACTTCTTCTTCGTTCCGAAAAGCTCAGTCAGAACAGCTAAAGGCCCGTACTGTTTCGTACAGGGTTTAGCCAGAATACGGCCAAGTGCTTCTTCTTCAACCATGTATACCATTCTCTGACACGACGGAAAATCTTTCATGACTTTCAGCATGATGGGTGTCATAACATAATACGGAAGGTTCGAAAGAACCACATCCGGAGAAAATGACGGATCCGGAAGATCCGCCGGAACCAATTCCAGATAATCCTTGTAGATCACCTTTCCTCCGTTACCTGTAATGACATCAGAAAGCCGTGCCTGAAAACGTGTATCGATCTCCACAGCCAGATACGTACCGGCCATGAAAACAGCCTTTTCAGACAATGCCCCGAGACCGGGACCGATCTCAAGGCATGTCATCGTTTTATCAAGTTTCGCAAGATCGAGGATCTCCCCGATCACCTCTTCATTGCAGAGGAAATTCTGCCCCAGACTTTTCTTGGCGGAAAGACCGTACTCTTCAAGAATGCCTAAGACGTCTGCTCTGTTCATCCGAGGAAGTACCGGCAGCCGGCTTCGAAGATCTTCTGATCCTTCTGGCCCGGGATGTTCTTGGCAACGCCATTGCCAATACGCTCACTATGACCCATCTTACCGAGGATCCGTCCATTCGGAGAAATGATGCCCTCGATCGCACACATGGAACCGTTCGGGTTAAACGCCGTATCCATCGTCGGATTTCCCTCTGCGTCGACATACTGGGTCGCGACCTGTCCCTTCGCGAAGAGTTCTTTCAGCAGATCTTCCGATCCGCAGAAGCGGCCCTCACCATGTGAGATCGCAATCTCATACACGTCGCCTTCGTTCGTGAAGCTCAGCCAAGGAGAGTTATTGGAAACGATCTTCGTAGAAACATACGCGGACTGATGGCGGCCGATACGGTTAAACGTCAGCGTCGGACCATCATGTTCCAGCGGAAGGATATCACCATACGGGAGTAATCCGAGTTTCATAAGAGCCTGGAAACCATTACAGATACCGAGCATAAGACCGTCACGATTAAAGAGAAGATCTCTCACAGACTCGGTAACTGCCGCATTACGGAACGCCGCGGCGATAAACTTACCGGATCCTTCCGGCTCATCACCTGCAGAGAATCCACCAGGGATCATCACCATATTTGCCTTCTTGATCCGCTCACTCATTTCTCTGAAGGAGTCTTCTACTTCCTTGGAGTCACGGTTACGGATAACCATCACATCCGGTTCGGCGCCTGCTCTGGAGAAAGCATATGCCGTATCGTATTCACAGTTCGTTCCGGGGAATACCGGAATAAATACCTTCGGCTTCGCCCCTGTAAGGATCGACGGAGCTATGATGGCATTCTTCTCGACCTCACCCTTCTCGTAAGAAACCGCTGCGCCCTCATCCACAGTTGTCGGGAAGATCGGTTCGAGCTTACTCTCGAAGGAAGAAATAGCCTCATCGACCGAGACAGACTGTCCGGCATAGCTAATAACACCATCAGATGTAGTCTCACCGATGAGTTTACCGCCTACCTGTTCGATCTTCTCGATTGCATTGCCGTCACTGACGCAGAGCAGAACCGTTCCGAAAGAATGCTTAAAGAGGTCATCCATGGAGATCTTATCCGAGAAAGCAAAACCAAGCTTATTACCGAAGCACATCTGTGCCACACGGGCAGCAATACCTGCTGAACGGACAACACCTGCCGTCAGAAGCTGTCCGCGCTCCTGGATCTGCGTCATGCACTTCATCACACGGATCGCGTGATCTTTCACATAACAGCCGTTCTCATCACGGCGGATCTTTACGGCATAAAGTTTCTTACCGGCGGCCGAGAGCGTGGAAGAAACGACTTTATCAGTAGTGGTCATACCTACAGCAAAGGAAACAAGCGTCGGCGGAACATGAAGTTCATTAAAGGAACCGGACATACTGTCCTTACCACCGATTGACGCCGTACCGAAATCAAGCTGAGCTTTATAAGCACCGAGGAGTGCAGATAGCGGCTTACCCCAGGACTTCTCACCTGCCATACGCTCGAAGTACTCCTGGAACGTCAGTCTTGCCTTGAAAGGATCACATCCCATTGCCGCAAGTCTTAAGAGAGACTCGGTCACTGCATGATATGCACCATGGAACGGGCTCCACGCAGAGAAATAAGGATCGAAACCGTAAGCCATGACAGAAACAGCATTCGTCTTACCTTCTTCGACCGGGATCTTACAAGCCATACCTTCTTCCGGCGTCAGCTGATAACGTCCGCCGAAAGGCATCAGGACCGTACCCGCTCCGATCGTACCATCGAATCTGGAAACCAGGCCCTTTCTAGAGCAGCCGTCCAGAGAAGATAATGTGCCCTTAATCGATTCCGCGAAGTTTCCTTCCACATAGGAATCGACGGTCTTATCGATAATGCCGTTGCTGAAATCCGGTTCAGAAACTTCTGCCTTCGCATAGGAAGAAGCACCGTTCGTATCGATAAAAGATCTCGGAAGCTCCACAATCGTGTTGCCCTTCCAGGTCATCTTCATGACCGGCTCTTCTGTAACAACAGCCACAACAGTTGCTTCGAGGTTTTCTTTCGCCGCATATTCAAAGAATGCCTTTTCATCCTTCGGATCGATCACGACTGCCATTCTCTCCTGAGACTCGGAAATGGCGATCTCTGTACCATCCAGACCCTCGTACTTCTTCGGGACCTTATCGAGGTCAATGGAAAGACCGTCCGCCAGCTCACCGATGGCAACGGAAACACCGCCGGCACCGAAGTCGTTGCAGCGGAGGATCATCTTACTGACTTCCGGAATACGGAACAGTCTCTGGATCTTTCTTTCTGTCGGCGGATTACCCTTCTGTACTTCCGAACCGCAGGTCAGTACAGACTTTTCATCGTGAGCCTTAGAGGAACCGGTAGCACCACCGATACCGTCACGGCCGGTTCTACCGCCAAGAAGAACAACAATATCGTTTGGTCTCGGGCGGACGCGGACGATGTTCTCTGCCGGAGCCGCACCGACAACCGCACCGATTTCCATTCTCTTGGCTACATAACCCGGATGATAGATCTCATCGACGTGGCCAGTACAGAGTCCGATCTGGTTACCGTAAGAGCTGTATCCGGCTGCCGCCGTACGAACGAGTTTCTTCTGGGAAAGCTTGCCTTCCAGTGTCATGGATACAGGAACCGTCGGGTCACCGGCACCGGTCACGCGCATAGCCTGATATACATAAGAACGGCCGGAGAGCGGGTCTCGGATCGCACCGCCGAGGCAGGTCGCCGCACCACCGAATGGTTCGATCTCCGTCGGGTGGTTATGGGTCTCGTTCTTGAACATCAGAACATAGTCTTCCTTCTTACCGTCCACATCGATCTGGATCTTGATGGAGCACGCATTGATTTCTTCAGATTCGTCGAGATCCTGGAGCTTACCATCTTTCTTGAGTTTTCTCATCGCCATGGTCGCCAGATCCATCAGGCACACCGGCTTCTTGCTGATCCGCTCACCATATACATCTTCACGCGTAGTAAGATAATCCGCATAGATCTTCTTTAATTCTTCGGCAAAAGCACTGTCCCCGTCGATCTTCACATCCGTAAGCTCCGTGAGGAACGTTGTGTGACGGCAGTGGTCGGACCAGTAGGTATCCAGCACACGGATCTCGGTCATGGTCGGATCACGCTTGATGGACCGGAAGAATTCCTGGGTAAACAGAAGATCCGCATCAGACATTGCCAATCCCCATGTCTTTCTAAGATCAGCAAGTTCCTCTTCCGATTTCGTTGTGAATCCTTCGATCGTCGGTACGGAAGAAGGAACATCAAAGACTTCTTCCAGAGTTTCCGGCTTCTCCATCGAAGCCTCACGGCACTCGACCGGGTTAATGAGATACTTAGCGATCGCCTTCTTCTGGTCATCAGAAACCGCACCGTAGAAGACGATCACGCGGGCTACGCGTACAAGCGGTTTCTCTTTCTGTGTAAGGATCTGGCAGCACTGGGCCGCAGAATCGGCACGCTGATCATACTGTCCCGGAAGGGATTCGATCGCAAGAACATATGCTGCATCAGATGTATCGATCGTCTCGTCATACACCACATCGACCGGCGGCTCAGAGAAGACGACGTTCTTGGCGAGCTCATACTCTTCATCCGTAAGTCCGGACACATCGTATCTATGGAAGATCCTTACGCTTTCGATCGTTTTCACACCTACATCGGACTTTACGTCCTTCATAAGGCCTGCGGCCTCTACCGCAAATTCTTTCTTCTTCTCCGAGAAAATTCTGCGAACCTGATTACTCATAAAAAATCCTCCAAATTGATGAATCGCATTAACATATCTATGGTAACACAAAACCCCGCTTCCTACTCATCAGAAAGCGGGATTCTATGGTATCAACTAAGTTTTTCGGCCACTTTCGTGAGAAGTTCACTATTATATTTGAGGAATCTCTTCAATCCCTCGGAATCAAGCGAGCCGTGAGCCAGACGGGCCTGATCATACAGATGTACGCAGAGGGCATCCAGTTTCTCCTTATCATCGGCCACAGAGGCCATGCCGCGGAGACGCAGAACCAGCGGATGATCCGTGTTGAGGACCAGATCCTTCTTGATCGGGAACATAGAATCCAGATCCTTATACGGATCGTCTTCCTTACCGGTACGCATGGATTCGAACTGCTTTCTCATCTCAGCCATACGGCGGGCTTCCTCTGTCTCACGAATGAAAGCAGGGAGCTGATCGGCACCAAGAGCAACCGCCGAGACCTCCAGCTTATCGTCCCCTGTTGCCGTCTTGAAGAGCTCACTTAACGCCTTCACCTCATCTTCCGAAGCCGCCTCACCTTCCAGTTCGGCATCCACGCGTTTAAACTTCACATCATGCTGCTTGTATTCCAGGAAAGAAATGAAGTTATTATCCAGTTCCTCATTCAGAACGACCACATCGAAGCCCTTTTCTTTCGCCATCGAAATATATGCAGCCTGCTGGTCCGGTGCTTTCGTATAGCGGATCGTATCCTTTTCCTTCGCCTTCGTCAGTTCCTCAATCGTGAAGAATTCACCGTCCACAGACTTAAACAGGCAGATATCCTTCACTTTCTCGTAGAACTTCTCGTCCTTCATCATGCCATACTTAACGAAGATGCTGATATCCGACCAGTATCCTTCGAAAGCCTTCCGGTCGTTCTTAAATACATCGTTAAGTTTCGCAGAGACCTTCGTGATGATGTGGGAAGAGAGCTTCTTCACATACTCATCCTGCTGGAGCGCAGAACGGGAAACGTTCAGCGGAAGATCCGTACAGTCGAGACAGCCACGAAGCAGGAACAGGAACTCAGGGATCACTTCCTCGATATTATCGGCCACGAACACCTGATGATTATAGATCTTGATCCGGCCTTCCAGCGTCTCATAGACATTATTGGTCTTCGGGAAGTAAAGGATGCCCTGAAGATGGAACGGGAAGTCCATATTGAGATGGATCCAGAACAGCGGCTCTTTAAAATCATGGAAGACTTCTCTGTAGAACTCCTTGTACTCTTCATCCGTACAATCCTTCGGAGCTTTTTTCCAGAGCGGTTCCGTATTATTGATCGGAGACGGTGTATTCTCATACCCCTTATACTCTTCGCCCTTATCCTCCGCCTCTTTCTTCTTCTTGGCTTCATCCGCCTCGCGCTTCCTATCCGCTACGACATCACTGTAGTACAGATCAAAAGGCATAAAAGAGCAGTACTTATTGAGGATCCCTCTGATTTTTCCACCGTCGAAGATGCCCTTCGTCTCTTCAGAGAGCGTCAGTGTAATCGTGGTACCTCTCTCCGTCCGGTCGGATTCTGCAATCTCATAATCCATACCGTCTTCAGATACCCAGGAGACGGCCGGTGCATCCTTCTGGAAAGACTTCGTATCGATGCGTACCTTATCGGCCACCATGAATGCAGAATAGAATCCGAGACCGAAATGACCGATAATGCCGCTGGCATCGGTACTCTCTTCTTTATACTTCTCTACGAAATCCATCGCGCCGGAGAAAGCGATCTGGTTGATATACTTATCGACTTCCTCTTCCGTCATGCCGATACCATTATCGATAAACTCGATCGTTCCGTTCTCACTGTCATAATTCACATGGAGCTGATACGAATCATCATCGCTCTTCTCCGCCTCCCCGATATCCACGAGACGCTTAAACTTAGCGATCGCATCCGAACCATTACTTACGAGCTCACGGATAAAGATGTCCTGATCCGAATAGAGCCACTTCCTGATGATCGGAAAGATGTTTTCCGTTGTTACTGATATTGTTCCCTTCTTTGCCATTTTTGCCTCCCAAACGATTCTTATGTATTTCCGGGATCATCCCGGACTGATTATTTATGCAGATCGATATACTGATGCACGATCTTCTGATAACTCTCCATCAAACGGATCAGATTCTCACAGCCGGCCGATCGGAAAAGGTGATCCTCCACCGACTTTACCGGAAGAATGTCGAAGGGAGAGCTAGTCACGAACAGCGAAAGATCCGGCGGTCCGTCGTCTTCCTCCTTCTCCATGCGGACCAGCTCCTCTAAGGTAAAAGAGCCCTCCTCAAGCATGAGCCCGGCCGCACTGATCGCGTCTTTCACATATTTTCTCGTGATCCCGATGAGGATCAGATCTTCCGATGGAGAATAGACTGTATCTTTATACAGGACAAAGAAATTCGAACGTCCGCCTTCCACAAGCTTTCCGTCCTTCCCGGAAAGGATAACTTCATACGGAAGTCCGAACCGGGTTTCACGCGAAGAAGCCTCCGCAACCGCCTTTTTATAATCGCCACGGAACACCTTCACATGCGGTTCGACGCGCTCCCACTGAAGATTCGTGGTCACGATCCCTTCCTTGTACATCTTCTGTGTCGGGTACGTCATATTACTAAAGTATAGAAGCCATAAGTTCTTAGTAAGCACTACCCTTACATTACCGTCAGCCATTCCGCTGTCCCAGATCATAGACTGCGCTGCGAAATGATAGGTATCCGGATCGATCACGAAGTTCTCTTTCGCCTCTACGGATTTACGGAGACGATCCATATGGTCTTCCCAGAAAAGCAGCACACCTTCCTGAAAACGGATGGATTCATAATACGTGATATCATCTGTCGGAACGAAGAGGCTCTGTCCCTCTAAAGAGTCAAAATCGACTTTCTTACCATTCAGCGTGCAGTATTTCCCGATGTTTCCTTCCACCAGCGGATACGCCATAATCGATGTCCCCTTTCGTCAATACAGGTCAGTTTTATGCACAACTTCCCCACATACCGTATAATTTTACTCTTTAATAGTGGTTTCGTAAACACGATAAAAATCGTTAATTGCACAACAAATCTACCCTTGTTATTAAAGGAAAATATAAATACAATGAATTTCGAAATAGCGGTTGACGCATCAGAGTACGTCTGCTACAATGCCGTTATGCAAAATCGTTAATAATTATTCATGGAGGTGCCTTATGGCAAAGGAAAAATTCTTACTTGCGTATTCAGGCGGACTGGATACATCTATCATCATCCCGTGGCTCCTGGAGCATTATGACTGTGAAGTCGTAGCTTACTGCGGTGAAGTCGGTGTTGGTGTTGATCATGATTATCTCGAGAAGAAGGCACTTAAGTGCGGCGCGATCAAGTGCATCATCGAAGACATTTCTGAAGAGTTCGTTTCTGACTTCGTATTCCCTACACTTAAAGCGAACGCAGTTTACGAGGGCAAATACCTACTCGGCACATCCATGGCACGTCCTGTAATCGCGAAGCACTTCGTTGAGGCCGCTCACGCAAACGGATGCACCACCATCGTTCATGGCTGCACCGGTAAGGGTAACGATCAGGTTCGTTTCGAGCTCTCTATCAAGGCTCTTGATCCGGACATGAAGATCCTCGCTCCGTGGAGAATCTGGGATATCAAGTCCCGTGACGAAGAGATCGATTATGCAAATGCCCGTGGCATCGAAGTTCCGGTAACGAAGGAAAACAACTACTCTAAGGACGAGAACCTCTGGCACCTCTCTCACGAAGGTATGGACCTCGAAGATCCGGCGAATGAGCCGAACCTCGATAAGATCCTGGAGCTCATGGTTTCTCCTGAGAAGGCACCTGACACACCGACTTATGTAACGATCAAGTTCGAGAAGGGCATTCCGGTTGAAGTAGACGGACAGAAGCTCTCCCCTGCTGATCTTCTCAGATACTGCAACAAGGTTGCCGGCGCGAACGGCGTGGGTATCGCAGACATCGTTGAGAACCGTCTCGTTGGCATGAAGAGCCGTGGCGTATATGAGACACCTGGCGGAACGCTTCTCTTCGCTGCACACCGTGAACTCGAGCTTCTCACTGTTGAGCGTGACACCATCCACTACAAGGACCTCGTTGCGCAGAAGTTCTCCGAGCTCGTTTACTACGGTCAGTGGTTCCACCCGCTCCGCGAGGCTATCTCCGCAT
>JAEEIT010000085.1 GCA_016281535.1 Clostridia bacterium | reverse complement strand
ATGGCCGGAGGCGAGAATATCGCGAAGGACGGCACGTACTACATGTATAATGTAGAGGATCTGGTTGCGGCGGATCCGGATGTGATCCTGCTCCCTTCCTGGGCGGATGGTTCCTTCCAGGTAACCGAGCCGTATTCGAATCTGACTGCCGTGAAGGAAGGCCGTGTCTATGTTCTCCAGAGCACGGATACGCTCGACCGTCAGTGCGCAAGAAATCCGGAAGCGGTGAAGATGCTCGCTGAGATCTTCTATCCGGAGATCTTCGCAGAAGAGAAGGCGGCATAATCCGTAACGTGCCGACCAGGCGGCGCTTCAGCGAAAACAGATATAAAGGCATTCGTATGAGAAAAGAACCGCTAAAAACTTGGACTTTAACGATGGCCGGAGGGATCATGACGATCCTTCTGGTCATTGTTGTTATTTGGGCGGCGGCCGTGGGGTCGGTGTCCGTGCCGCTTACGCAGAGCGCGCGGATCGTCGCGTCGAGGTTTCCGTTCGTGAATAAAGAGGAACTTCTGGAGGGTATCCCGAAGGCGAATAAGCTGATCATCTGGAATATCCGGCTTCCGCGTGTGCTCCTCTCCGGAATGGTGGGCGGCGGGCTGGCTGCGGCGGGTGTCGTGATGCAGGCGCTGTTTAGAAATCCCCTTGCGGATCCGCAGGTGCTGGGTATCTCGTCCGGTGCGGCATTCGGTGCAGCGGTGGCGATGGCGCTCGGGATCACGTTTACCGTGTCCGGGGTAAGCAGTATCTGGCTGTTTGCTTTTACCGGGGCGATGCTGACGATGCTTCTGGTCTTCCGCGTGGCGAGGATCGCGACGTCCCGGTCGGTGACGGGGATCCTCCTGGCGGGGATCGCCTGTTCTTCGATGCTGACGGCGGCGATCACGCTGCTAATGATGTGGAACCGTGAGAAACTCGAGCAGATCTATCTGTGGATGCTGGGGAGTTTCTCTTCTGCGACTTGGCTCAAGGTGGGATTTATCGCTGTTGTGCTGGTGACGGCGGTGCTGTGCTTCACGGTCCTCGGAAGGGATCTGGATCTTCTGAGTTTCGGGGATCAGGAGGCGCAGAGTATGGGTGTTTCGGTAAGAAGGACCCGGACGATCGCGGTGGTGGCGACGTCGCTTCTTGTCGCGGCCAGTGTTTCGGTAAGTGGCATTATCGGATTCGTGAGCCTCATTATCCCGCATATTTTCAGGATACTGACCGGTCCGAAGAGCCGCCGGCTGATCCCCCTCTCTCTTCTGGGCGGGGCGATCTTCATGATCCTGTGCGACATGATCAGCCGGACGGCGGCGCCGCCGAGTGAGATCGCGGTCGGGGCGATCACGCAGGTGACCGGTGCGCCGTTCTTCCTCTATCTTCTCTGGAAGGAAAGAAGAAAGGGGGAGCGTGAATGACGGAACGTGTTGAGGGTGTGAACCAGCCGGAGAGGTCTTCCTGTGATCTGGAAGCGAAGAATCTGACGTATCATCCGTCCGGGGCGAAAGAACCGATCCTTTCGGATGTTTCCTATACTTTTGCCCGGGGGCATATGACTGCGCTTCTTGGGCCGAACGGTTCCGGTAAGACGACGATGCTCCGGCATTTCCTGTCGCAGATCCGTTCGCCGGAAGGCGCGGTGCTGATCGACGGCAGGGATACGCGTGACTTCTCGCCGAAGGAGCGGAGCAGGCGGATTGCCTGGGTGCCGCAGAACAGCAGCGGGGATAGTGCTTTTGAAGTGGAAGATGTGGTATTGATGGCGCGCTACCCGTTTAAAGGTATGTGGGACGGGGATTCGGACGAAGACAGAAAGATCGCCGAAGAAGCGATGAAGACGGTCGGCGTGTATCAGTTCCGGAAAAGAGATTTCTCGTCTCTTTCCGGTGGCGAGAGGCAGAGAGTCCTGATTGCGAGGGCGCTGGCGCAGACGACGCCGTGGATCCTGCTGGATGAGCCGACGTCGAACCTGGATATCAAGCATCAGATCCAGACGCTTCAGATGCTGAAAGAGGGTGTCGATGCCGGGAAGATGAGCGCGATCGTCGTCATGCATGATTTCAATATGGTTGAGAAGTACTGCGACCGGGCAATCATCCTCCGTGAGGGGAAAGTGGTGGCCAAGGGCAGTGTAAGTGAAGTGCTGGTGCCGGAAATTATGAGGGAAGTGTACGAAGTGGAGTTCGATGTGGTGGAAAAGGGAGGAAGACGTCTTTTCGTTCCACGAAGCGGGATCACGTGATACAATAGTGCGGAAACCATAAAGAGGAGACGGCAGGATGGAACTGATTACGAAGGCAGACCGCTTCGAAGAGTATCTCGAAGTCAGTGAATATATCAATCACAATCACATCAAGATCGTGTATATCGCGAATTACCTCATGGAGATGATCATGAAGGACCAGGCCGATGGGAAGGCGATGGACTATCTGGATCCGGAGATGGAGTTCGCTTCGCGTGCGTTCCTGTTCGTGAGAGACCAGATCTCCCATAGTAACGATGCGGGACGGCGGGAGCTGTGTCTTCGTGCCTCTGATGTGCTGGATAAGAGGACCGGACTGTGCTTCGGGAAATCCCATCTTCTCTGCGCGATCCTTCGCGCGGCAGGAATCCCGGCAGGGCTGTGTTATCAGTATCTGCGTCTGGATGAGAACGATGATGCTTCTCCGCTGATCCTTCATGGGCTGAATGCCATCTATTTCGAGTCGCTCGGCCGATGGGTACGTGTGGATGCACGCGGAAACAAGGAAGGTGTGGATGCGCAGTTCTCCGTGGAGGAGGAGAAGCTGGCTTTCCCGGTGAGACCGGGACTGGGGGAGACGGATCTTCCCTTTATCTTCCCACGCCCGGATATCGGTGTGATCGGGAAGCTTATGCTCAGTAAAACGGCGCAGGAAGCCATGGCGAATCTCCCGGACCGTATAGCGGGGAAGTGCTGAAGAACGGCTAAGAAAGAGAAGAAAAGAAAAGTTGCGGGTGCTTTTGACTCAGGCACTTGACGCATGGACGTATTTGATGGTATCATTTCATACGCTGATTGTGGAAATGGCGCCATAGCCAAGTGGTAAGGCAGAGGTCTGCAAAACCTTTATCCCCGGTTCAAATCCGGGTGGTGCCTCCAGATCAATAAAGGAGCTGTCCGGGTGGACGGCTCCTTTTTTCATGCCCGGAAAGGGGATGCGCGAGGCGACATATTCTTCTTATCGCGTGTACATGTGCTTCTGTGTGGTGTTTTCCTTCGTTTCCTGATTCGCGTGAAAATCTACTCCCGTTATAGCAAACCCCTATAAATATCGATGACTAACATTAAACGGCCGTTTCCGTTTTAAAGGAACGACCGTTTTTCTAATATGAAATCGATAGGGAACAAAGTTTAGGAGGTGATTTCATGATGGGATTTGCTCAAGGGATCGACATCTGTTATGGAAGCACGAAAGACGACCGGAACGTTGTTTTCTTTCAGGACGGGACACAGAAGGACTATCGTGTCGGAGGGATCCTCGAGGAGGTCATGCGTGACGACGTCGCGGAGATCCTCGTGGACCGGGTGCGGGAGTGGATCGATAAAGAGGAACCGAAGACCGGTATTTCTTCGGCAAAAGCACTTCTCCGGAGCGAGTATCTGCGTCTTTGTGAGGCAATCGAGATTCCACAGGCGCCTTCTGCCTGCGCACTGTTTCGAAGTACCTTCTATGAGGCGCTAATGAGGGAACTCATACGAAGAAAGGATCGGGAGGAAGAAGAGAACAGTGCTTTTCTCAAGGAGTGTTACGAAACGTATATTGACGAATATGCGACATTTGCCGGATTTGTCGAAGCGGTCGCGGCCAGCAACAGTGGTGTCGGAGATGAACAGACGGAACTTATTACATCCATGGTGGAAGATTGGGCCGATCATGCGCGAGAGAAGCTGTCGACACTGCGTGTGACGAACTGGCTGTCACTTCTTCTGGCTGAATACAGCCATATTCGGAAGAGAAAGAAGAGAATCAGGTTCTGCGCGAATTGCGGGCGGATCTTCGTGCCGCAGAAACGATCGGATACGATCTATTGCGACGGGCCGGCTCCTCAGAATATGTCGAGATGCTGTAATGAGATCGGTGCGCAGATGAGAAGAAAACGGAAACGTGGTGATGACGGTGATGAACGGGCGCACCATAACACGATCTGCCGTCTGCACAACATGGTCCGCCGGGCCAGAAGCCGGGGCGACGGGAAAGACCTGATCGAGTATTACAGAAGGAAGATCGATGCGGAGATGCTGAGATATGAGAACGAAAAACATGCTATTGACAGCAACATAAACAACAGCGAGGAGGGATAAATATGAAAGAAAAAAAGAGAAAAAAACAGTTGTGGACAGTGCTTTTCTGGCTGGCTATCGCTACGGTCGTGTTGGGATGCTGTATCCCGACGAATCTGGGCTCCATAACCCAAACGACTACCACCAAGGCGTCGGATACGGATAAAAAAGGGAAAGAGACGACCAAGAAAGCGGATAACAAAAAAACGTCGACGGAGCCGGAAGATACAGAAGCATTGCCGCCCGAAGACACTAAGGAGACGGATGCAGATGAGCCTACAGATGCGCAACCGGAGGTGACCAGTGAGTCGAACGATGAAACGGAAGCGTCCGAGTTGACTGAAAATGAGGATTCCTCAGCTGAGACATCTGCGACTGAGGATCCGGGACTCAGCTATAACGATTATATAAATATGTTCCAAAACGGAGATTATTCCTATGTTACGCCGTCGTTCAAGGAGTCAATGGATAGTTACGAAGAATTCTATGATGAATATATCGCATTCATGAAGAAGTATCTCAGGGGTGAGGGCAATTTGATGGAAATGCTTGAAGATTATTACGCATTTATAGAACAGGAAGAAGAAATGGCTGTGAAACTGGATGCGATCGATGATGATAGTCTTTCCACGGCGGATGCTGCTTACTATTCATATGTTAGCCTTCGAATCGCCGATAAGATGCTTTCTATCTATTCATAACGGAAGGGCTGCATATTGAAACATATGTAGTGGAAGTGCAAATTAGCCCCGCCGGATATGCTTCTGGTCTGCAAATACAGAAGTGCCGGCGGGGCTGTCTGCAGTTTTTGGAAAGGTTATCAGGTGCTATACTTGAAATAAGATCGGGGGGATAGATTATGAAGAAAAGAGTAATAACGATAGCGGCCATGCTGATGGTGATTTCGATCATGACAAGCGCATGTGTCATCTCCACAGAGAAGAAGTCGAAAGAGAAAGAAGATACGACCGCGGAGCAGAAGGAGCCTGATGACGAAGAGGAAACCACGAAGGCGACCTCTGAAGCTTCCGAGGATGCGAAGGCGGCAAGTGATGATTCAGAGACGGCTCCTGCGTCTACAGACACAGCCGAGACAACGGAAGCGGCACCTGAAACGACCACGGCGGCGATTCCTCAGGAAGACTGTGAACTGATCATCGATGTCACCTATGAAGACAACTACGTACTGGCGAAGTACTCGATCAATCTGTATCTCGATGGCGAGAAAATCGACACCATGGAGAACGGCAGATACTACCTGACGAAGGTAGATACCGTGACCGGAGATCATGAAGTGAAATTCGAGAAACGGGGAGACAGTGACTTCGAGACTACGGCGAAGGTGACGATTGCCGGCGACAGCACACTGATCTTCGAGATCAAATCACACCTCGATGAGATCGAGATCAAGTCGTCCCGCGTAGTGGACGGTCTTCAGGAAATGGAAGTCGAGATGCCGGATGTCACGGAGATGCGCCTCGATAAGGCAATCGAAGCGGTTGAGGCGGCGGGCTTTAAGAATATCTCGACCAAGTCCGACAAGACGATCATCCTCAAGAGCAACTGGGTCGTCATCGAGCAGAGTGTTGCGGCAGGCCAGAAGGCCAACCGTAGCACGGAGATCATCCTAACTTGTGAGAAAGATGGCTGACGGGCGGCACGGACGATCCTTCGGGATCGGATCCGTGTATGGGCACCGGCCGGCATAAGACCATCTCCTCAATATGGGAGCCTCGCTTCAGAAGCGGGGCTCCCTGCTTTCTGCGGAAAACAAGAGTTTGAGGAGGTTTCGGGACAAGAGACGAAATGTGGTATATAATGATTCCGGTCATCGAATCTCAACGAAAAACGGCGAAAATCGATGAATTTTCGAAAATCGTCGAGATTTTTAAAGAAAAAGTGTTGACAATCCCTTCTTCCGCATATATTATAGTGGAGCGCCCGAAAACAGGGGGCTTTTATGCGTATACTTTTTAGGAGGAAGAAGTCCATTATGAAGACATTTGTTGCTACACCATCAAATATCGAGAGAAAATGGTACGTAGTTGATGCTTCCGGCAAGACACTTGGTCGTCTGGCAACAGAAGTGGCAACAGTTCTGCGCGGCAAGAATAAGCCGACTTACACACCTTTCATCGATACAGGAGATTATGTAATCGTCATCAATGCAAGCAAGCTCGTCCTTACAGGTAAGAAGCTGGAGCAGAAGATGTACCGTTATCACACAGGCTATGCAGGTGGTCTGAAGGAGACAACCTACAAGAAGCTTATGGAAACGAAGCCGGAGAAGGCTTTCGAGTTGGCTGTAAAGGGCATGCTCCCGAAGAACGCTCTCGGACGTCAGATGTTCAAGAAACTGAAGGTTTATGCAGGTGCGGAACATGAGCACGCTGCACAGAAGCCGGAAGTTCTGGAATTCGAAAGCTAATATAGGGAGGAATAAGTTACATGGCTAAGAAAGCTACTAAAGTTTACTTCTATGGCACAGGTCGTCGTAAGAATGCTGTAGCATGCGTACGTCTTCTTCCTGGCACAGGTAAGATCACCATTAACGATAAGGACATGGACGATTACTTCGGTCTCGATACTCTGAAGCTCATCGTTCGTCAGCCGCTCGTAGCAACCGCTACAGAAGGCAAGTTCGACATCATCTGTAAGGCAGTCGGCGGCGGTATTTCCGGTCAGGCCGGTGCGATCCGTCACGGTATCTCCCGTGCGCTGGTTCAGGCAGATGAAGAAGCATATAAGGCAATTCTTAAGAAGGCCGGTTTCCTCACACGTGATGCACGTATGAAGGAAAGAAAGAAGCCGGGTCTCAAGAAAGCCCGTAAGGCTTCGCAGTTCAGTAAGCGTTAATCGGAGGATTCCTTCGGTTATCGTCTTCGGACGAGAGAAAAGTTTATCAGGAAGAGCCGTTCCTTTATGGAGCGGCTCTTTTTTCCTTTCAGGCATCTTTGCGTGCCGGTAATTATTTTGAAAGGCCGTTTATGGTTGGTTGCTGCAATTTATGCGCTCTGGAAGTGCAGTCTGTGCAGAACCCCTTGCCACAGGCGATTATATCGGTAGAATGAAAAACAGAAAACGAGACAGGATGGTGGCAAATTGAAGATCAGACTGAACATTTCCGATGAGCATTATGAAGAAGTGCGAGAGAAACTTCTGGATGCCGGGTTCGAGATCAGTGAGGAGGGAGAGTATATCCTTTCTGAATGCGTTTCGTCCGACAGGAAATATGTCATCTCCAGAGATGAAGAGGGACGGAAAGTCCATATTGCTTCCGATAATATCATTTATATCGAGAGCTTCGGGCACGATGTGGTCGTGCACACTGCTGAAGGCCGGTTCTTCGCTCTGGAACGCCTGTACCAGCTGGCGGAAACGCTTGACCGCGAACATTTCGTCAGGGTAAGCAACTCCGTCATCATCTCGAAAAATCACGTCCGTAAGATCCGTCCGGCGCTCTCCATGAAATTCGTTCTGACCATGGATGACGGCACACTTGTGGATGTGACAAGAAGCTACTACTACGCATTTAAGGAATTCTTCGGGATCTGATCCTGTGGAGTGTATCTGGAGGTACAAGATGTTTTACAGACTGAATACAGAAATCGAATCAACTAAGACACGCGGCTTAGGTGTTCCGCTAACTGCGCTCCTTATCCTCTGCGCGGTGCTTCTGACCGGTTTTCTTATCTATATGCTTTCACGGTACCTTTACGCCCGTCACCTCGACCGTGTGGTGGCGGGAAAGGAAAGAAATGTGCACACGCATGTAGTGGATCCGCATACGGTAGGGAAAATCCTTTTTGCCGTATTTACGATTGCCTTGCTGGCATGGTCGATGGTTACGATCGTCAAACTCAAGTCCGATATGGCAGACATGAAGAAAGACCTGGAAGAAAGGATCCGTTTCCTGGAGGAATCTCATGATGAGGAAAAACTCGGGGGACAGAAAGAGTATTCTCTTCTCCAAAGCTGCGACTACCGATTCGTAAAGATCGATCCGGAGGAGAACATGGTTGAAGTGCTTTTCGAAATCGTGCCGAAAAATGTGTCGGCGGAGATGATTCTTTCCATTTCCTGGGAGGGGGAAACCGTGGTGCTGTCCAAAACAGAAGGAACCTACCAGGGAAAGATGACGGTGCCGGGATTTCAGTATACGGACGCCTATCCGGTACTTACGATGAAGCATGGAGATACGATTGAAACTGAAGCCCTGAGTACGACTGTCAGTGGATATCCGGCGGAAAAATGTTTCCTGGAGCTGTTGCCGGAAGAATACAAGTTATCGATGGAACCGACACGTGATGGCGAACTCGTCATTAATGGAAACGTCAGAATGGACAGGGAGAATGATAAATTGGCGGACGACCTCGTGAGAAAAAAGGAACTGGTACTTTACGCGGAGGGAGAAGAACTGAAGCGGACGCCGCTTTCCCTGGAGGATACGAGTGAGACGGCAGACGTATCGGGTGTTTACGAAGTGCGTGAAGATCTGAAATTACGCATGGTGCTGGAGATCGAGACGGACTGTGGCTGGTTCGTCACCATTCCGGTCGCGACGGTCAATACAGATGATAGTAACGCCCTTCTGACCGGAGAAACGATGACTGTCCGGGATGCGTCGGGGGAAATCCTCTTCGAAACGATGGTCTGATATCTGAAAGGGAGCGGACAGAGTTTTCGTGACATATTCGTCACTCCCCCATCTTGCTGTTTTGCTATATTGAGGGTGGCAAACTCCAACACAGAGGGCATTGGGAAGCAGCAAGGTGGGAGGATACAGCTATGCAGGGCTTGGGGAAACGAGTATGCGGGACCGTGTTGGTGCTCTCGCTTTTTCTCGGATGTACTTCGTGTAAGAAAAAAGATAAGGACGGCAGAAGACGGGAAGTGAAGGCGTCGGATCCTTACTTTGAATCGGAATTGATCGAATTAAAACTCCCCGCAGATGCCACCCAAGAGGTGGAGATAACCAATATCGAATCAGTCGGGTATCAAAATGACAAAGTCATACTGAATTACTATATTGGCTATAAGTTGCCGGAAGGTGCTGATCCGATGATCGACGTGTATGATTACGTACAGACCGGAACGGCGACTTACGATCTGAAGGGAAACTGTGTGCGTGACCAGCAGAGTACGGATGAATCCGGCTCCACAGTGGATGCTACATGCATCGATAAAGACGGAAATACGGTCGCGCTGATGGGGATACTGAACCAAAACTTATTCAAGTATACGACCGCAGTTGTCTGGATGAATGCCGAGGGCGAAGAGATAAAGAGAGTCGATCTCGATACTCCATGGGAATATGATGATAAAATGTTGAGCAGTATCCAGATCCTTCCGGATGGGAAAATCGTTCTGGGAGGCACGGGATATCCGGATTATGAATACTACATTTTCGATGAACAGGGCAAGTTCATCTCGAATGTGTTCTCTACCGACCACCGGTCTATATCCGGTGAAATCTTCATCCAGGATGGGAAATACTATGCGCTGACAACGCCGGGGGAGGATGATGAATCAGGCAGTTTCTATGTGATCAGCGAGATCGATATGTCGACCGGAGAGATCAAGAAAGGGAAGGATGCAAAAGGAATACGATCTACACAATCCATCATCGTGACGGAAGATGGAATCTATTCTTCTACATCTCAGGGTATCTCGAAATATAATATGAGTACGGATACGATGGAAGAAGTGCTCGATTGGAATCAGACAGATGTGGATCGTACGATTCTTGATTCCATCAAGTGTTACCCGAAAAATCAAGACGAATTTCACGTCATCATACAGAAGCATTCTTCAAGCTATGACAAAGAGACGTGCTATCTCCTGAACCTGAAAAGGGCGGAAAAGAATCCGCATGTGGGACAGAAAGTGCTATATGTAGGCGGACTCGAGATCCCGGAATCGTTCTATGAATATATGTATAGCTATAATTCCACGCCCGAACATGAACTTCGGATCGAAACGATCGATTACGCCCTGTCAGAAGATATGACTATGGGGAATCAGGAAGCCGGTCAGGATCCGATAGATAAACTGTATTTGGCTATCCTTTCCGGAGAAGGACCGGATATCCTTCTGAATTTCGATGGCTATTTGCAGTTTTTTGATGAGTCGATGCTGGTGGATCTGAATCCGTATATCGATGGGGAAAAAGGTCTCAACCGCTCGGAGTTCTTCGACAACATCTTCCGTTCAATGGAAGTGGACGGTAAGCTTTATCAGGCACCGGTCACGTTCTATCTGCAGGGATGTATGATCAATTCTGACGTTCTGCATGTGGATAGAAACTGGACGCTTGATGATCTGGATCAGGCGGTACGGTCACTTCCTGATGATGAGGTATCCCTCCTCTCTCCCGCTCCCTGCAGATTTCTACTGGAAAAGTTTGTCGGATCAGAGGTCGTGGATTATCTGGACTATCCGAAAAAACAGGTCAATTTCTCTTCGGAAGGTATGGTGAAAGCCCTGGAGGAGGCCAAAAAGTACGGCAGCCCGAATACGAAGATCTATTATGTCAGCGCGGTGTATGGGTCGGGCACGGAAGCCTTGAGCGAGGGAATCTTGGGACTTGTGGTGGACAATGAGTTCTTCGCAGAGGATGAAGGATATAAAGCATCCATGAAACTTTATGAGGGGATGACAGCTATGCATCTGACACAGGTGTGGAATGTGGCCGAATACAATATGATGAAGAATCTGTTGGCGGAGAAAGGAAAACTCGTCGGATGTCCGACCTTTAAGGGGGAGGGTGTCACGGCCGGATCCGGAATATCCCTGTCGATCGTGGCCTCCACGAAGTATAAGGATGAGGCGTGGGAACTGATCCGGAGTTTCTATACGGAAGAAGCACAACGGGAACTCGGAGAGAGCTATCAGATGAGGGAAGGCGGTTTTGCTATGCGCAAGACTGTTTTTGACGAAGTCTGCGTGAATACGGTGGAGAAGATCAATCGTGTATATGACCGGGTGAAGAAAGACGCGTCACGTGATACGGATTTAGATGACACGAAGTATTTCCGGGCGGATGAAGCGACGCTCGATGAACTTCACGAAATTGTCGAAGGTGTCCATTGCAGTGTAAAGATCGTCGGAAGTGTGTGGGACATAATCGGCGAGGAAGCAGAAGGATACTTCGCAGGATCGAGATCGGCGGAAGATGTGCTGAAGAATATCGATAACCGGGCACGTCAGATCGTGCAGGAAAAATAAGGAGAAGACATGGCAGGACAGGGAAGAATGAAGCGCCTTTTGGCATGGAGCCTTTGTTTGTCTGTGGTTGCAGGCTGTGCTTCGTGTAAAAAGAAGGATACAGCCGGGAGAAGACGGGAAGTGAAGGAGACGGATCCTTTCTTCGAGTACGAATGTCATGAACTGAAGATCCCGGTAGATGATTCCAAAGAAGTCAGCCGCATTTCCGTATACTCCGAGAAAATACTGGGAGATCATATCCTGCTGGAATACGAAGTCGATTATGAACTCCCGGAAGGATTCGGCGTGCATGGCTATATTCCGGAAGGGTATTCCTATGAAGATTACTTCAGCCATTCTACCGCAATCTTCGATCTGGAAGGAAATCTGGTCCGAAGCGCTGATGCCCTTCAGGAGGATGCATTTCTGCAGTGCATGGCTTCCGACAAAGACGGGAATATCGCGTATCTTTTCACTTCGTACGGGGAAACGTGCAGTGACAGGATCGTGATCCGGAATGATGCCGGAGACACGGTCAGGGAGATCTCTCTTGCGTCCCAGTGGGACCCGAGGGATACATATTTTTCGGATCTGAGCATTCTTCCGGACGGAAAAAACGTCATTTGTGTTTCCGGAAGCCAGGCGAGGTATGTGTTCTCGTCTGAAGGAGAATTTCTCTTTAAAATCGATCCTATGGATCGCTATATAAGTGGTACGATTTTCGAAACGAATGGTAAATACTATGTTGTCACCATGCCTTCCGATTTCAATTCGGAGATGGAGGGCATGCTTCATGAGGTCGACATGACGACCGGGAATCTCGGGGAGGGACGCAAGCTGCGTCAAGAGTTAATGTTCGGACTGAACATGGTGTCAGCCGAGGATGGACTCTATGTTTCGAATCCTTATGGGATACTCAAATACTCTCCTGAATCCGGCGAAATGAGTGAGATCCTGAATTGGAATCAGACGGATATCGATTATACGCTTCTGGCTTCTGTGAAGAGTTACCCGAGGAACAAAGATGAGATCTATGCCTTGGCCTGTACCGCAGATATGAGACTAAGTGATACCGCGTATGTGCTGCATCTGCGCCGCATGGAGAAGAATCCGCATGCCGGTCAGACGATCCTGTATGCGGGAGGCATGGCGATGCCGGATTGTTTCTATGAATTCATACATGACTACAACGCAGATCCTTCACATAATATCCGCATCGAAGCGGAAGATTATCTGTTCTCCATGGACGATACGCTCGAGTCGGGAGAATCAACAGGAAATAATCTGGAGGCAAGCACCCGGCTGAAGCTGATGAGTAATGAGGCGCCGGATATCCTTGTGAATTTTGCCGGCTTTTCCGGGATCTCGAACGAAGACCTGTTCGTGGATCTGAATTCATTCATAGACGGCAGAAACGGACTGGACCGATCGGAATTGTTCGATAGTGTTTTACGCGCGGAAGAGATGAACGGCAAGCTTTATCACGCTCCGGTCACATTCGCTCTT
>JAEEIT010000084.1 GCA_016281535.1 Clostridia bacterium | reverse complement strand
TGTTAGAAATCTCTTCATATGACCACCCTCCAATCTTGCCCGGGAAGTTCCTCTTCGGTGCGGAATCTTCCCTTCTTTTTCATCGTCTAAGACGCCCCCGAAATACTCTTTCAGTATAGCACGTCAGAAGATTCGAATCAAAAAGCTTCGCCGTCGCAAATTCGTCGCAGTTTTTGACATTTCAGCGACGTTTCTGCGACGGCAGCACGCCGCCGAAAAAAATTACGTGTGGAATTCCATTTTCGGAAATCCACACGCAATTTCAGACTTTTTGCCTTAAGAAACTTACTTGAAGTATCTGTCCAGAAGGCCCTTCAGGGCTTTACCATGACGGGCTTCATCACGGGCCATCTCATGGACGGTGTCGTGGATCGCGTCGAGGTTATTCTTCTTCGCGCAGGTCGCCAGCTCCGTCTTACCGGCTGTCGCACCGAATTCACAGTCTACACGCCACTTGAGGTTCTCCTTCGTGGATGCCTTCATGTTCGCTTCCAGATCCGAACCAAGGAGCTCTGCGAACTTCGCTGCATGCTCTGCCTCTTCGAATGCCGCCTTCTCCCAGTAAAGACCGATCTCCGGATACCCCTCGCGATAAGCGATACGGGCCATGCACAGGTACATACCGACTTCCGAGCACTCACCGGTGAAGTTCGCCTTCAGCTGTTCGAAGATGTACTTCTTATCTTCCTCAGAAATATCCGGATTATTCTTCACGGTCTCGGCATACACACCGAACTTGTGCTCCGCAGCCAGACCCATGTTCTCTTCCATCAGCTTAAACGCCGTCTTCGGGGCCTTACATACCGGACAGGCCTCCGGAGCCTCATCACCCTCGAAAACATAACCACATACAGAACATACAAATTTTGCCATACGCGTAATCTCCTTCTATCTTGGATTTATACTATTGATGATATGTCATCCCGGAAAGATTTTCAATCATTCTTAACAAATACATGCAATATACTTTTTCTTTCCCCGGGAAAACCTTCTTTTCAGAAAAAAATCTTTCATCTGCCGTGTCTAATGTTTAGAATGTGTTTAATAGAATCAACGGGAAGGAAGAAAAAAACTATGTCCAAACGAGTATATCTACGCGCATGCAGCCTGCTTCTTTCAGCATGTTTGCTCTTCGGACTCTGCGCCGCCTGTTCGGATAAGGAAGAAGAAAAGAAAGACGCCGCGAAAGGGGCTGCAACAGAGGAGACAGAGAAAACAGATTCTTCCTCCGGTGCAAAATCCGGGAACGATTCCAAGACCGCATCCGATACCGTTTCGAATAAGGGCTTACTCGCGATCGACAGCAGTAACTTCCCGGATAGTGTTTTCCGTTCGAACGTCGCCGCCTGCTTCGATCTGGATGGGAACGGCTATCTGTCCGAGATGGAACTCGATTGCGCCAGATCACTCTCCATCTGTCCGGACCCCACTGATCCCGCTACCTATAACGAAGTATGTCACGACCTGACCGGCATCGAATACTTCCCCAATCTCGAAACACTCCGGTTGGAAAGCACGGACATCACCTCTCTGGATCTGTCCTCATTCACGAACCTTTATGACATAGTGATCAAGAATGCCTCCCTCCGCACACTGGATGTCCGCGGCTGTCCCGGACTATATTCTCTGACCTGTAATGCATGCGGACTTTCTGAACTTCTGATGGACAACCCATCCCTCGATCATCTCGATTTGTGGGGAAACGACCTCACGGAGCTGGACCTGAGCACATGTCCGGATCTGACCTACTTAAGATGCGATGACAACCTGATCTCCACAATGGATCTGACGAAAACACCGAAGCTACGCGATGCAACCTGCGGAAGTGACAAGCTGTCTTCCATTGACATCAGCCAATGTCCAGAGCTTCTGTACCTTTCGATCGATGGAAGTCCGATCTCGTCCCTGGACCTCAGCGCTTGTCCCAATCTCGAGATTCTCTATATCCCCGAAACGGGTATCACCTCGTTGGATCTTTCACATAACCCGAACCTGACCATGCTGGAAGCACAGGATACGCATCTCACTTCCCTCGATTTCTCAAGCAACCGGAAATTGCAGTCCTTCAACATCACCGCCAGCCAGATCGCATCCGTGACCCTTCCGGATCATCCGGACCTGATGGCCATATCCGCTGCCGGCACTCCGCTTCGTGAACTCGACATAAGCGGCTGTCCGCTTCTTCTGGATCTGGTCAGGACCAAAGAGGCAGACAAGCAGGACGATGAGGCGATCTGGTACTCGGAAGACGCCGGCATGCATCTTCCCATCGACTGCGTGCTCATCTACCCGGCATAAGTGGTGAATGCGCCACAAACGGACAGAGAGCCCTCTTGCAGTCTCTTTAGCCCTCGAAAAACGCCCGCTTTCTCTCTGCCATCTGGTCGACATTCCCGATATACTGGATCGGATCCTTGATGCACGGGCATCGCTCGACCCGAACGTCTCCGTTCCCGCCTGGAAATACACGTTTACTCATCCCGCCGGCGCCGAAGGACAGCACACTTCTTCGATCGCTCATCATGGCCACGTTATACAGGCACGGCGTCCCGTCCTTCTGGTACCCGACATTCTCATGCCCGCCCAGCGTGTCTTTCTGCTTATAGAGATAGTACGGCGCATAGCCCGCCTTCGTAAGCGACGAGAAGGCATATCCCAGCATCGTCTCCATCGAAGACAGTTCCTCTTTTTCCTTCTGAAGGATCTCCTCACGAAGAAGATCCGACCGGCGCTTCTTCGACAGCGAATGCACGGTCACGTTTTCCGGAGCAAGTTCCAGAATCCGGTCCATCGACGCGCAGAATTCCTCCGCACTCTCTCCCGGAAGCCCCGCAATAAGATCGGTGTTGATGATCGAGAAACCCATGCTCCGTGCCATTTCGAATGCCCGGACGAAGTCCTCGGCCGTATGCCTTCTTCCGACCCGCAGGAGCGTCGCATCGCAGAGCGTCTGCGGATTGATACAGATCCTCGTGATGCCCGCCTCGCGCAGCACACGCAGTTTTCCTTCCGTGATCGTGTCCGGCCGTCCGGCCTCCATGCATACCTCTTTCACATTGGCAAAAGCACTGTTCCCCGTGATGCCTTCCATGAGTTTCTGAAGGAGTGTCTCACCGAGTACAGTCGGTGTTCCTCCGCCCACATAGAGCGTCTCGATCTTCTGGGGAATATGCGGTAGCACCAGAGCCATCTCATGAAGCATCGCATCTACATACGAAGGAAGAAGCGATGTCTTTCTCGGCGCTTCCTGCGCGACGAAAGAACAGTACGCGCATCTTGTCGGGCAGAACGGGATGCCGATATATACATGGAGGTTCTCCGGATCCGAGTTCTCGAGCACCTGATCCTCCGCATCCCGGGTAAGGAATGCCAGGTGTGCCTTATCCTTCCGGACGCCGTAGATCTCCGTCATCTCTTCCTCGGTAAGAAGCTCCCTCGCCACCTGCGTCGGGCGGATCCCGGTAAGTGATCCCCATGGGGCTCTTCTTCTCAGCATACCGGACAGCAGCTCATACAGCTGACGTTTCACTTCCCGGTTGAGCGGAACAGGGATCTCCTCTCTCGACCGGCATATTCTTACCGGTCCGCTGATTCTCTTGACCATGTCATGTTTACTCAGTCTGGTCCATGGGGGATCTGACGTAAATGCCGCATCGAGATATGTCTCGACTACCTCTTCGCTCACCCGGCTACGGATCAGGATCGTCCACCCGGACGGGACGACACCTTCTGCCTCGCAGACGATCTCCTTCATGCCCGGTTTCCATTCTTCTTCACTTCGTGTACGCAGGAAACCACCGTGTTCCGTCTGGTCCGGAATCTCTGTCCGGTCCTGCTCCCTCGGGACCGCGCCGGTGATCAGCCGCAGGATATCGCTGATCGGATAGTAGAAACTATGCCCCTCGCAGCGCACGATGATCTTCTCATCCGGATTATTCTTCGTTTTCACAGTCTCTTCCGGCATCCTGAACGCGCCCCTTTCTTATGACCTGTCCTACTTACGACTTGCCCTTCACATGGGTGAAATAGTAGTCCGCCACATTCGACCGAGGCATGTTATAGCTCTTCACGCCTTCTTCCTGCTGATTCACCTTGAGAAAAGTATCGTTCGTGGCTTCGGATACATCGGCCACGATCTGCGGCGGATCGATCGTCTCCCAGTACGCAGACCTCGCATCTTCATCTTTGAAATAGCCGTCCACGATCGGATGCTCGACCACAAAAGCTTCGAATCCTTCCGCGTCCGTGTTATATGCATAGAGAAGCTCCACGAAGATCAGGTCCAGTGCCTCACAGAATCCGGCATACCGAAGTTCCGGGCAGTCGCTGTTGATCAGGATCAGCATCGCCGCCAGATTCGCGTCATTCTCGACCGCGAATCCGTGCATATGGCTCATCTCGTGGCACGCATTGAAGAGGATCTCCGACATCTCGACATCCACGTTGATATTCGGTTCTCCGAAGAACGGGAAATACATCCCTACGATATAGGTATACGACCAGTAGTGCGACAGCGCCACCGGCTTCGGCCGCCCGGCATTTCCGGTGATCTCCGGGATCTTCCCGGATGCCTCTTCGTACAGGTTCTGAAGATCAGAAAGAAGCGCCCTCGTTCCTCCGGGATAGGAGATCACGCCACGTTCATCCTCCGCGCTCTGAAGCCGAGCTTCGTTCAGTCCGTTCACGACCCACGTATACGTCTCCTCAAGTTCTTTGACCGTGTACTGCCGCACCCCGAACCCCAGACTCTCCTCCAGAGGATATCTCGTGAAGTTCAGTCCATGCAGCAGCATGAAGAGCGCATACACACCGAAGAGCACCCATGAAGCGGTCTTGCCGAGACGGTAGAAGAACTTCTTCCCCCGTTTCTCCTTCACCGCCCGGCGGATCCGTATGATCAGCCACGCCAGAAGAATCGGCGAGGTCAGGACCAGCGACACGACGAACACTTCCGTAAGAGAGATCGGGACAAGGGACGAGATCTTTACAGGAAGGAAAGATACGACCGGGAATATATATCTGGCATATCCTTCGCCTACCGCATGAAAATGCATCAGGATCCTCTGAAGAAGTGCCAGAATACCGATCAGGAGGACCGGCAGGATGAATGCGATCCCCCATTTACGTATCCATGCTTTTACCTTCGTCTTCACGGAAGCACCCCGATCGCATCCAGTGCGTAGAGGATCCCGAGAACGATAGGCTGATGGATCAGATAGACGAGAAGCGAATTTCTCCCGATCCACTCAAGAGGACGGGAAGCCGTCAGGACAGCCTTGGGCGTATGAGGGAAGAATGTCTCTTTCTCCTTATAGACATGCCGTCCGATCAGCACTCCGAGGAAGAAGACTCCGATCCACGGGATCATGCCAAGCTCATCGCCCATTGTCATGACCGAATCTGCGTGAGGCGTGATGCCTAAGATGAAGATCCACTTGTTATGGATCGTTCCTTCGTAGTACGGGATTCCGTGCAGCAGCCACATAAACAGAGCCACGATCAGAAGAAGCACCATATCTCCTCCACGGCTCTGTCTTCCGCCGGTCTTCTTCTGTTCGAAATGATCGAAGATGGCGAACAGGAATGTCGCGATGGCCAGAAGATGCAGC
>JAEEIT010000083.1 GCA_016281535.1 Clostridia bacterium | reverse complement strand
ATGCTGGTCGGGATCGTCGGTAAGCTTATTATCCTGCAGGATCTTCCGAAGTTTACGGCGGACCAGAAGCTTCAGGATCAGGTGCTCCCGAGTGAGAAAGTCGAAGCGCATGTCGGAACGAAAGTCCTGGCGTATGAGACTTCCGAGGACGGCACACTTACCGGAGTAACGTATGAAGAAAACGGCGAGAAGAAGACGGCCAAGTGCGACGGCGTCTTCCTGGCTGTCGGACTCATACCCGATAACAGTGCTTTTGCCGGATATGCGGATCTCGATGAACGGGGATACTTCGTACCTGAGAATATCGTGAATACCAGGACGCCTGGCCTCTTCGTCGCGGGCGACTGCTGCAGAAAGACGCTGCGTCAGGTGACCACGGCATGTGCGGACGGTGCCTACGCGGCGATCCATGCATGCGATTATATTAATGAACTGAAGTAGAAGTCTTTCTGGAAAGTCCCCGGAAAAAATCTCAGAACCCCCTTGACTCTTCCCTTAGGGCACCCATTACAGTGGGATCATCAAAGATTAAGGAGGTCCCGGAAATGGACAAGAAAATGACATCAGGTGAGATCGCGAAGAAGGCAGGTGTGTCTCAGAAAGCGGTTCGCCTTTACGATGAAAAAGGACTGTTAAAACCCACTGATTATTCTGAGGGCAACTATCGTCTCTACGATAAGGAAGCGCTCGTGATCCTGGAGAAGATCGTCGCGCTGAAGCAGATCGGTTTCTCCCTCGAGGAGATCCGCGATAACCTTGTGTCCGGTGATGCGAAGGATATCGGTGAGGCGCTCCGGATGCAGCTTAAGGCCATGGAGGAGAAGCGCTACCGCACCGAGATGGTGATCGATGCGATCAGAAGGACGCTGGCGCAGGGCGAGGATGACCTCGACTGGGACGATGTGGCCGGTATCGTGCAGAGCGTGACACTCGACCAGGAAGCAGACCGGAACCATTGGCTGGCACTGCAGCATACTGTGCCCGGACAGGACTGGTACGTCACGGTTTTCCGTTCTCTGCATTTCGGAAAAGACGAGAAGGTACTCGATCTCGGATGTGGGTTCTCCAAGCTCTGGAGGAATAACTGGAAAGAGATCCCGGAAGGTACGAAGATATTCGGATACGACATTCATGGAAGCTGGGCGGATGACTTCGAGAAGTTCCTTATCGAGAACGAGAAGGATCTGCCGGAGGGCGTCGCGATCGATCTGACTTTCGAAGATCTCGAGAAAGAGGCATCCTGGAAGAAGATCGAGAGTGAGAAGGATTACAGCCGTATCGTGGCACACTATCTTCTCGACGAACTGAAAGATCCGGAAGCGCTCATCGCGAAGGCAAGTCAGGTCCTTCGGAAGGACGGCATCTTCTCCGTAAACGGGCCGGACGTCAGCTCATGGGATCTGTACTTCGAGAAGGCCATGAAGGAAGCGGGCATCGATGCACCGTTTATGGAAGATGTGATCTCAGAGCAGGAAGGGAAGCGTGACGATTTCTTCGCCATGGTCAGTAAGTATTTCAGTAAGGTGGAGACGATAGAACTTCACTGTTCTTTCCGCTATGATCAGGCGGAAGATCTTCTCTCTAAGATGAAGGATCTCTTCCCGGGTCAGGAGAAGTTCTTCCAGAAGAACGCAGAGAAGATCAAGGCGTATTTCGAGGAGAAGACCGGGAAGGAAGGCGGGCTGATCATTACCACCGGTTCCCACTTCCTGCACTGTTCCCTGTAAGAAGGAAAACTTAAGAAGGATAGGCATCCAGCACGGCGTCGCAGTACATCTCGACGCCGTGTGTTCGGTTCGGATGGATCCAGTCGAGAAGATAGTAGGACTGCGGCTTCGTAAGAAGACGGGAGGCGATATACGGATTCGGATCAATATATGTGTCTCCTTCCGCTTCGCAGAATGACCGGAGCGCGTCGCTGTAGGCTTCGCGGCGGAGATTCACTTCGGCGATGGGAAGCGGGCTGACGAGGTCTCCGTCGGTGGAGATCCACGGTGCGATGAAGAGGAATTCTGCCTTCGGAGACCGGGAACGGATCACTTCTTTCAGTTCGGCGATGTTGCGGACATATTCTTCAGCGGTGACGGCGCCGTAATCGGCATTATCGTAACGGACGTCGTTGGTGCCGATGGCGATGACGTAGAGGTCCGATACGGGAATATCCACGCTGTTTCTCAGAAGGTCGGAACTGGTCCAGCCGCCGTAGGAGAAAGACGAAACATCGGAAGTGATGTACGGAAGAAGCGGCTCGTACCACGGCACCCCTCCGTTCTTCGTTCCATAGGTGATACTGTCACCAATGAAGCAGGTCGAAGAGGATGCATTGATCACTTTGACGCAAGCACTGTCCGCCGGGGGAATACTTCCCGTAAGCGGCGGGAGCGGGGTTCGGAGGAACCCCTGTTCATCGAAGCGGTAGACAGGTTCGATCATGTCGACCGGAAGGGGTGTGCCCAGCATGACGGATGTGATGTGGTCATGGACTTCTACGATGCGTGCATAATCGTCGGTCGTGTAAGAAGAAGCCAGTTCCGGATCCGTGAGGATATCGTAGATCGGGACGGGCCGGTAATTCCCGTCGAGGGTGCAGGACGTCCACATGGGGATGATGCCGCCGCCGATGGGACGCTTCGTCGACCGGTCGATATAGACCTCGATCAGAGCGGAGGCATCGCCGTTATACTCGCGGAAGATATTCGCATAGTTGCCCGGACAGTATGCTGTGAATGTGGTGCGCCCGTCGTATGTTTCGAGGAAGGCCGGCTGGACGGAGTGGGTGTGATCGCCCAGGATAATGTCTGCGCCGAATTCCAGGAAGTTATCGCGCCAGGCCGTCTGGTACGCATCCGGTGCATCAAGGAACTGCGTACCCATATGAGGAAGAACGACGATCAGATCCGGCGACAGTGCTTTTGCCGCAGAAAAATCAGAGCGGACAGATTCGCGCACCTGTTCGTAATCCGGATCAGAAGGATCGACGAGAAAAGAACTGATATAGGAAAGGGAGCCGTGGAGAAGATCCGTCGTCTCGTAGAAGTTGGAGCCGTAAGTGTAAGAAAGAACGGCGATGCGAAGGCCGTCCTCCTCGATGAGGTGGATGTGACGGGCTTCTTTGTCGGCGGCACTGCGATATGAGCCGGTGGAAGAAAGACCGATCTCGTCCAGCACGTCGAGAGTCCGGAGAGCGGGATCCAGGCCTCTGTCCAGAAGGTGGTTATTCGAGGTGGTTACCAGGTCGAAGCCGGCATCCCGGATCGCTACGGCCCATTCATCGGGGAATCCGAGGTAGAGCTCTTTACCATCTGCGAAATTACTGGTGGAGAAGAGGGAGGGATCTCCGGGAAGCGGTCCTTCGAGGACGCCGATCGCCAGGTCGGCAGAACGGATCTCATCCTTCGTATAGGCGAAAGCCGGCTGGAAGTTATAGGTAGAGGAAGCCTCGTCATAGGCGCGCTTCACCTGGTCTTCCAGAAGGAGAAGATCGCCGCTGAAGAGGATCTTATAGGCGTTGTCAAACTGCATCTCCTGAGAAGAGGACATCACGCGGTAGATCGGGTCGGAAGATGCGACCGGCTCCGGAGAAACGGTATTCTCGTCTGCGGGGCGAAGATGCGGGATCACGCGGGAGATCACGATCAGGATCGCGAGCGAAACGGAGATCACGGAGACGAAGAGATTTCTTATGAAGTATTCGTTCTTCTCTGTGGGCTCGAGGATGCGGCCGAGGAGGGAATTCACCTTGTCATTTCCGAGAAGGAGACAGAGGATGACGGACAGAAGGAGGGAAAGAGAAAGAAAAGCGATCCCTCCCAGATCCTCCGGGAGTGCGTCCATGATGAAGAGTACAAGCAGGCGGTGAAGAAGGAAGATGGACATGGAGTTTCTTCCCCATGTGGAAAGAAGGGTGATCTTCTGATCCGGAAGAAGCAGAAGAAGTGAAGTCGTGGCCAGGACCGCACAGCCCAGGAGTCCGGCGCGGACGATCGCCTGTGAAGGTGAGGCATAGGGGGACATGATCAGGTCATCGAGGGTGATCGTGGTAAAACGGGAGAGCGATGTGACGGCCAGAATGAACAGCAGAAACAGGATCAGACCGTAGGATGCGCGGTATTTCTTACGTGCCTTCCGTATGTCGGTATCTCTCAGCAGATAACCGGCCATGAAGAAGGGCCAGAACACAAGGATCCGGGAGAGGGCGAGTACGTTATTGATCTCGCCGGAGAAACCGCAGAATATGGAGACGAACACAAGGATCGGCAGAGTGAGCCTGTATTTGGCTATGCGGGGTGTCAGAAGACGCCATGCGCAGAGCGCCAGAAGATACCAGCACATGTAACAGGGGATGACCAGGGAGAATTCGCCGGTCTGCCGGGCGTTATAGAACAGCAGGAGCCCGTTAAAGATCACATAGGCAATAAGGAGCTTGCGGTAATTGGTCTTCTCGCGGGTGAATATCCCGGAGATGAAGGCGAAGGCGGGCATGTGAAAGGAATAGATGACCGTGGTGAGAAGAACCATCGAAGCATCTTCGGTCCTCGCGTAGGTAAAGTGCGCGAACACGACCAGGAAGATAAGAAGTCCCTTGACATTATCCCACAGAAGAATACGTTCCTTCTTCTCCATTATGCGCCTCCGTTAAGAATATACAGACTCATTATACATGAAGAAAGAATGAGAACATATTTCAGATTCAGGTCGAACTATTGTCAGAAAGAATGCCGTATCAGCTTTCTTCACCGAAAACAAACTTCTCCTTCTCGATCGGAATGACGATCAAGACCTTTAACGTGACGATGGCGGAGAAGATCACATCCAGCGACAGGGAAAGAAGTCCGGCATAAAGGAGCGGATGAAAGAAGATACTTCCGATCAGCAGGACAACGGCCACCACCAGCAGATAGCGGAAATACGCAAAAAACGAAACTAAAAACCAGGCCAGGGCACTTCTCAATCTGTTCTTCATGACACCCTCCTAAAACTACTTCACAGTGCGAGAAACATGAGAATAACAACCTCTGTAACAATGTTAACATTCTTTTTTTCTTTTTTTACAAGACTTTTCGGAGGTTTTTTGCGATTTTTTGTGAAATTTGAGAATAATTTAATGTATGATAAAATTACGGGGGATATCCGGTGTTTTACGAAAAACTATGAGAAACGAGGATCCGGGAGACGAAACCGGGATGTGCCCTTCTTTCTCAGGAGTGATCCTTCAGCTTCGTAACGGTTCCGGCGGCGCCATCCACGATGACGGTGTCGCCGTTTTTTAACATAGTGGTGGCATTTCCGCATCCGACGACGGCAGGGATACCGAATTCCCTGGCCACGATCGCCGCGTGGGACAGGGGCGCGCCAATGTCCGTGACGATGGCAGAGACTCTCGGGAAGACGAGCGTCCATCCGATGTTGGTGGAGACAGTCACGAGGATGTCGCCGTCCTTGATCTCATCGGTCTTATCGATATCCGTGACGACACGGACGGTGCCGGTCACTTTTCCCGCGGCACCCGGGAAACCCTTGACGTCAGAAGGCATGGCTACATCGGAAGAGATGTCCGCACAGTAGAAGTCGCTTCTTCTTTCCGGATCGGAGAGCCACTTAACGGGGTCGAAGGGTCCGACGATCAGCATCGGGAAAGAGGGGTAGGAAGAATATTCTTCGTAGGTCTTCCTTCTTTCACGGATACGCGTCTCCACTGGAAGGGTCTTTCCTTCCGTCAGTGCGAATGCTTCGTCGACAGTGAGCATGAAGATATCATCGCCGAGCCCGTTTACGATGCCGATACGGCGCAGATAGTCCCTGAAAACACTGAAGATCCATACGCCCTTGCTCCGTAAGTCCTCGCGAAAAGCATTGGCCCTTGTGAATTTGCCGATTTCTTTATCGATCCATTTCCTCTTCCCGGGATACTTCTCCTTAAACTCGGAAAGTGCCTCTTCGAAGGCTTTCTTCTGGCGCTCCTGCATGGCGTGAAGATCCGTTCCGGATCTTCTGTGCTCCGTAAGACGCGCTTCGAGGAAATCCGGATCCTCGTACGGACGCGGGGCGGCCAGTTCCATTTCTTCCGTGAAGCGGTGCCCGCAGGTGCGGATATATTCTTCTTTACTTAACTTCCCGGAGAGGACGTCCTCCAGAAGAAGCACCGGTTTCATGCAGTCGAGCGTGCCGACACACCCGCCGCAGAGCCGGTTCGCCATCTCGTCTCCTGCGATCCTGCCGATCTTCTTTCTCGTTCCGAACAAGGGGGCCAGTGAGGTGCCGCTGGCGCCCATGATCGAGGCCAGGCCGTCATTCAGTTTCGGCAGCAGGTTCTTGTCCCAGTACGCTTTCAGTTCAGGATTCGTGGCAAGATTTCGTATCTCGTCCATACACTCTCTGCAGATCTCCGGAAGCTTATCGACCATCTCTTTCTTCTGCTTCTTACGAAGTTTCGATTTCTGTTTCGGGAAGACGATTTTCTTCACGGCGCGGAAGAAATCCCTCTTGCTGAAAGGGGAGATCGGGACCGCCACACCGGAAGGAACATTCCCGAGCAGGTCCTTCGTGGCGTTCAGTGCGCTTTCGCGGGACATGCCGAAACTTACCAGCATGGAGCAGATCACGGAGATATTCATGTAGGGCTGCCCGTCGATATTATCGAGCCAGTCCGGAAGACCGATCAGGGTGTTGATCTTCTCGAGTGCGCTGAAGGTCATAGGGGTGACGGGCTTCTGGAAGATCTCGCCGACGTTGGTCCGGGTGAGCATCTTATAGCCGGAGAAGGTTCCGTTGACCTCATAGGTATCCAGATTCAGACGGCGCAGCGTCGTGATCGGACGGGCCTGGAGGATGTACACTTTCTTCTTCGAGACGGCCCACTCGATATCCATAGGGACACCATAGTATCTGCGGATCTGCTTGCAGTATTTGCCGAGTTTTCCGGCGTAGGGCTTCATTTCAGAAGGACCCTCGTAGGATCTTCGGATGGCGCCGATGCGGAATGCCTCTGCATTCTCGATACCGGACACAAGTTTCTCGCCCTCGCCGCGGACGAAGTTCCCGATGAGGCAGTCGTCTTTCCCGGTAATGATGTCAGAGGTGAAGAGGACGCCTGCGAACGCGGGATCTACGAAGCGCTGGATGACGATGGCGATCTTCGACACAGCTTGTGAAGAAGAGACGCCGAGCGTGTCCTCTTCTGTCTTTTCCCCGCAGGCGGAGGCATCCGCGTCATCTCCGTCTTCTCTGCCGTCTCCACCGATGTGACGGGTATACCCTTCCACACGTTCACTTGCCGCCGACTCGGCCACCTTCATGACCGCACTGCAGATATCCTCGACACGGACACGGGTCAATGTCTCGAACTGCCCGGCGAAGGAGGCTTCGGATCCGTCTTCGCACAGCGCCGACGAGCGCACGGCATAGGTGTGATTCGGGCTTAAGCGCGTGGTCAGGTCGGAGATCTCGGCCAGCGCCTCTTCCCGGACCTCTCCGTTCACGCACGCATCAGAAATCAGGACATACCCTTCCGGAACAGGAAGGGAGAGATCGGAGATCATGCGTGCAAGTGATCCGGCCTTGCCGCCGATCACGTCGAAGCGGTCCGCCGGTACATCTTTCAGAGGGTAGATATATTTAAATGTGTTTCTCGTGATCATTTTCCACCCCCGAGCAGAAGATCGACACGCATATCGACATATTTTCTCAGTTCTTTTTCGTCATCCAGATCGATCCCGAAATCTTTCCGGATATCGTCTTTCCTATAGATCATGATCTGCATCATCGTCGAAAGTTCATAGGCGATGAGCTTACATTCCTTATCCGTCTTCTTTCCCTGGAAGTGTGCTTTTACATAGGGATAACTGAATGACCCTTTTCCCAGATCCCTCTGGAAAAGCACTAGTGCCGTGATGGCTCTGGTGAATTTGTAGTTCTGGACGAGGCATCTGGCGACGATGAAGTGGATCCTCTTCAGGATATCCTTCGGTTCGAGGTCCGAAGAGAGGATCTCTTTTACTTCGTCTTCTTGAACGAAAGCGAGATACTCCTTCTGGAAAGTCGCGTAGATCAGGTTCTCCCTCGATCCGAAGCAGTAGTTGATCATGGCCGGCTGCACCTGTGCCTGCTGCGCGATCTCTCTGGAAGTCACCTTCATCGGATCTTCCATATTCTCCATCAGATGGAGCGTCGCCTCCATCAGCTTATCCTTCGTGATCTGAAGTTTCTCATCTTTATTCATACCAGTATCCTCAAGTGCGCCCTATACCTGCGTTCATGATCGGCAAAAAGGAAAGGGCAAGTGCTTTTTAAGCATTATTAAACACGTTCAATAATAAAATACACGCAATAGAGAGGGGAGTCAAGAGGGGAAGAGTTACTTTTACTGGGAAAATTGACCAATACATGGACCAGAGTATGATGAGGTATCTATAGTGCCAAATCAAGTATCTTTCTGATGTGGATCTCGACGCTGTCAAGGACGGGGAGGGGAGAGTTCTTCTCGTTGAGGAGGAGGGGGAGCTCGGTGCACCCGAGGATCACGGCCTGGATGCCCTGCTGTGCTTGCATCTTGGAAATCAGATCCTGGAACTCTTTGAGGGTCTCTTCTTTCACGATGCCCATCTCAAGTTCTTCGAATATGCGCGTGGCAACGAGATTCCTGTCTTCTTTGTCCGGGATGCAGACTTCGATGCCGGCATCGATGAGATCTTTCTTCATGTAGTCCTGCTCCATGGTGAAGATCGTACCGAGAAGACCGACCCTCGTAAAGCCTCTGTTTGCGGCTTCTTCAGTCACGGCCTTCGGGATGCTTACAAGTGTGACCCCGGTCTTCTTTTCCACTTCATGTATCACGAGATGCATCGTGCCGGCGGTCAGGGAAATGACCTCACAGCCGGAACTTCTTAAGCAGGAGACTTTCTCGGAAAGGTAATCAGCCAGCTTTTCCTTCTCGCCGCCGCTGACGTAGGCCCACGCCCTGCGGAAATCCACGCTCTCGATCGCCAGATCGGGCATGGCTTCTCCATGTGTCAACTGATCGATGCGGGTATTGAGTTCTTTATAGTACATCAGGGTCGATTCGGGACCGGTCCCGCCGACTAAGCCTATCTTCTTCATAGCAGATCCTCT
>JAEEIT010000010.1 GCA_016281535.1 Clostridia bacterium | reverse complement strand
GCCAGCCACTCTTGAACGGCAGTATCAATCAGTTCGCTGACACTTGAAAAGTTATGTAACTTGTATGCTGCCATTGCGCCGGTATACGTATCGTCTTTCAATGAAATCGTATGTTTTCTTACCATGGACGTCTTCTCCTTTGCCCTTATTTCTTGCTTGATTTCTTGTGGTTTTCGCATGCCCGGACGTCCGGGGCACCAAAAAGGACGTCCAAATAGACGTCCCTCAAAGCCCTTATTCTATCGGCACTGCCGATAGATGTGAAGTCGATAGACGTCTGTCAGGACGTCTATCGTTTATCCTGCTTCATTCAAATCTGTACAGACTGGTCCCTTTTTGCCTCTAGTCCAGCACATACGTGATAGTGATGTAATCGTCCTTCCTGGTGATTCCAAACTCCTTGTACTGACCATATTCCGGTTCCGGATCCACAAAGGGATACCTTAGTCCACTGCTCTCCCAAAAGAGTGTTGCGATGATTCTCTGGTCCGGGACTTCGAAGTCTTCTTCCACTTCTGCGACACCGTCCACGAAATACAATGGGAAGACCACATGGTTGTGATATCCGAAAAGTTCAAGGTTTGCCCTGCTGTACTTCTGAGAGTACACCGTCACATGGATGGTACAGAACTGATAGCTGCCGTTGTTCTCATAGACGACATCTGGGAAGAAGAAAACCGTATCCCAATCTTTTTCGGAGAAGGCCACTTCCTCGATCCCCTTCGGCGTTGCAATGACAACTCCTTCCTCCGTCAGGATCCCAATCTGGCCGTCCTTCTTCCGATACACGCCGAGCCCGGGACAGCGGACATAATCAATGTCCTCGATCGGCAGCTGCTCGTCGCTCGCCTTCAGGATCTGTGCCGGTGTCGAGTAGCGCTGCACGGTCTGGGTGTTCGCATTTGTCAGCTCAATATTGCCGGTCTTATAGTTCAGCCACAGATACGCCTTGTAAATGCCGGTATTATCTGCGGTACGGGATCCAATGGCAAACCAGTCATCGATGTTATCGGTCTTGTAGATTTGGTCGATGGTAAGGATGTCTCCGGCTGTATTCTCCCGGTACTTCCAATTCTGCGTGGTGTACTTTGCGAACTTGGCAAGATCAAGGTTGTTCTTATAGGTTCTGAAGTTCGTGGTCGGAATATGGGTATCCCTGGCATACTCAATCACAACGTCCATGTCCTCTTCTGTCATGGTGATGCCGAAGCGTTCCTTAATACGTTTTATGTTCCGAAGCTTCACTGCATCCTCGAAGCAGTACGCAAGATCCTCAAGATACGTATCCGGTCTGGCAAGCACCTGCCCCATATAGAGCAGATAAAACGCCTGCGCCAGGTGGGCGGTATCCCGCAGTTTCTTCTGCTCGAAAAACTCTTCCACACCGCCATACCGTTTCTTCTCCTCTTCATACTCCCCGCGGAGCATCTTCTCATCCTCTTCCGTGATCTCAACCCCGAAGACCTCTGACAGCACTACCGGCGCAGCGCAGGACATCAGAGAGGACGAAATCCAGACAATCAGGATGATAAATATCAGGATAGGAATGAACGGTGCAAATGCGATTGCCAAAAGGCACCCGCACCCGGCTCTCCTTGCCCCTTTCTCCTCCTCGTTTTCCTGGTTCTTCTTTCCACCGATCAGGTTGAGAAGGAAGAGGATTATCTTCCGTTTCACGGTTACCGACCTCCTTCCGTTCCGAACAACGCCGCCATATACTCCGGTGCCTGTACAAGCAGCTTGTACCGCTCGTTACCGCACTGGAAAAGGCACCGGCCTTTGGATGCCGTGCGGATGACCTCAAACTCACAATCCTCGAGCTGCAGGAGATCCATGTATTCGTTGGCTTCCACGTTGCCCGGATAGAACAGAAACCGGTGCGACGGGATGGACAAAAGCGGTTTCGTATATTCCTTGATCCCTGGCAAGAGGAAGTCTTCCACGTTCTGACTGGTGAGGATCAGGAAACTGTCACGCTTACGGTTCCGTTTCATCATGTTTCTTACGTATTCCACCACGACTGGGCTTGTCAGGAAGAGATAAAACTCATCCAGCACACCGACCGCATTCTTCTGTACCAGGAGCTGATCCGAGATGTAGGAAAGCAGATGAAACAATACCGCATCCTTCACATCCGCATTGGACTCCATCAGGCCCTTCACGCCGAATGCCACGATACCGTCCTGCGGTAGGTTGGTGATGCCGTTAAAGAACACGGAGTCTGGGCCCTGTGACATGGAACAGATACCGATCAGGATGCTCTGTAGCTCATCCACACGGAACAATCCTTCATCCATAGGGGTATTTCCCTGCTCATATGCCTTCTGTTCCGCATACCGGAGACGGTCGAAAATCTCGTAGACATACTTATAAAACTCGCACATCGTAGGAAAAGCCTCCCTTGGAAGACGGTCAGCGTTCACATCGGAGATATCCTTACTGTCATAGAAGCTCATAAAGAGTACTTCCAAAACATCCAGTTCCTTCCGAGAGAAATGCTTATAGATCCGGAAGAAGTCCTTCAGAAATGAGATGTGCATCGATAACGGTTTTCCAACCTGGTTGAAACTTTCCGGGGAATCGTTTGCTATCTCGTTCTCTCCGCTTCTTGTTTCCTCTTCCATGGACCATCGCTTCGGCTCCAGGATGTTGATGTGGTACCGTCCGCTCAGGAAATC
>JAEEIT010000082.1 GCA_016281535.1 Clostridia bacterium | reverse complement strand
ACCATCAAGACCATGAACATCGGCATCGAAGAGATCGCACTGGATAAGGACGCCTGCGAAGCCGCAGCAGAAGAGATCTCCGGCGGCAACCTGATCGAGGGCATGAGCGAGAAGGCCATGGCGAAAGAGATATACGCACACATCTTCATCCACGACGTTATCGAGAGCCTCCCGTCTTTCGTACAGGACAACAAGTTCGTCCACAAGATCTACAACAGCACAGTCAACGGCATCGACCTCGAGGACTTCGGTGACACCTATGTCCGTCAGTTCATGTACGATGTGATCTGGCTGCTGGGCTGAAACTCTCGCGATCGTCTCCCGCGCGGGAACGTTGCGAACGGGCTCCCGCGAGAAATCTTGCGAACGGACTCCCGCGTGAAACTTCAATCGGTCCCGCTCGGATCTACTCGTTCTGCGCCGTTCTTGCGATCTCCCGCCAGTTCTTCCTGTAGTCCCTCGGCGTGGATCCGAAACACTTCTTAAAGGTCTCTCTCATATAGCTGACCCCCGAGAATCCAGACAGCGACGCGATCTGCGTCATGGACAGCGAACTTGCGCGCAGATACTCGGCCACCTTCCTGGCCCGAAGATGCATCAGGTAATTGATCGGCGACTCGCCCACATACTGCCGGAAGAGAAGATTACACAGGGACTTACTGATATTGGCCGACGCGGCGATCTCCTCGAGCGTCAGCGTCCGCTGATAGTTATCCGATATGAAATGCATCATGTTCTTGAAGGTCTGCATCCGTGCGTCGGGCGCCTCTTCCGGTCCCAATGCGCCGATGATCTCGGATCTTTTGATGACCAGGTCCCAGATCTGGTAGAACTGCTTCGTGATCTCGAAGGCGCAGTGCCGGATGGGAAGAAGGGTATGCATGAGCCGCGCCATCTCCTCCGTCATTTCGTCGATATCCCGGAACCGTAGATACGGCAGATCCTTATTGTCGATGATCGGCCGGATCGCCTGCATCTCCACCGCTACAGAAGCGTTCAGGATCCCCGGATGCGCGATGAAGATGATGTACCGGCACGTCTCGTTCTCGATGGCCATACTGTAGTGGATCTGGTTACTGTTAATGAAGATCGTATCGCCCTCCTCGAGCATCACGGTCTTACCGTTCACCGAGTAGGCCATCTTCCCCCTCGTCACCGTGCAGATCTCCACATCCTCATGAAAATGCGGCACCCTCTCCCACGTTACCTTCGGCTTGACCCAGCCCTCGAATATATAAGAAGGGAATTGAGGGTCGTCATAGTTGACGATCTCCGATCCGTCTTCTCTCTTTACGATCAGCCCCATAATGTCCCGATTCATAGCTTACCTCACTTTATATCGCTGGTTTAATCTGTGTAGAATGTTCCAAGAAATTATAACAATCGAGTAATACCGTAGAAGATTGTTATAAAATATGCGCACATTTCCTCTATAAAAGCACTGTTACATACAATATACTTGCAATTGTTAGAAAAAGCAAGTGCTTCACAGGAAGAGGAAAGGAAAACACATGGAAAACGCAATCGTAATGAAGAATGTTTGTAAGGACTTTAAGATCCTGAACCGTCACGAAGGACTTCGGGGCAGCATCCGCGACCTGTTTTCCCGTGACTACAAGACGATCTCCGCGGTCAAGGACGTCTCTTTAGAGATCGCCCGCGGAGAGATCATCGGATATCTCGGGCCGAACGGTGCCGGGAAATCCACGACCATCAAGATGATGACCGGCGTCCTCGAGCCGACGTCCGGTGACATCCTCGTGAACGGGGTCGTGCCATATAAGGAAAGAACGAGAAACTCCGAACACATCGGTGTCGTATTCGGGCAGAGGAGCCAGCTGTGGTGGTCGCTGCCACTGATCGAATCTTTCCGGCTCCTTAGGGACATCTACATGGTGCCGCAGAAAGAATACGAAGACATGATCGAGCTTTACCGTTCGCTCGTAGACATCGAGCCGATCCTCCACAAGCCGGTACGTCAGATGTCGCTGGGACAGAGGACCTTAAGCGACATTCTGGCGGCCTTCCTCCACAACCCGGCCATCGTCTTCCTCGACGAGCCGACCATCGGTCTGGATGTGTCGATGAAGTCGAAGATCCGTGACCTGATCAAGGGCTTAAATAAGGAGAAGGGAACGACCGTCATCCTGACGACTCACGACATGGGCGACGTGGATGCGCTCTGCAGAAGGATCGTCATCATCGACGAAGGCAGGAAGATCTACGATAACGACATCGACCACCTGAAGTCTTACTTCGGGTCGTACCGGACCCTGCGCATGCGTCTTAGTGATGACACCTGGGAAGAGCGTGTCATCGATGAGAGCAAGGAAGACGTGATGCAGGTCATCATGGCGAAGCAGAAGGAGCAGAAGATCAAGGACATCCAGCTCCAGGAGATCTCTACCGAAGAGGTCATTAAGAAGATCTACGAAGGGGAGGAGTGACTATGAATCTACGAAGACACCTGGCACTGACCCGGGCGGGGATCATGGAATCGCTCCAGTACCGTCTCGGCACCGCGGTCACGCTCTTTGCCAATCTTATCTATCTGGTGCTGGTGTACTTCCTCTGGAAGGCCATCTACGCCAGTGCCGGTACCGATGTCGTCAACGGCATGACCTTTACCGACACCATGATCTACCTGATCCTGGCCACCGCGCTCTTTAACTTCCTCGAGATGTTCGTCGTCTGGGATATGAGCCGGTCGATCCAGTCGGGAAAGATCATACTCGATCTTCTGAAGCCGATGAACTTCCGAGAGTACACATTCTGGAGCTACAGCGGCTCACATGTAGTGCTTTTCGCGCTGACATTCGTACCGACATTTCTCGTCGTACTGATCGTCACGAACGGCGCGATCCCGATGGGCGTGAATCTTCTGTGGTTCGTCATCGCTACCGTGCTCGCGCTGATCGTCAACTTCAGCATGGAGATGATCGTCGCCACGATCTGCCTGTATACGGAGTCGACCTGGGGCATCAACATCGTGAAAGAAACCATCGTCCTCCTTCTTTCCGGTGCTTCGATCCCCCTGGCGTTCTTCCCGGAGACATTCCGAAAGGTCGTCGATCTTCTCCCGTTCCGTGCGGTCTACGACATCCCGCTGACGATCCTTCTTCAGAAGAACGGATCAGACAGCCTGGAAGGACTCCTTCCGATGTTCGGACTGCAGCTTCTCTGGGCGGTGATCCTGACGCTCGCCGGTACACTTTTCTGGAATTATTCCGTCCGGAAAATCACTGTCAACGGAGGCTGATCGTAAGGAGTCCGAGTGCGCTCGTCCGAAAGAGTGGGACGGCGAAAGAAGATATGGAGAATAACTATGAGTGAAAATGTTATGACAAAACCAAAGGGCAAGAGAGGCTTCGGCTTCTACTCCCGGATATACAGGAAGATCCTCGTGCAGGACTTAAAGAGCAAGATGAGCTATCGTGCGGACTTCATCATCTCCACGATCGGCATGATCATGACCAACCTCTCGGGATTTGTGACCTTCCTGATCTTATTCCGGAACTTCCCGTCGATCAACGGATGGGACTACCACCACATGCTGTTTCTCTACGGGTTTTCGCTGGTCGCGCTGACACCGGTGCAGTGCTTCTTCGACAATAACTGGAACCTTCGTTTCCAGGTGCAGAGCGGGGACTTCATCAAGTACTGCTTCCGCCCGATCAACGTGTTCTTCTACTTCATGTCCGAAGTATTCGATGTGAAGGGCCTCGGTCAGTTCGCATTCGGTATCGGCACGCTGGTGTACGCGTGGGTGCACATCGGTATTCCGGTGACACCTCTCGTGATACTCAAACTGATCCTGTTTCTTATCACCGCATCGCTCTTCATGATCGCGATCATGAACGCGGCCGCGGCGACGTGTTTCTGGATCGTCGGATCAGGGTATGTCATGGTCATCATGTTCCGCTTTAAGGACTTCGCGAAGTATCCGTCGAGCATCTTCCACGGCATCTTCCGGATCCTCTTTACCTTCGTGATCCCGATCGCATTTGTCGCGTATTACCCGAGCCTTGCGATCCTGGAAGCCGATAACATTCCGGTCCTCACATGGTGCGCGCCGGCCCTCGGTATCCTGTT
>JAEEIT010000081.1 GCA_016281535.1 Clostridia bacterium | reverse complement strand
TCCTCTTTCGGTTCTTCTTTCGTGATCACGATCTTCTCCTTCGGGAGATAGTCGAGAAGCATCCGCTCGAGGGCGCGTCCGTCGATCGGTTTCGTAAGATAGTCATCGAAACCTTCGGCCATGTAGCGCTCACGCGCTCCGCGGATCACGTCGGCCGTCAGGCAGATGCACGGCGTCTTCACATTCTTTCCGTTCTCGAGTTCCCGGATCTTCTTCATGGCTTCCGTACCGTCCATACCGGGCATACGCTGATCCATCAGGATCAGGTCATAGGCATTCTCATCGCAGAGGGAGATGGCCTCCTGGCCACTGAATGCCGTGCTGATCTGCACATCCGTTCTCTTCAGGAGATTCGATGCCACGGCCACATTCATCTTCGTGTCATCCACGATCAGGATCCGTGCGGTCGGCGCATGGAAGGATTCACGATAGGCCGCATCCCCGTCACCTTCGTCGTCGATCAGTGAGAACTGGTATTCTCCCAGAGGTTCTTCATTCTCGATCTTCTGCCACAGTTCGAACCAGAAGGTCGAACCTTCTCCATAGACGCTGTCCACCTTCAGCTCACTTCCCATGAGCCCCAGAAGCTGCGTGCAGACGGAGATGCCGAGACCGGTCCCCTCGATGTCCCTGTTCTTCACGACATCGAGTCTTTCGAAGGACTCGAAGAGCTTGCCCATATCTTCCTTGCGGATACCGATGCCGGTATCCTGAACCGCCACGTAGAGAAGGACCGACTTTCCTTCTTTTCCGTCATTTTCCTCCGAGGACAGGACCTTTCTTTCCTTCTCCTTCACCTTCAATGTCACAGTGCCCTTCTCCGTATACTTCACGGCGTTGGTCAGAAGGTTCATGATGACCTCGTTGATGCGCGTGTTATCGCCGTAGAGTTCCGACGGGATACCCGGATCGATCTCAAGCTTCACGCCCAGGTCTTTCGCCACGGCACGCTGGGAGATCGAGGTCACGACATAACCGATCTGGGTCTTCACGCTATAGGGTGCCAGCACCAGTTCCATCTTGCCGTTCTCGATCTTACTGAAATCGAGGATGCTGTTCACTAGCTGCAGGAGGTTCTGTCCCGACTGGCGGATATTCTTACTGTAGCCACGGATATCCCGGCTGTCCGTCTCACGAAGGATCATCTCATTCATACCGAGGATCGCATTGATCGGGGTACGGATCTCATGGGACATATCCGCGAGGAAACGGCTCTTCGCCTCGCTGGCTTCGTCGGCCGCCTGCTTCTCCAGTCTCAGGACCTTCTCCGCGTATTCCTGCTGCTGCTTGCGGTTCTTATCGAGAACGAAAGCCAGGAATACGGCGCACGCACCACCGATGATGGCAGAAACGATAGCCGCGATCAGGAATGTATTGACCAATCCGTCGAGGCCCTTCATCATCTCGGCTTTGCTCGTCGCAATACCGACGTGCCAGTTACTGTTCTCCATCTTCGAGACCACGATACCGCGCTCCACGCCATCGTAGTCCTGTACATAGACCGTCCCGTTGGAATTGGCCCGCATGTTCGCCACCACTTCGCCATACGGAGATCCGGACACCTTCAGGATCCCGATCGGCTGGTCCACGAAAGTATAGGCCTCGTTCGGGTGCACGATGACACCCATGTTCTGGTCCACGAGGAATGCATAGCTGTCCGGCGCGACATCGGCTTCGTTGATGATATCCACCAGCACGTCCACGAAGATATCCGCCGCGATGATGCCCTTGAGTTCGCCATCCGCCCGGACCGCCTTCGAGATCGTGATGATCGGTGCTTTTGTATCGGAATCGAGATAGGGAGAAGAATAGTAGAGTTCATTCGTCTCCGCCGCCACCACGTACCAGTCACGCTCATGGGAGAAATCGACGGTCCCGTCCGAGACGAAATCCGACGCACACGCCATGGTATTATCCGGGAACGTGAAATAGATATCGTAGATGTAGCCCTTGGAATTCAGGCTGTCGTAAACGGACTTCAGATAGTCATGGAAGAACTTGCCGTCCTGATCGAAGAAACGGCTGTACTCGATGTTGGCCGCCAGCGTATCGACGATCGATGCATTCGCATTCAGCCACGTCGTCAGCTCCTGGGCATACTTATCTGCCGCCACGCGGTATTTCTCTTCCGCCTGGGTGAAGACGCTCTTCTCTGCACGGCGGTAACTGATGAACGACAGAAGACCCGAGCTGACCAGAACGACCAGCACGATAAAGATCGTCATCTTGACTCGAAAACTTCTCATACCCCTCTTAACCGGTGCCAACGAGGCACCGCTGCTCCCTCGGTTTCTTCGTTTCCCATGTATACACTTTAGCGGAAAAACCTATATTCGATTGTAACATAAACTCTATATAGACTTCTATGCTCCGAGGACGTGTTCACAGAAAAACCACAATCGTTCCCGACCTTTTCCGTTCTCCATTTTATTCCTTTTTTCTTCTGCTTTTTTCCTTCAAGTGACAGAAGCATCACTTTCGCGTCATTTCCTTGTCATTCGCATCGGCGAAAATGAAACTGTCAAAAGAAAATGACGACACACCACCCTGACATTTCGGAGGAACACCATGAAGAAAATCACACGAAACACCCTCGCTTTTGCACTGGCGACCAGCATGATCCTGCCGCTTACAGCCTGCGGCAAGAAGAAAGAGAAAGACGGAAACAGCGTGTCCAATGATCCGGACACGAAAGGAAGCTCCACCTCTTTCCAGCTTACCGATACGAAGTCCGGTCATATCATCGCCGCTGACGATCCTTACTACAACATCACGAAGTCCGAGATCAAGATCCACGCACCGGAAGGAAAGGAGATCTACTACAGTTCCGTTGAGAACCACATCATCGTGGGCGACCGGATCCTCGCTTCCGTCTTCTGCGAGTACGTCAAGCCCGAATCCGTGGAGAAAGAACTGGAATCCCTCAATTACGATGACCCGGCGCAGTCCCAGCGGGCGCAGGATATCTGGGATGAATACTCCGGTAATTCCATCCAGCTGTTCGATCTGGACGGAAACTACATCAACAGCCTCGAATTCTCGGCGAATACGCAGTTTTGCGGAGCATATTCCGGAAACGACGGAGAGATCCTGATCGTGGCCAGTGAATATGACATGAAAGACTGCACCGCGGTCCCGAAGCTCTTCGTGATCTCACCCTCCGGTGAGAAAGTCCGCGACATCAATATCCAGGTGTCTGAACCGCTCTACGATGTCCGCGTCTACGCCCTTTCTAACGGGAATTTCATGATGGCCAGTATCGGACACCTCTACCTGATGGATAAGGATGGAAAGATACTCTCGGACGAGTCGAATCCGGATCTGTGCGGCACCCTCTACTGCTCCGGCGGTACATGGTATGCCATGACCCCACGCTATAACGGGGATGGCGAGGAGCTCTACATCCAGGAGATCGACACCGAGACCGGTAAACTCACCGGAAATCCCATCAAGTCGGAAGGAGAGCTCTACCATCTGATCCAGGGCGAGACGGACTGTTTCCTCTCAAGTGCGAACGGCATCGAGAAGTATGACCTGGCCACATCGACCAGTACACCGATCCTGGCCTGGAAAGACACGGATGTGAACTCGACGCTCCTTCAGATCGATGGAGGAAGGATCGCTTCCGAGAATGACATGGTCTTCTTCCAGGTTGAGTATCAGGAAGATGCGGCCAATTCCGACATGAATAAGAAGGGAAGCGTCAAGACGACCCTCTATGCCCTGCACCTTTCGAAAGCAGACAGTAACCCTCATGCGGGGAAGAAAGTCCTCAAGCTCGGCATGAACGGCATGAACGATTCGGACTTTATCGAAGAGGTCCTTAAGTATAACATGGACCCGTCGAATTCTGCCCGCATCGAGATCCACGATTACAGCGCCGGCCAGGATACATACATGGGCGGATTCTCCAGTGACAATATGGTAAACGCCGACCAGCTGACGCTCGACATGCTCTCCGGGAACGGCCCGGATATCCTCGTCGGCTATTCCGAACTTTCGCAATTCAGCTATGACTCGATGCTCCTGGATCTGAACCAGTACCTCGACGGGAACAGTGCTTTTGACAGGGGAGCATACTTCGATAACGTCATCCGATCCTTCGAGACGAACGGCAAACTCTATACGATCCCTCTTACCTTCTCGGTTACGGGAATGGCGGTGAACGCCAGCTGCGCCGGCGCCGGGGA
>JAEEIT010000080.1 GCA_016281535.1 Clostridia bacterium | reverse complement strand
GGAATATGTGTATACCCTGCTGACCGATCTGGCCTATGGCCGGGCGGCCACACCTGAGGAGTGCAACGAATGGTGCGGGAAGTTCCTGGGCGGCACGGAAGTGGCACCCGTGGTCGACGGATTCGCGAAGAATATCCCCGGAGCGGAGCAGATGACGGACGGGCAGAAGATCGGCCTCATCTATAAGACCATGGTGGGAGCGGATATCCCTTCCGACGAAGAAGCGGCCTACGAAGAGGCACTTACTTACGGCATGTCCATGAGTTACATCGTCTCGAAGATCTCCGGGACAGTTGCTTTTCAGAAGAAATGTACGGACCTTCAGGTCCTTGCCGGAAATGTGGAACTTCTGGAGCCACGGGACAATAACTACGAGCTCACCGGCTTTCTGACCCGGATGTATACGCGGTTTTCCGGAACGAAGCCGACGGATGAGGACCTGAATGCATACGTGCAGAAGACCCTGGACGATCCGGGGACGGTGAGGGAAGTTATCACGCAGATGCTCTCCACACCGGAGAGCCAGGCGCTCCTTGCTTCCGATGACGAATTCCTTAACACCGTGTTCGAAGTCTTCTACGGCTACACCCCGGAGGAGAGTAAGATCAAGGCATACCGCATCGGCTTGAGTAACGGCATTACGCGGACACGTGTCCTGAGCGAGATATTGAAGGATCCGGCCTTCGATGAGAAGATGGCGGAGTACGGGATCGATACGCATGTCGAGAAGATCGTGCCGGAGAAGGTCGTGGCGCTGACCTTCGACGACGGACCCTATACGCCGGTCACCATGCGCATCCTCGATGCCCTCGAGCCCTATGGTGCCCACGCGACGTTCTTCGTCGTCGGCAACCGCGTCGGGAACTACTCGGAGTGCGTGATCCGTGCCACGAACCTGAACTGCGAGATCGCGGACCACACGTGGAATCACACGACACTTACGAAGATCTCCGGCGATGCCGTACATAGCCAGATCTGGGACTGCGCCGAGACCGTCTATAACCTGACCGGAGTCTGCCCCCGCGTGATGCGTCCGGTGGGCGGCTCGTATAACTCCACCGTCTCCCAGAACGTGGGCATGCCCATGATCATCTGGTCCGTCGATACCAACGACTGGAAATACAGAGACAGCGATCACGTCATCAACGAGATCCTGAATAACGTCCGGGACGGAGACATCATCCTGATGCACGATCTGTATGAGACGACCGCCACGGCTATCGAGACGGTGGTGCCGGCCCTGATCGAGGCCGGGTACACGCTGGTGACGGTAAGTGAACTTGCCGAGTATAAGGGCATCGATATGGAAAACGGTAAAGCATACTTCTCCATGCGGGGCTAGAAGAATACGGGAAGAAGAGAAACGAAAAGATCCGGCGGATCCGCCGGAGGAAAAATAGTGAAGAGGTAGAGGAAACGAAACATGAGCGAGAAAACGAATGCAATCATTGCAGAAGTCAAGAAGGTTATCTGCGGTAAGGATTACGTGATCCTGCAGGCATTGGCCGGGATCCTTTCCGGAGGACATGTCCTCATCGAGGACGTTCCCGGTGTCGGTAAGACCACCATGGCCCTGGCCTTCTCCCGGACACTGGGTCTGGATTACGGACGTGTGCAGTTTACGCCGGACGTACTGCCTTCCGATATTACGGGTTTTTCCGTTTTCGATAAGAATACCCAGACGATGAAGTACCAGCCCGGTTCCATCTTCCATAACCTCTTCCTCGCCGACGAGCTGAACCGTGCTTCTTCGAGAACACAGTCGGCACTTCTCGAGGCCATGGAAGAAGGACAGGTCACCGTGGACGGCAACACCTATCCGCTCCCGAAGCCTTTCACCGTATTTGCGACGCAGAACCCGTCAGGTGCCTCCGGCACATCCCTTCTTCCGGACTCCCAGATGGACCGTTTCGTCATCCGTATCTCCATGGGTTATCCGTCGAATGCAGATGAGAAAGCGATGCTGGAGCAGAGGAAGAACGGACAGAATCCGATGAACTCCATTAACCGGATCTGCAGCCCGAGGGAGCTCGATGCCATGCAAGCAGAGGTCAGCCGGGTATTCGTCTCGGAACCGCTTCTGGACTACATCATCGCACTGGTGGCCAAGAGCCGTGCCCATAAGGATCTCGAGCGTGGCGCGAGCCCGCGTGCCACACTGGCGCTGGCCTCGATGAGCCGCGCCTACGCATATCTTTTCCATAGGGATTACGTGATCCCTGCAGACGTACAGGCCGTCTTCCCGGCTGTCATGTGCCACAGGCTCATTCTGACACCGGAAGCGGAAGTCAATGAGAAGCGGACGTCGGACGTGGTCAGAGAGATATTGAAGTCCGTCGCCGCACCGAAGGTCTGACGAGGCGAAGAAATGGCGAAGAACTGGCTGATCTATATCCTGGCGCTGCTGGGTACACTCGTCTTCTTCCTTTTCTACCAGATGTGGCTTGCCTGGTACTGCCTGGTGCTGCTTCTTCTGGTGCCGGTCCTTTCGCTCCTGATTGCACTTCTGTCCTTCGGCGGGGTGCGCATATCCATGGAGAGTCCGAAGAATGCGAAGATCGGAGAGACGCCGATTCTGAAGATCCATGTCAAGACGAAGAAAACCGCTATCTTCTCGATCGCGAGGATGCAGATACTGTTCACCGAAAACATGACCGGAGAAACATCCAGGAAAAGAGCTTTTGCACAGGGAAATACGATTATGGAGATCCCTGTGGATACCTCGCACTGCGGGTCGTTCCGCTATGAGATCGACAGGATCCGGGTATTCGATCCTTTCGGGCTGTTCGGGTTCCCGGTAAAGAGAAAGGCCTCCTGTGAGGTCGTGGTCCATCCGGTTCCGCAGATGCCGGAGGCCATGCCGAGGCTCAATGGCTTTAAGGCGAAGACACTCCGGAAATCCAGTTCGTCCTACTCGGAGATCTACGATGTCCGAGACTACGTGGCCGGAGATCCGATCAAGAATATCCACTGGAAAGCCTCGGCGAAGAAAGATACCCTCATGGTGAAGGAACCCCAGGAGGAGTGCTATGGTCACGCCCGTGTGTTCCTGACACTTGCCGAGGACCGGGACACCCTCGACCGGAAACTGGGGGAAGTGCTCTTCACGTCGAATTATTTTCTTTCGCGGGATATTCCGCACAGGATCCGTGTCCTTCCTCCGATGAGGCGTGAGATCGGATTCGACATCCAGTCGCAGCGCGATCTGGATACGGCGATACTCAGAATATTACACATGAAGATTCCGAAGGAGGCGGCCGATGCGAAGTAAAATCGAAACGCTGAAGGCCATGCCTTCGGCACCGACAGGGAAGACATACGTGCTCTCGACGCTTCTTACCACCGTTCTCAGTGCGGGCTTTACGACCATGCTGACGACGACCTACGAGTTCGAGTTCCAGCTTCCTTTCTTCCTGGGTGTGGTGCTGCTCCTTTCTTTCTTCAGTACGCTCCTTCACATCAAGACAGAGAAGAGAAAGTGGATCTCGCCGCTTCTGATTCTTCTTACGCCGATCGTGATCTTCGCTCTGATCTATCTGGACATGATGGACACGGGAGAGGGACTTTCGCACCTGATGTATAACCTCAAGCAATATTCCTTCCGCCAGCTGAATATGGAGTTTGACGAACTGCGTGAACCGGAGTATGCCATCACGATGCTGATGATCGCGATGAATCTTCTGCCGGTCATGGTGACGACCTGGGTCATTACAAGAAGAAAGAACGTGGTCTTCTCGATTCTTTCTTACCTGCCGTTCTTCGGCTGTTCGGTGGCCCTGAACTATATGTTCCCGAGCCAGGCCAGCAGCGTGCTCACGATCGGCGCGGTCATGCTCCTCATTCTGTTCCAGAGCTTCCGGAAGACGGACAGAAACACGTGTGAGAAGCGGATCCTTCTGGCCGTCCTGCCTGTGCTGATCCTGACGGTCGCGCTGGGAGTGATCTATCCGAAGCAGAACTATGACAAGCAGGAACTGGCGGCCAAACAGATGTCCTTCGTCCGGTCTCTTATCGTCAAAGGGTCGCAGAATAAGACGATGCAGGACATCGCGAAGGGCGTGCAGGGAATTCCGGGAGCGAATAATGCCTTCGAGAAAGCCTCGAACACGTATATGGGATCGGTCGTCATGAATTCGGTGGCCAGCGGGATCGCGGTGGCGAACACGAGGTCCGAGAATCTCATGGCGGTCGGTAACTTCGACCCGCCGGTATTTTCCATCATGAATGTCCACAGAACGGTCAATCCCAGTGCGAGAAGTGTATCGGCCGGACCCTCCGAGAGTGGCTATCTCTACATCAAATCCACTTCCATGGATGTCTATTCCGGCCAGGCATGGGAGGTCTCCTACTATGAACCGGATTACGACCGGATCTATCGGGAAGATGTCATGGAACTTCCGAGAAAAGAGGCGGACTATATCGTCCAGATGGACCTGTCCCTGACGGCGGATATCAACTTCATTCCGCTGTATGTGGACGGCAGTGTGATCTCGGGGGATATCTCCTCCCGTATCGAGGTGCAGGATGTCTACAATATCCGGCAGCAGGTGCCGGCGACCGGCGCCTGGACCTATACCTATGCGGCATCCGATATTCCTGTTAGAAGAACCGACGCGGGGAAGCTCTGGTCCGAGGCCTATATGGAATACGTGGCCGGCGACTGTCTGGATGTTCCGGCGGAGACGAGAAATGCCATCCTCGAGAGCGGGAAACTCCCGCAGTGGTTCCTCGATGTGATGAACGGCGATCTGGAAATGAGTGATCTGGAGAAGGTCCGTGCGGTGACGGACTTCGTCAGCAATCTTCACCCATATGACGAGCATACGGACTATCCGCCGTCGGATGCGGACTTCGTGCCGTGGTTCCTGACCGAAGCACGGACCGGATTCTGCGTACACTATGCCTCTACGGCCGTGATCCTTCTGCGTATGCTGAGTGTCCCGGCCCGGTACTGCAGCGGATATATGGTCAATACCCTGAGAGGAAGTGAGTCTGCGGCGGTGTACTCTACGGATGCCCACGCATGGTTCGAGTTCTTTCACCCGGAATACGGATGGGTCATGGGCGACGCCACACCGGGTAATGCCCACGCGGCTTCGTACTTCGACGTCAATGCCATCATGCAGGCGATGGGGATCGAGGCAGAGGAGCTTCCGAACAGCGGCACAACGAATCCGTTCGGCATAACGGTCACGCCTTCTGTGACGAAGAATCCGGACGGAACGACCACGTCGCCTTTTTCACATGAGAATGAGAATACGAATACACCGAGTCCGACAGGCAAGAGCAAGGGTACAGGGACCACCCGTGATTCCGATGACAGGTCGGGCGGAGGATTCAGTCTGCCGCATCCTCCTAAGTATGTGATATATGTCCTTCTTGGCATTCTCCTTCTGGTGGCACTGCGCCTCGGCTATTCCCGCTTCTGGAAGAAACAGATGAACGATACAGACAGGAACAGAAGTGCCCGGGCCTATTTCCGCTATTTCTCCATGATGTCCAGGAAGTGGAGATCCCGTCCTTCCTCCCGCGCGTACTTTATTGCGCAGAAGGCCGCCTTCAGTGCCGAGGGAATCTCCGATGACGAGCTTCAGATGCTGATCCGAAGCGGCAAAAATGCACTTGCGGGCGTGAAGAAGAAGCAGCCGTGGTATCGGAGACTTCCGGTATCGCTTCTGTGGGAAGTGAAGATCTGAGGCAAGCGCACGTCGGGCGCGCCGAAGTGTGCGCAGATGCGCACGGATCGAGAAATGGAATCAAGTGAGGGAAGCGTCAGGATGCCGCTTCCTTTTCTTTCGCCTCCATGACCGCCTTCGCCAGCTGGTCCGCGCAGGACGTACTTCTGAAACCGCATGTATTCCCGGCGAGTTTCTCTGCGATATCCTCGGCCTTCCAGCCGTCCACCAGCTTGCCGATGGCCTTGAGGTTGCCGTTACATCCGCTGGTGAATACGACATCCGAGATGATGCCGTCGTTGATCTCGAAGTCGATCTTCGTCGAGCAGGTGCCCATGGTTCTATATGTGTAATGCATAGTTTATGTTCCTCCTAGGATTACTTTTTCGGCGGCAGAAGCGAGATATTCTCCTCGACGGGGCAGGGCGGCAGATACTTACTGAAAACTTCCACGTACCGTGTGTCGAAAGAGATGGACACCAGCTCCGAGAACGCGATGCGCGTCGGCTTTTCTTCCCAGTTGCCGTTGGTGTCGAATCCCCGGACGAAGAGATACCGCTCGTCCGTCTTCTCGATGCGCCCGATGACGAAGTCGATGTTGCCGCTGTTTCGGTCCTCGGACTCGAAGATCGCATTCTTCTTGTTCGCCGACAGATACCGGAGTACACCGTCCCACGAAGAGATATCGATGTCGGGCTTTACGAGCTGGGCCGTCACGCCTTCGCTCTCCAGAATGTCATTCGTGATATCGACTTTCGAATTGATCTCAACTATATCTCTCAGGCGCCGCACGACATATCCGTCGAGACGGAAATCCTGCTCATCGGCATAGAGAAACAGGTCTTCGTTCGCCTTAATGGGAAAAGCACTGTAGCAGTTCGGGTCTGCTTTTAGAAACATGTGGCACAGAAGGTCCTGCCGGCAGGCTTCTTCCAGAACCGCAGTGATCTCGAATTTCTTCATGGCGCACCTCCTCGGTCTTTTGTCCTGATTATATCATGAAGTCCATCGCGCGTCTTTTGCCTCGATTGTTAATATTCTGTGTATTTCGCGATTGGCTTATGCCATGCCTGATTTTTGCTGATATACTGAACCTATATTAACGGAGAGAGGCGTCAGCCTTACTGGGGCAG
>JAEEIT010000079.1 GCA_016281535.1 Clostridia bacterium | reverse complement strand
TTCGATTTCATCCCGCGGGTGGCACCTTTTCCGGGGATGGAAGAGTTCGCGGAGAAGGTGAGATCGATGACCGACAGCTGGCTTGAGATCTTTAACTACGGAACACTTCCTTTCTACTGGGGAATGTTCGAGAAGGAAGAAGGAAAGCCGAATACGGATACGATCATGAAGACGGCCCAATTCTTAAAGAGTAAGAATGTGACCGTGAAGGGACACCCGCTCTGCTGGCATACCGCCTGTGCAGACTGGCTGATGAAGTACGATAACGAGACCATCCTAAAGAAACAGCTGGAACGGATCGACCGTGAAGTTCTGGGGTTCAAAGGCGTGATCGATATGTGGGATGTCATTAACGAAGTGGTCATCATGCCCGTATTCGATAAGTACGATAATGCGATCACGAGGATCTGCAAGGAACTGGGACGTGTCCCGCTTGTGAAGAAAGTCTTCGACGAAGCCCATGCATGTAATCCCGATGCGGTCCTTCTTCTGAACGATTTCAACACCTCTGTGAAGTACGAGGAACTTATCGAAGGATGCCTCGATGCGGGTGTGCCGATCACGGCGATCGGTATCCAGTCGCATCAGCATCAGGGATACTGGGGAAGAGAGAAATTGGAAGACGTACTGGATCGTTTCTCGAGATTCGGCCTGCCGATCCACTTTACCGAGAATACCCTGATCTCCGGGGAGATCATGCCGGCCCATATCGAGGACCTCAACGACTGGCAGGTCGAGACATGGCCGAGTACGCCGGAAGGCGAAGAGCGCCAGGCCAGAGAGATCGAAGAGATGTACCGGGTATTGTTCTCGCACCCGCTGGTGGAAGCAATCACGACGTGGGATTTCCATGACGGCGCATGGCTTAAGGCACCGAGCGGATTTGTCCGCGAAGACGGCTCCAGAAAACCATCCTTCGAGATGCTGAAGAAACTTGTCAGAGAAGAATGGTGGACGGATGAGACCGTGACCACGGACGAGAACGGATATATGAGTGTCAGTGCTTTTAAGGGGGAATACTGCTTAAGTGCTGACGGACTTGAGGCCGAAGTAGTACTGGATGATGACGCGGAACTGACCGTGGCACTTGTGCAGAAACAGTAATACAGGAAAGCATGGAGGAGGAATAGAAGATGAGTATTGATCTTACGACGATGCCGAAGCTGGGATTCGGTCTGATGAGGCTTCCCGAGAAGGACGGGATCATCGATCATGAACAAGTCTGCCGCATGGTGGATAAGTATATGCAGTCCGGAATGAATTATTTCGATACCGCCTATGTGTACCATGGCGGCAAATCCGAAGTGGCAGCAAGAGAAGCATTGGTGAAGCGGTATCCGCGCGACAGTTTCAAGATCGCCACCAAGCTTCCGGCCTGGGAGATCAAGACCGAGTCGGATATCGAGCGGATCTTTAATGAGCAGCTCCAGCGCGCCGGCGTGGACTTCTTCGATCTGTATCTTCTCCACTCTGTCGAGGACGGGAATAACTACAATACCTACGTGAAGTATGATTGCTTCAAGTGGGGCATGAAGAAGAAGGAAGAGGGGAAGATCCGTCATTTCGGTTTCTCCTATCATGGAAGCCCCGAGCTTCTTACCGAGATCCTGGACCAGCATCCGGAGGTGGAGTTCGTACAGATCCAGCTGAATTACCTCGACAGAAGTAATCCGGTCGTGCGTTCGCAGGAGCTGTATGACATCCTCGCGGAAAGAAATATCCCGATCATCGTGATGGAACCGATCCGCGGCGGGATGCTGGCGAATATGCCGCCGGAGATCGAGGCGAAGTTTACATCGTGCCGGCCGGATAAGACGGTCGCATCCTGGGCCCTTCGTTTCGTCGGGTCTCTTCCGGGTGTCATGACGATCCTCTCCGGTATGTCCACAGAAGAGCAAATGGATGACAACATCGGCACATTTACGGATTTTGAACCGCTCAGCGACGAAGAAATGAAGCTCGTCGATGAAGCGACGACTACGCTTCTCAGTATGCCACAGATCGGGTGTACCGCATGTAAATACTGCTGTGACGGATGCCCGATGGGAATCTCGATCCCGGATGTCTTCCGCACGATCAATACGCTCCGCAGATATCCGGATGACTGGAGATCGAAGAATTTCTATTCGGGCCTGATCGAGCGCTCGGGTAAAGCTTCCGACTGCATCGGGTGCGGTCAGTGCGAGGGGGTATGCCCGCAGCATCTGCCGATCATCGAACTTCTTAAGGAAGCATCGGAGATACTGGGACGGTAACAGAACAAGAAGCATACGAGAAAAGGGGAGAGGATCCCGGAGGAGTTTATGAAGAAAAGAGCATTATTTATCGGCGGCACGGGAACCATCAGTACCGCCATCGTAAAAAGACTGGTCCATGAGCTGGACTGGGAGGTCTGGGTCCTGAACCGCGGGAACCGTTCGCAGGTCCTTCCTTCGGACGTGAAGCAGATCCTCGCAGATATTAACGATGAGGCGGCGGTCCTGGAGAAGATCGGCGATATGACCTTCGATTGCGTCTGTGAGTTTATCGGTTTTACCGTATCGCAGGTCGAGCGCGATTACCGTCTCTTCAAGGGAAAGACGAAGCAGTATATCTACATCAGTTCTGCGTCGGCCTACCACAAGCCCTCCGCCGGATATATCATCACGGAAGGTACGACACTTGCCAATCCTTACTGGCAGTATTCCAGAGATAAGATCGAGTGCGAAGAATACCTCATGAAGAAATATAAAGAAGAAGGATTCCCGGTCACGATCGTCCGTCCGAGCCACACTTACGATGAGAGAAATATTCCTCTGGGTGTGCACGGAAATAAGGGCTTCTGGCAGGTCATCAAGAGAATGCAGGAAGGAAAGCCGGTCATCATACAGGGCGACGGATCCAGCCTGTGGACCGTCACATGGAACAGTGATTTTGCCGTAGGATATACAGGACTCATGGGGAACCGCCATGCCATCGGTGAGGCGTTCCAGATCACATCGGATGAGACACTTACCTGGGATCAGATCTATCAGACCGTGGCGGATGCGCTGGGCGTGGAACTGAAGGCATATCACGTGTCTACCGATTTCCTGCGCGCAGTCGGCGATCCCTGCGGATTCGATTTCACCGGTTCGCTCCTCGGCGATAAATCGGTGTCGGTGGTATTCGACAACAGTAAGCTCAAGAGAATCGTGCCGGATATGAGAACGGAAGTGCGCTTCGATATGGGCGTACGGATCGCGCTGGACTATGTGCTCTCGCACCCGGAAGAATGCCAGGTGGAAGATCCGGAATTCGATGCCTGGTGCGATAAAGTCATCGACACGATCGAGAAAGCGAAGGAGGCATTCGTATGAAAATGTTAGATGTGGTAAATGGCCCGAAGAATGTATCGAGGATCATTCTCGGATGTATGAGAATGCCGGCGCTGAGTGTGGACGAAGCGGCCCGCATGATCACGGTGGCTTCGGAGATGGGGATCAATTTCTTCGACCATGCGACGTGCTACGGAGACGGTGAAGCCGAGACGAGATTCGGCGATGCGCTTCCGAAGACGGGGATCCGGAGAGAGGACATCTTCCTGCAGAGCAAGTGCGGCCTGCACTTCGATACGAAAGAATTTAACTGGAGCCGGGAAGATATCCTCAAGAGTGCGGATGAGATCCTCTCCCGCCTGAAGACGGATTATCTCGATGCACTGCTTCTGCACCGTCCGGACCTTCTTTACGATCCGGAAGAGATCGCGGAAGCCTTCGACCGGCTCTATACTTCCGGCAAGGTCAAATACTTCGGTGTCAGTAATGTCACGCCGATGCAGCTCGAGCTTCTCCGTAAGTATGTCAAACAACCGCTGATCTTTAACCAGCTGCAGTTCTCCCTCGACCAGTCTCAGCTCGTGGACCAGGCGCTCTATCTCAACAATAAGACGACTGACCGTTCGATCGACAGAGATAATGGTATCCTTGATTACTGCCGGCTCCATGACATCACGATCCAGGCGTGGTCACCGCTACAGATCGGCATGTTCAAGGGCTGTTTCGTGGATCATCCGGACTTCCCGGAACTGAATGAAGTTCTCGGAAGACTGGGTGAGAAATACGGTGTGCCGAAGACGGCGATCGCCATCGCGTGGATCCTGCGCCATCCAGCGAAGATGCAGGCCATCGCGGGTACGATGAATCCCGATCATCTGAAGGATATCTGCGATGCAACGAAGGTCGACCTGACGCATAACGAATGGTATCAGCTGTATCTCGCATCCGGCAAGTTCCTGCCGTAAATGAATAATCACATAGGAGGGTATGAAGATGAATGATGTGTTAAGAGTATTGGAGAGCAGAAGAAGCTGCCGCAATTTCAAACCGGACATGGTGGAGCAGGACAAGCTCGACGCGATCCTTAAGGCCGGTACCTATGCGGCGACAGGAATGGGCCGCCAGAGCCCGATCATCATCGCTGTTACCGATAAGAAACTCAGAGATGAGATCGCGGAAGAAAACAGAAAGATCATGGGCGCCGGCGAAGGCATGGATCCGTTCTATGGAGCACCGGTGATCCTCATCGTGCTTGCCGATAAGAATGTCGTAACACATGTGTATGACGGTTCTCTCGTCCTTGGCAATCTAATGAATGCGGCCGAGAGCCTCGGTGTCGCCAGTATCTGGATCCATCGTGCGAAGGAAGAATTCGAGTCCGATTTCGGAAAAGCACTGCTTAGCAAGCTTGGGATCGAAGGCGACTATGAAGGAATTGGGCACTGTGCACTGGGATATGCCGCCGAACCACCGAAAGAGGCCGCGGCCAGAAAAGAAAACTACGTGTATCGCGTGTGATATACTGAATGTAGCAATAAGTAAACAGCGCCGTAAGGATCCACTTCGGCGCCGTTTTTCTTATGAGATGCTTATGACATGGAGGATGCTATGAAAATCTATGATATTTCCCAGGAAGTTTTCAGTTGCGAAGTGTATCCCGGTGACCCGAGCCCGGAAAAAGAAATCAAACTTCGTATAGAGGAGGGTGCGGTCTGTAACCTGAGTGCACTTCATATGTGTGCACATAACGGCACACATGTCGATGCACCGTATCACTTTATAAACGATGGCAAGACCATCGACCAGGTCGCGTTGGAAAGGGTCATCGGATATGCGTATGTCATCGGACATGAGGGCGATATCACGGAAGAGGATGCAGTCGCGATCCTTAAGAAAGCGCGTGCGGCAGATGAAGAAGCGGCGAAGCGCATCCTGGTGAAGGGCGATGCGACGATGACGCTCCCGGCGGCGAAGATCTTCGCAGAAGCGGGGATCCTTCTCTTCGGAAATGAATCCCAGACCGTCGGTCCGCTGGAGACACCGATGGAG
>JAEEIT010000078.1 GCA_016281535.1 Clostridia bacterium | reverse complement strand
GGGGATACTGTCGGATACGGCCATCACCGACCAGCCGAACAATATACCCATATTGCACATCGATCCGCCCGGCTCATGCTTCTCATTGCACCAGTCCGTCAGGATCAGGATCGGCATACCGAATCCGTCCGTGGATTCGATGTGGAACGCCTTGAAGAAATCGTAGGCGCGGATGAAGTTATAGTAGGTGATCAGGTGGATCTCTTTCCAGGTTTCGGCATCGTCGCTCGAATCGAAGAGCAGGTTCCCGCCATTATATACGAACTCATAGTAATCCGCGAGGATGATCTTCCTTTCCGGGTCGGCCAGATAGTACCTGCCGTCGAGCCGGTTATAGGAGACCGGTACCGTGAAGGTAAAGTCCTCCCCGTTTCTCTTGATCGTGAAGGTATGCTCTTCCGGTTCCATGTCTTTGAAATACGTCTCATTGCCGGAGTCGGCGAAACGGTCCTCCGGAAGGTACGCGGTCGGATAGTTCTTAATATAGTTTCCGTCGTAGTCCACAAAGTGGATGATGTACGGCATATCGAAGGAAAGGCTGGCCTGCGGGTTATTGGTCATGACCTGGAAACAATGCATCGCCATCCGGTCATCGTCGACGAGGCAGGTCTCCATCGTATAGTCCTTAAGGATCTCATAGCCGTTCCCGATCGTGCGCTGTACGATGTCCTCCGCGTCTGCCGCCGTGATCTTCGGATCGCTCACCTCATAATCGAGATTCGTGGACAGGGACGACTGAAGCATGAACGGGTACCCTTCCCGGTCCAGAACGATCTTCAGCGACGCATTCTGCACAAGAAGGTCGCCTTTCAGCTGTCTGTAGGTATAGAAGGTGCATCCCTGGAATGTGGATCCGTAAACGGAGAACGGGAAATAGCCGGTCTCGATCCCGAGAAGAGACTGGATCCCTTCCAGTGCATGGATGGCGTCATTCTCATCCTGGACAGGCCGGTCGAAGAACCGGCCGACGATGGTACTGACATACCCTTCGTCGCTATGGATGATGATGGCCTCCCCGTTATTCATGTCCTGGATATCCTGCTCGGTCAGCTGGACGATCTGCTGTTGCGTGGGGTTCGGCGTGGGAGGCGGCGTCGGGGAAGAAGTCGGACTCGGGCGGGCACTGGTGTCGCGCTGCGTGGGTTCCGTGGATTCCGTCGCGGCATCCGGATCCTTCGTCTCCATCCTATGCCGGTCGTATTCCTGTCCGGTCGTATTCTTCGTTCGGGTGTCAGACCGGCTGCAAGCCGGAAGCGACATAATAGCTATGAGTATATCGATTACGATCATCAGCGCGAACGCTCTTCTACCACGGCCTTCCATATGTCTTCCTCCCTTTTCCGAAGATGCGGATCATTCCACAGTTTCATTATCACAATGAAAAATGACAGAACAAGGAACCGTCTGTAAACAAACCTTATCGGTCGGGGGAATCAGCGTTTCTTACGCCTCATGATGGCGCTTCATGCGCTTCTTCTGGAGAATATACCCGACCACCACGATGACGATGGTCAGGGCGATGCAGCTGTAGAAGGAAATACCACGGGAGATCAGTTCAAGGTTCGCCGGGCTCACCACATCTTCGATCTGGGAAAGCCCGCTGATCAGAAGATAGTCCGCGACTCCCATACCGCCCGGGATCGGAAGGCTGTAGACGCCCACCAGTACCAGACACTGCACGCCGATGACCTCGGAAAGATTCGATACGGACCCGCCAAATGCCAGGTACACCAGCACGGTCGTGCTCACCAGTGAGAAGCGCTGTAGCAGATTCAGGAAGAAGGCCACGGTAATCGGGGTCTTGTTCTTATGGATGAGATCCGAGCAGGTCTTGTACTGCCGGATCGCCAGTTCCACTTTATCGATCTTGCTCTGCTTGTGGCGGATGATGTGCAGCTTCGCGCCCAGCGAGATGGCCGCCACCGCCATATGCTTGACCCACTGCTCCTTCTTAAGGACCAGCACGAAGATCGTGCACAGGCCCAGAAGGAAGATGAATCCGATGAGGATCAGGATCTGGGCCAGCGTATCCATGCCATAGTAGATGTCCGGGCACAGCCCGAAGCCGATCGCACCGACGAGGACCAGCGCACCGGTATAAAGAAGCATATTGAGCACAAGGATGACCGCGGATTTCGCCACCGGTATCCCGTCTCTTCTCATGAAAAAAGCACTGGCCGGCTGGCCGGCGGAGGCGGACGGGGTGATGGCGGAGAAATAGATGTCTGCGGCGGAATACAGAAGTCCGTGCGGATGGATCTTCGGCATGTCATCCGACTTCGTCAGCGCCCGGATCAGCACATCCAGTGCCAGGCCCTCGAAGATGACATTACAGAACATGCCAAGAACGGCGGCGATGAGCCACCAGGGATTCGATGTCCGCAGGGTTTCCTTCATGAGAGAAAGAGAGTAGCTTCCGCTTCGGGAGACGACTGCCCAGATACTGAGTACCATCAGAACCAGAAACAATATCATCCACGGTATTTTCTTTCTAAACATGTATTATGTCTTCGCTTCCTCAGTTGGTATAGTTGTCGAAATATCCCTGGACCAGGACCACCGGGGTGCCCTTGTCGCCGGATCCGGATGTCAGGTCGCAGAGGGACCCGATCAGATCCGTCAGCTGACGCGGCGTGGTGCCTTCGCTGGCCATCTTTCCTACGAGGTTACTGTCCTTCGCCTTAATGCTCTCGGAGATCGCCTTCTTCAGCTCCTCACCGGAAAGCCCGGCAAATTCATTGTCTGCAAGATACTTCAGTTTCAGTTCATTCGGCGTACCGATGAGTCCGTCCGTGAAAGCCGGAGAGACGACCGGATCAGCCAGTTCCCAGATCTTTCCCTGCGGATCCTTAAAGGCACCGTCACCATAGACCATGACCTCGACGTGCTTGCCGGTCTTCTCTAAGATGATGCTCTGTACCTTCAGCACGAGATCCTTACAGTCTCTCGGGAAAAGTTTGACCTGCTCTTCTGTCGCCTTATTCGAGCCCAGAAGGCCGTACTTCTCGTTATATCCGCTTCCGTTCACCGGTGCGTTCATGATCTCGTCGAGACCGAACACCTTCTCGGCTCCACCGGAAAGCAGGATCCTCTTCGTTCTGGCACGGGTGTGTATATCGCAGTTGATCACGTTCTTCGTGTAGTCCAGGATCGCCTTCGGCTGGTTGGCGAAGATGATCTCCACTTCGCAGCCGCACTCACGGATCAGATCGCCGTAGTACGCTACATAGTCGACACCGGTAAATTCATGCTTATTCTCACCGAAGAGCTCTCTGTACTTCTCCAGTGACAGTACGTCGCTATAGGGGTTCACACCTGCTGCATCGATCTTGTCGAGGCTGACGAGGCAGTTGCCGACTTCGTCCGACGGATAGGAGAGCATCAGGACGATCTTCTTACAGCCCTTGGCAATACCACGAAGGCAGATCGCGAAACGGTTACGGCTCAGGATCGGGAAGATCACGCCGACCGTTTCGCCGCCGAGCTTCGTCTTCACATCTTCTGCGATGTCGTCGACCGAGCAGTAGTTGCCCTGTGCTCTGGCCACGATAGATTCGGTCATGGAAATCACATCACGGTCCCGAAGTTCGAAACCCTCCGCTTCTGCCGCTTCCAGTACGGAATCAGTGACGATTTTACTCAGATCGTCGCCCTGACGGATGATCGGACAGCGAATGCCCCGGGAAACTGTACCAACTCTGCGCTCTGCCATATTCATGACCTCCTGAAAAATATCTTTCCGTCGCGCAGGAAATCTCCGTGAACCGGTGTCCCTCCATCGCGACCATAAATATTATAATGCACAATCATGTGAAATCAAATCGTTACCGGCCGATTTCATCTGAATCGTCAGTCATCGCTGAACTCCTCCCATGTGCGGGTATCTTCCTTATAGCCGTCGCTCATCTTATACTTCACGATCAGCTTGATGATCAGGCCCGACAGCAGGATCAGTGCGATGATGCCCCAGCCGAAGAGGATGTTCGCCTTCATAGAGTAGCCATCGGCCTTGCCGTACAGACCGCCTCCGCGGATGAGATTGACGAGGTTCCAGATAAAGAGACCGGACAGCACCACCGGCGAGAAGAACTTGATGGAGGGAATGAACCACCAGTCCGGCATCTTGAAGAATTTCGTATTGCGGTTGATCTGAGTGAGGATCTTACTGGTCTTGAAGAACCAGCCGGCCACGATCACCTCGAGGATACCGGTCAGAAGCAGCGTATAGCTGTTGATGAAATAGTCGACGATGTCGAGCACGGCCAGGCCTGCGCCGGTGACATAGATGAGGCTCAGGACGCCCTCGATGATGCAGATCACGAGGGTGGTCTTCTTCTTATTGAGTTTGAACTTGTCGGACAGTGCCGTCGAGATGCCCTCGATGATGGAGAACAGGGAGTCGATGGCGAGCGTGATCAGGCAGAAGTAGAAGATAAATGCGAAGATCATGTTCACCGTGCCGTTTCCGGAGAGCTTGACGATGGCCTGCGGATAGATGATGAATGCCGTCGCGATACCGGAAGCGGACATATTATCGAGCATGCCGACACCGGCCATGGTGGTGAACATAACGACGCCCGCCAGTACGCTGATGATCATGTCGGAGAAGGCAATAATGACCGCATCGACTGCGATATTGGCCTTACTGTCGAGATAGGAGCCGTACGCAAACATGATGGCCATGGAGGTGGACAGCGAATAGAATACCTGCCCGATGGCATCGATCCAGAGGTTGGAGTCTGAAAGTGCACTCCACTCGGGGATGAAGAGCTTCTCGATACCGGCCATGGCGCCCGACATGGTAAAACCTCTTGCGGCCATGATCACAAGGCAGATGACCGGAAGGGATACCGTGTATTTTACGACTTTTCCTACGGTCGTCGTACCGTTGCGGATGCAGATGTAGCAGAGTGCCCACGCCAGAAGAAGGCATATTAGTACCGGCCATGCGATCGTCGTGAAACCGGACGTGGTTCCCGTCGTCTTGATCGTATCTGCCCACAGGGAGCTGGCCGCCTCGGTGTCGCCCGTCATGCCGCGGAACTTGAAGCTCATGAAGAACATGAGGATGACCCATCCGAATACGGCGGCATAGTAGATCGAGATGCCGATACCGTTACTTACTGCGATCCAGCCGACCGCCTCAGACTTTCTGTTCAGGGCACGCATCGATCCCGGCGCACCCTGATGGGTATGCCGCGCGACGGCGATCTCCATCATCAGAAGCGGAATACCTATGAGAAGCATCGCCAGAAGATATACGAATAAGAAAGCACCGCCACCGTATTTCGAAGCCAGTCCCGGGAAACGCCAGGCGTTACCGAGTCCTACAGCCGAACCGATGGCAGCCAGAATGAATGTAGTCCGTGATGACCATTTCTCACGCATAGATAATACCCCTCTTTTCCATCGCCGTATGGCGATTACCAGAAGCATTATATCATATGAGAATGAGATCTTAAGCAAAGGGGGCGATCTCATGCATGCTGAGATCGCCCCCTCATGTTTTTACTTGTTACTGATTCATCTCGCCTTACTGGTCAAGATCGTCCAGTGATTCGATCTCCGATCCGTCGGACGGCTTGGCCCAGATCGGTGCGCCGGAAGGCACATCCTCAGAAGCCGCCTCTTCAGAAAGCGGCTCGTTGGAAGGTGTCTCTCCGGAAGCCGCCTCCGGCTCCTGTCCAAGCTGCGGAAGACCGGTCGTCTGGGCCGGGTTAAAGGAAGTCTGCGCGAGCTTCTCTGCCGCTGTCGGCGGAGCCGACGGGGTGATCGTCTCATACCGGGGCGCTTCCTCAGCGATCTTCTTTCTCTTACTGATGAGGACCAGCATCACAACAACACCTGCCGCGATGATCACACCACCTACGATGACACCGATGATCCATGCCGGGAATCCCTCGCCCTTAAGCGAGAATTCGCAATGGATGTTTTCCTTCAGTTTCAGCATATCCCACTCATAGGTATTCCCATCGACCTTCGTCGCATTCTGGTTCGGCACCTTTCCCGGAAGCTCAAGCACGAGTGTCATATATCCACCGTACCCCTTGAGCATCGTGAGTTCCACGCCCTGCTCTGTCACCTTCTCTGTATTGGAACTGAAGTCCCAGTTCAGGATATACAGATCATCCTTCTTCTCGAAAGAGAAATCCTTGTCGGAGATGCCGATCTTCTTAAACTCTTCTTCGAGATTGTCCAGATTGATCCCCGTCTTCGTCGCGGTAAAGCCGTAATACTTCCTGTCTTCTTTCGACTCGTCGGCGTAGTCTTCTACCGTCCAACCGGCTTCCTCGAATCTCTTACGGTCATCGTCCTCTTTCTCGCTCTCGGCTTCCTTCTCTCCGTCGTCCTCGTCGACCGTAAGCTCTTCGCTCCAGTTGTCGTCCTCGTCCTCGCCGGAAGAAGAGGCATCGCCCATCATATTGGACGCATCGATCTGCGCAATCAGGATCGTAATATCCGCCGTGCCGTCTTTCTTCACCTTAGCCGTTATGTTATAACGGACGCATCCTGTAAAACATACGACGATCGCGCACACGAGCATGAGCGCGATGCACTTCCTAAGTGACCTCTTTTCCATTCTTTCCATAAAGCCCTCCCGGTCTCTGTCGTTTATTTCGAATTGTTCAATTCATTTTGATTTTATTCTAAACTCCCTTAAAACGCAACGTTTATCGAGATCAGGTCTTCGTCTTTGCTGGATCCGCCGGCATAGAGCACGAAGTCGCCGGGCTCCACTACGGTCTGACACTCGGCATTGACCAGCGCGAAGTCCTCTTTCTTGAGCTGGATCTCGACGGTCTTCTCCTGCCCGGCCGGAACCGTCACCTTCGAGAAAGCAATGAGCCGCTTGACCGGTGTCAATACGCTGGAGACCAGATCTCTCTGGTAGACCTGTACCGTTTCCGTGCCTTCGACCGCACCTGTATTTCTCACCTTGACCCGGAGCTTGAGGTCGTCGCCCATTTCCAGTCCTTCATAGGCAAAAGCACTGTACCCTATGCCTTCGCCGAAACTGAACAGGGGTGTTGCCGGGATGTCCCAGTACTTCCCGCCGTGCCATCCGGGCAGCTGGTTATAGTAGACGGGGATCTGTCCCGTGGTCCTCGGGAACGAGATCGGGAGCTTTCCTTCCGGATTGATCCGCCCGAAGATCGCCTCGGCCAGGGCCTGTCCGCCGAACATGCCGCCGTTAAATCCACAGATCACGGCGTCGGCCTTCTCTGCCACATCCTTAAGGCAGAGGGGCTTCGATGAGATGAAGACCGTGCAGACCGGTTTCCCGGTTGCCTTCAGCCTTGCGAAAAGTTCGCTCTGCCGGCCCGACAGGTCGAGGTCGGCGCGGTCCGCAAATTCTCCGAACTGCGGGATCACATCACCGCAGGCAAAGAGTATCACGTCCGAGCCTTCTGCGAGGCGGACCGCTTCATCGAGGTCCGCCGACTCATCCACGTCCGCCTTCGGTTTCACGGCGCAGCCCTTCGCATAGACGGCCTCGATCCCCTGCTCATCGCAGATCTTCTTTACCCCTTCCCAGAGCGTGACGTACGGGCGGTGTGCCGGACGGCTGTTCTCCGGATCCGGTACCGGATGGGTGAAGTAGGTCCAGTCACCATACTGGGCACGGATATTGTCCGCATTCTCACCGATCACCGCCACCCGGGACAGTGCTTTTGCAGAAGAAGATGCGCTGGTTCCGAGGGGAAGAAGTCCGTTATTTCTAAGAAGCGTGACACTCTTTCTTGCCGCGTGAAGGGCGCTCTCCAGATGCTCGGGCTTGCCGAAGCAGCCGGGCTCGCCTTTCTTCTCCGGCTTCTCGAAGAGCTCCATCTCGTATTTGATCGTGAGGATATGCAGGACACACTCGTCCACCACGGAGATATCGGCCCTGCCGTCGCGGAGTGCCTGAAGCATGCCTTCGTAGAAGCCTTTCGTCGTCATGATCATGTCGTTTCCGGCAGAGGCAGCCATGACCGAGGCATCTGCGATATCCGCGGCGATGTGCTGCAGCGTCATGAGGCTCTGGGTGTTATCCCAGTCGGTGATCACGAATCCGTCGAAGCCCAGTTCGTCTCTCAGCATATCGTGGAGGATGCGGCGGTGTGCGGTAAGCGGCGTGCCGTCGATAAAACCGTATGCGGTCATGATGGTCGCGCATCCCGCTTCGACTGCGCGCTTAAAGGGCGGCAGGAAGACCTCTCGCACCTTCCGCTCTGTGGCTTCTGTATCGTACGCGTCTCTTCCACCGGTCGCTTCGCCATAGCCGAGATAATGCTTGGCGCAGGCGAGGATGTGTTCGTCGTCAGACAGGTCCTCTCCCTGATAGCCTTCGATAATGGCGGCCGCCAGTTCTCCGGTCAGAT
>JAEEIT010000077.1 GCA_016281535.1 Clostridia bacterium | reverse complement strand
CTCTACGAGAAGTACGGCTACACCTACTGGCAGGATATGACTGACTGGAACGGCGGCACCAGCCGGGTGTACAGACGATTTGTGAAGTGATTTCCGAAGAAGAAGGGAGAGGCCGATGAATTATTTTGTTGAAGGATTACAAGGAAGCGGAAAGAGCACTCTGGTAAGTAAGCTTCAGGAGCTTCACCCGGAACTCAAGGCGGTCCGGGAAGGCGAGTATTCGCCGGTGGAACTTGCCTGGTGTGCGTATTTGGATGAGGAGCAGTATCCGGCGATCCTGGAGAAGTATCCGACTCTTCGAAAAGAGATCGAGGAGAAGACCTATTCAGAAGGGACAAAGCGGATCGTGACCTATACCAAGATTCGATCTGAGGACCGGGCATTCTATCAGGATCTGGAGCAGTATGAGATCTACAATAACAGGGTGTCTTTCGAGGATTTCGAGTCGATCATTCTCCGGCGTTTTTCGGCGTGGAACAGTGACGGGAATATCTTCGAGTGCTCGCTTTTCCAGAACATCGTCGAGGACATGATCCTCTTCCGGAATATGTCTGATGAAGAGATCCTTTCTTTCTATAGAAAGGTCCGCGATGCTCTTTCCGGGAAAGAGTTCCGGATCCTTTATCTCAAGGCGGAGGATCTCCGCGGGAATCTTCAGGTGATCAGAAAAGAGCGTTCGGATGAAAACGGTGTGGAGATGTGGTTCCCGTTGATGATGGGCTTCTTCAATGATTCGCCCTACGCGAAGGCAAGAGGAGTTTCGGGGGAGGAGGCCCTGATTGCACACTTTGCTCACCGGCAGGAACTGGAACTGAGAATTTGCGAAGTGCTTTTTCCAGAGAAAACAACGATCCTTCCGTCAAAAGGATATGGCGAGCTGGAAGGAATCTGAAATGGTGCGCACGGGAATGAATGCGCAGAAATGATAAGGAGAAAATATGAGTATTTTATTGGAAACAGATAGATTAAAGATTACGGAAATGACTATGGATATGGCCATGGATGTTCACAAGAATTCACTGGACGAAGACACGAAAAAGTTCGTGCCGGATGAGGTCTTCGCGACGCTTGAAGAAGCGCAGGAAACGATCGAATTCCTGATGTCGCAGTATGAATCCAATGAAGGGCCGCTGGTCTATGCCCTGATCACGAAAGATGGAGATAAGAACATCGGCTATGTCCAGATCGTTCCCATCGATGACGGGAAGTGGGAGATCGGATATCACGTAGGAAAGGCATTTACCGGGAACGGATACGCGACGGAAGCGGTCCGCGCCTTCCTGCCTGTGATGGCGGAGAGGCTTGGGATCGGCGAGGTGTATGGCGTTCGTCTTCAGGAGAATAAGGCATCGGGGCGCGTGCTCGAAAAGTGCGGGTTCCAAGTGCTTTTCACCGGGGAAGGACCGTATCACGATGGTGTGTATGCGATCGAAAAGAGCGTGTGGAAAGCGTAAGGAATACGTCATTGGCACTTGCTGCGGCGAACGCAGTCAAGAGGTTTAGCGCTTTTTGAGGAAACCTCTTGATGCCTGTGGAGGAAGTACACAAGAGGTTTGGTGCTTTTTTGAGAAACCTCTTGATTCTTGTGAAGGCAGCGTACAAGAGGTTTAGCGCTTTTCGAGAAAACCTCTTGAACCCTACCGCGAAAAGAGACAAGAGGTTTAAAAGTTTTCGAAGAAACCTCTTGAAGCCTACTTCGAAAGCGCACAAGAAGTTTAGTGCTTTTCGGGAAAACCTCTTGAAGTCAACGGGAAAAACAGTCAAGAGGTTCAGCATTTTTTTAAGAAACCTCTTGAATTCCGGAGCAAAAGCACTAGGGGCAATCTCACAATACATGAGATTGCCCCTGCGCGTCCTGAAAACCAGGCTACTTTATTACTCTTCCCAGAACAGCTCGTCCAGGGTCTTGCCGAGAGCCCTGCAGATGGAGATGCAGAGCTTGATCGTGGGATTGTAGTCGCCCTTTTCGATGGAGTTGATCGTCTGCCTCGAAACACCGACTTTGTCGGCCAGATCCTGCTGGGACATGTCCAGCGCGGCGCGTGCCGCCTTTAACCTAAGATTCTTCATCGGCGGCCTCCTTTTTCTCGATAGCGGTCTTCACCGTGAGCTCGATGGCGAGAAGGAAGAAGCAGATGCCTACAACGAGCCCTGTACCGGTGATCTCGTTAAATCTTCCGAGCCCGAGGAAGGTCATGCCGGAGCCAAAGAGTGCCAGGATGCCCATGACCCACGAAAGAGCAAGGAACTTCGAGCGTCTCTCGGAAAGACCGAAGAACGCATCGTTGATATCGCACATGATGGCAAATGCGGTCGAGCCTACGATCACTGATCCGATGCCGACCTCATACATGGAGATTGGGAAGTTCTCGACGGACATGCTCAGACAGCCATATGTAAAGCAGCACATAAGAACGATAATCAGTGCATTCATCGCCGCTTTTCCGCGCGCGGCCAGCTGGCGCTCATCGTACTTGCTTTCGTTGCGGTTGGTTGTCACGATCACATAGATCCCGAAGACCAGGAGAAGGACGGCGAGAATCATTGGACCGCTATGAAACTTCAGTTCGTCAGAAGTGCCTCTGAGCTTGAATTGGAGACTATAGGACGAGGGGGCGAGAGAACCGCTGTTTTCAGGAATGAACTGCATATACAGATCCTTGCCCTCTGCGTCGGTGACATGGATCTTCGCATTACCATTCCCGGTTCCGGTTATCTTCTCTTTCACGATAGATGCGGAATCCGGTGAACCGACTTGGATGATGACTTCGGTGTCTATTCCGTCCGGTCCATCGATCTCTACATCAAAAGTGACCTTCTTGCCGATCGGCTCGAAGTGGATGGGAGCGATTTCATGTTCTACGCCGGAGTCTGTGACGGTGACCGTGTTACTAAACTGCATAAAGTCTTTGCTCTCCGGCTGAAGAGCGCTTCTGATTCCTGCTGCCAGAATGACGACGGACACGATGATGATCGAAAGGACCGTCATGGCTAAAGTTTTCTTTTTCATAAGTTTACACCTCCGTGCAAAACGCATCTCTTCGGCAGGATCAATCCTGCCTTGCAAGATGAATAGTACACTCTGCATGACATTATGTCAAGTATATACGACAAAAAGTTAAGTATTTTCACTCAACCACAAGTTGAATTTCCATGGTAAACTCAAGTAGAAGGTTATTGTTTTCGCGCCGGATAAGCGGCTATGATAAAGAAAAAACGGAGGTGCCGGGTCATGCTGGACAGTTCGAAGATCGGTCGTTTTATCGCAGAGAAAAGAAAGAGTTTGAATCTTACCCAACAGCAGCTTGCGGATAAATTGAAGGTGTCTTTTCAGGCGGTGTCCAAGTGGGAAAACGGCACCGCCTATCCCAATATCGAGAGCCTGAAGGAGCTGGCGACGGTGCTTCAGGTTTCAGTAGATGAGCTTCTTTCCGGAAGTGAGAAAGAAGCGGACGGGCTGTCCTATAGTAAGGCCGGCATCGACATCACCTACACCGACACGATCAAGAAAGAAATGGCGAAGAGTCTGGAGACGAAGGACCGCCGCGTCCTGAACGGACTGGGGCCTTTCGCTTCTTTATACGATATCAAGTTCCCGGAGATCTCCGAGCCGGTGCTGGTCCTGAAGTCTGAAGAACCCGGTTCGAAGCAGAAGCTGGCGATGGAGTATGGCTATACCGAGTCTATCTGCCATGACATGATCAACCACCTGGTCAATGACATCATCGTCATGGGCGCCAAACCCCTGGCGGTCCTCGATACCATCGTCTGCGGAAATGCGGAGAAGGATACCATCAAGACGCTGGTCAAAGGCGTGTCGGATGCCTGCCGGGAGAACGAATGCTCCCTTGTGGGCGGCGAAACTTCCATCCAGCCGCTGGTGGTGGATGCGGGCGTCTACGTGCTGACATCCAGTATCGCCGGCATTGTGGAGAAGTCGAAAGTCATTGACGGATCAAAGATCGAAGAGGGTGACGCGGTCCTCGCGGTCGCTTCCAATGGTCTTCACACCAACGGCTATTCGCTGGTGCGTCTTCTTATGGATAAGATGCCGAAGATCAAGCTCGATAAGATTGATGGCATGACGTTCATCGAACAGATCATGAAACCTCACACACCCTATTATCCCGCTCTAAAAGCACTGTTCCCGAAGGATGTCATCCACGGTATGGCGCACATCACCGGGGGCGGCATCGAGGGCAACCTCTGCCGCGTCATCCCGGATGGACTCTGTGCCGATATCGATCTGTCGAAGATCCGGATCCTCAACCTCTTTAAGTTCATCCGCGAGAACGGAAACATCACGGATGAGGAGATGCTCCGGACCTTTAACTGTGGCGTAGGATTGATCGTGGTCACCTCCCAGAAGAAGAAAAAACAGGTCATGGACCATATCGGGAAAACCTACGACTGCTATGAGATCGGAGAAGTGAAGAAAGGCGAGAAGAAGATCACCTTCCATAACCGTTTGAACTGGCTCTGAGACAGTCGCGAACCCGGTCCTTGAACTGAAACGCCCGGGCCCCTGTTTTTCTGATCGTGATACGGTGCGCATACCGCGCCCCGGATTCGATGTGATAGAATAGTGTCAGCAAACGAAGAAACGAGGCTGGGGAACAGATGAATCGTGCTTACCGAAAGATAGCGAAACTGGCATCGCTGTGTATCGTATTCACCATGCTGGTGAATCTTTCTGCGTGCTCTTTCTCTAAATTCGATACGTTCAGGCTCTATAGCGAAGTGAAGAAGGAAGCCTACTCCGGGAAGAAAGACATCAAGCCGAAAGAGAAAGGTGTCTACATGAAGACGGTGGCCGGGTTTCTGAACTGCCTTGACGAAAGGGATCAGAAGGGGGTCGAGGGATTCTGCAGTAAGAAGTTACTGTCTATGGACGGATCGCGCGAGAAGATCGAGGGACTGGTAGACAGCTTCGAGGGTGACATCATCGATACGACCCCGCTGGCAACAGATATTTCTGCGAGAAAATTCGAGCAGTGGTCCAAGACGGAACCGGTCGTGTATTTTGATGACGATTTTATTATTTATACAGATGAAGAGACCTACTGGGTATCCTTTTCCTTCTATTCGATCTGTAAGTCCGAGCCGGACGGAGACGATCTTGTCGGGATCAACCGGCTCCGGGTCCTGACGCTGGACAGAAGATTCGAGATGCAAAGAGATGCAGAAGATCTGGGTGAGGATCATTTTATCGATAAATACTCATTCCGGGATGGAACGACGGCCGAGATGGAACTTCAGGGAAACTGCGGGATCCTTATTTCCCTGGGGGACAGTTCGGATTACATTGCCGTAAATACTGCGAAAGGCTCTTCCTATAATGTGTTCATGCTGACCGGCTGCGAGGATGAGATCAGCGAGAAAGAACTGAAAGCCATCGATTATACCGACGAAGAAGAGACGTATGAAACTTTTATGTCGTACGAACCCTATGCGAAGGGAGAAGAATCTTCGACCCCGAACATCATCTCCCACACCTGGCTCTACAGCATCAAGGGTTCCGACGACAAGCTCTACGTCCACTTCCTGGGAAATGAGGAAGAAGGAGTGAGGGTGACCTATGTCCGGAGAATGGATATCACCAAGCTCCTGACGAAACAGAACGCGAAGATACTGTACGACGATTGATCCTGGGGGCGACGATCGATAGAAGGAAAGAAGCGAAGGAAAAGAGGAGTAGAAGTGATGATCAGAAATATCGTGCTGGATATGGGAAATGTACTGCTGGACTTTAATCCGGAATTCGTTCTGGACCGGTTCTGTTCCTCAGAAGAAGAAAAAGAGGTAATCAGGAAAGAGCTCTTCGAAGGGCCGGAATGGGCGCTGGGCGACCGTGGTGATATTAAGGATAAGGACCGGTTCGATCTGGTAAAAGCGCGCGTGCCGGAGAAGTACCATGAGGCGCTTCGGAACTGCTGCGATCACTGGGATATCTGCATGGAGCCTCTGGATGGGGCGAGAGAATTCTGCGAGTATGTGAAGGAACATGGCTACGGGATCTACGTCCTGTCGAATGCCAGCGATCTGTTCTACACGTATTTCCCGAAGTTCCTGCCACTGGCATTCTTTAACGGCGTATTTGTGTCGTCGGATTATCTGATGCTGAAGCCGGATGTGAAGATCTATGAGACCTTCCTTGAGAAGTACGGCCTTAAGGGAGAGGAATGTCTCTTCGTCGATGATCGGGAGGAGAATGTCCTCGGTGCGCAGAAGGCCGGGATGCAGGGCTTCCGATTCCTGGGCGATCACCGGGCTGTGATCCGCAGGCTGGAATCCTGACGGAAAGACCGTTTCCAGGCCGGGTGGAAGGAGGTGGAACATGCATTACTATTCATCGCGTGAAGGGATCACGGTCGGGACGACACTGATCCCATATGACCGGATCCACCGTATCGAGCTGGATATGGAAGGGGAGTCGTACTTCACAACCGTCGATCACGAGACCTATTCGGATAAGAAGCTGTTCGTTGTTCTGAGCCACCCGGATGTATACGATGCGATCCGGCGCTATAATATTGCTTTTAAAGATGTCTACCTCAGGCAGTTCCACGAGAAGACCTATAAGGAAGAAGAGCTGATGCCTCTTCTTGAAGAGACGATGCCCGTGGCGAAGGAGTGTGCCGACAGGTATATTCAGGAGCACCTCGGGG
>JAEEIT010000076.1 GCA_016281535.1 Clostridia bacterium | reverse complement strand
GAGCACATCTCCAGCGGCAATAATGCCATCTCGCTGAATCTGACCATCGAGAATACGGGATCCGGTGAGATCGACCTGGGAAGCCTTTCTATCGAATATTACTTCACGAACGAGAAGGGTTCTGCGCTGGCCTTCGATAACTATCACTGCGCCATCACGAGAAAAGGCGGAAACTACGAAGCACTCACCGGTGTGTCGGGAGCGTTCTCTTCCGTCGACCCGAAGAAAGACGGTGCCGATACGGCCTGCGTGATCAGCGGGTTCGGATCCGGGAAGCTGTCTTCGGGTGACAAGCTGGTGCTGCAGTGTGCGATCCATCACAATGACTGGTCCGACTTTACCCTTACAGATGACTATAGCAGAAAAGACACAGAGAACATCGTCATAGCTTCTGGAGGCAGCGTGATCTTCGGGAAACGGCCCTGAAAATATGGTAGAATAAAATGACTTTGGGAAACGGGAGGTAGCCGTGCTCTTTGCTGTGACAGAGAGTGAACGGCGTGAGAGAAATGGGACTTTTTGATTTTCTGGGTAAAGGGAAAGAAAAGGCGGCGGCACAGGCGGAAGAATCTGCAAAGACTTCTCAGATGGCACCCGTCGGGGCATCAGGGATACAGTTCGGTTCGCAGTACGGCGTATCCACGACATTCGTCATCGCGCCGAAACCTCTGGATGTCGGCGTGAAGCGTTCGAAAGAACTGCAGAATAAACTCGTGGCGTCCGGCACCGTCAAGGGTGGCGAATTCAGAAAAGGAGATCTGGTCGTCATCGTAGGACGCGATGGCGTGGTGAAGGCGCAGACGAAGCTTCTCGATATTATCAAGGACGATAACGTGAACGATTTTAATACCCTCCTTTCTGCCAACATGGGCAAGAAGGAAGCAGGCCTGGGTGTGGATGCATACTTCTTCCTCGACCTGAGCGAGGGTGTAGACTCCGGAGATCTGATTGCTAAAGTATAGAGGTCTTTTCGGGACGAAAGAAGTGGAGGAAGAAAGATAGATGGACTTGCTGCTGGCGATTCTGGCTTTGCTGGCCGGACAGATTCTTATCGGTCTTCTGCACTGTGGTGTCAGCTATCTGTACGGGAAGAGCAAGGGCGCGAGTGTTTACGTTTTTACCTGCCTTTTCTTCCGATGGGAAAGAGATAACTATAATACGGAAGCCCCCGGGAAGATCCGTTTCTCTGTCACGAGACTGAATCAACTCTTCCCGACGATACTGATGTATTCCCGAACGGTTTCTCCGGAGGAAATCAGGAAGCACCAGAAAACAGGAATGATTACATACAGCATTCTGGCTGCGTTGTTTCTCATAGGCGGTATAGCCGTTGCGATGCTTCTCCCGACGCCGACGTGGTCTCTGATCCTGAAGTATGCGCTGGGTGGAGGATTCCTGTATTTCCTGAACATGGCGTACTTTGCCGGGAAAGCCGTGAGAAAAGCTACCGGTCTTATGGCGAAAGTCCAGGAGATCCGCGAAGCGATGCTCAAGAACGATGTAAGCCTTCTTCCGAATCCGGCCTTCGCGTATGAGGAATACAGTAAGGCGGCCTTGGGAGACAGACTCACCTATCTCACGCTCTTTTACCGCTATGCAGAGATCCGTAATGATCTTATGGCGATGGCCGAAGCGGCGAATGCCATGACGAAACTCGGTACAGCGACATTAACGGAATCCGGACATTTCCATCTGGACGCATGTCTGTTCTCTTACTATTCCTTCCGGCAGAAGGATCCGGCTCTGGCGCAGAAATACTACATGCATTCGAAGAAGGCGATCGATTGGGATTCCGACTGTAACGGCAGGCGAAAACTCGCATACTACGCCTACTATATTCAGCAGGACCGGGAACTTGCCGGAAAGTATCTGGAAGAAGGAATACGTGCACTTTCAGTCGAAGACCCGCGGATGACCCGGATCGAGAGAGATCTGGAAGAGAGGATGCTTCTTTACCTGAAATCCCAACTGGACGGCTGAGTATAGAAGAATAATGATTGAAAAGCACTCCTTATAAGAGGTATAATATTTGGGCGTGATTTCACTACCGTGTTTTCCCGAAGGAGAAGCCTTCGTGAAACTGCGGATGAAAAATATTAAGTAAGGCAGGCGATTGATTTATGGCATTTATCGACGAGATCAAGGCAAAAGCAAAGAGCAACAAGAAGACCGTTATTCTTCCGGAGTCCATGGACAGAAGAACATTCGAAGCGGCCGCAGAGATCCTTTCTGAGGATATCGCGAATCTGATCATCATCGGAACCGATGAGGAAGTAGCAAAGAACAGCGAAGGCCTGGATATCTCCAAGGCAACGATCATCAACCCGAACACCTATGAAAAGACACAGGAGTACATCAACGGTTTCTATGAGCTCCGTAAGGCGAAGGGTATGACACCGGAAGAGGCAGAGAAGACTCTCCTTTCCGACTATATGTACTATGCCTGCATGATGGTAAAGATGGGCGACGGCGACGGTATCGTTTCCGGTGCCTGCCACTCCACAGCCAACACACTCCGTCCGTCCCTGCAGATCATCAAGACAGCGCCGGGCACCAAGCTCGTTTCTGCTTTCTTCGTAATGGTCGTTCCGGACTGTGAGTATGGTGAAGACGGCGTATTCGTATTCGGTGACTGCGGTCTCGTTCAGAACCCGAATCCGGAAGAACTCGCAGCGATCGCAGGTTCCTCTGCCGCTTCCTTTAAGCAGCTCGTCGGCAAAGAGCCGGTAGTGGCTCTTCTTTCCCACTCTTCCATGGGTTCCGCGAAGCACGACGACGTTACGAAAGTCGTTGAAGCAACTAAGATCGCTAAGGAAGAATATCCGCAGTTCGCTATCGACGGTGAACTCCAGGCTGACGCGGCGATGGTTCCGTCCATCGGCGCAAACAAGGCTCCGAACAGCAACGTTGCAGGTAAGGCAAACGTTCTCATCTTCCCTGACCTCGACGCTGGTAACATCGGTTATAAGCTGGTTCAGAGACTGGGTAAAGCTGAAGCTTACGGTCCGATGTGCCAGGGTATCGCGAAGCCGGTAAACGATCTGTCCCGTGGATGCTCTGCGAAGGACATCGTTGGTGTTATCGCCATCACAGCTGTACAGGCTCAGAATTCTTAAGTCAAATACGAAGCGGGGAGGGGACTTCCCGCTTTACTTTTGAAATATCAGTATTGAAGGAGAAAATGAATGAAGATTTTAGTTATCAACTGCGGAAGTTCTTCCTGCAAGTTCCAGCTTTTTGAAACATCTACAGGTGATGTTCTCGCGAAGGGTAATGCGGAGCGTATCGGTATTGACGGTAAGCTCACCTATAAGACACCGGGTAAAGAAGATTACATCTGCACCGATCCGATGCCGGACCATAAGGTTGCCGTGAAGATGATCCTCGACGCTCTCGTTGACAAGGATCACGGCGTACTTGCCGACATCTCCGAGATCAAGGCCGTCGGTCACCGTGTACTCCATGGCGGTAAGTACTACAGCAAGTCTGTTATCGTAAATGACGATGTAAAGCGCGTCATCCGCGAGTGCTTCCCTCTGGGACCGCTTCATAACCCGGCAAACCTCACAGGTATCGAGGCCTGCGAGTCTGTTCTTCCGGAGGGTACTCCGCAAGTGGCAGTATTCGATACGGCTTTCCATATGACCATGCCGCCGAAGGCTTACACCTATGCGCTTCCTTATGAGCTTACAGAGAAGTATTCCATCCGCCGTTATGGTTTCCATGGTACTTCCCACCGATATGTATCCCGCCGTGCAGCAGAATTCCTCGGTAAGGATTATAACGAAATCAAGATCATCACCTGCCACCTCGGTAACGGTTCTTCTTTCGCAGCAGTTGACCACGGTAAGTGTGTCGATACATCCATGGGTCTCACCCCTCTTGCAGGTATCTGCATGGGTACCCGCTGCGGTGACATCGACCCGGCGATCGTTCCGTTCCTGATGACCAACGAGAACATGAGCCCGGATGACATCGATGTCCTCATGAACAAGAAGTCCGGTGTAGAAGGCCTGTCCGGCGTTTCTTCCGACTTCAGAGATCTCGAGAAGGCTTCCCGCGCAGGTAACGAACGCGCAACTCTCGCTCTTGAGATGTTCGAGTATCAGGCCAGAAAGATCATCGGTTCCTATGCAGCTGCGATGGGCGGCGTAGACGTCATCGCATTCACAGCCGGTATCGGTGAGAACACCGACTACATCCGTGCACATGCATGCGAAGGCCTCGAGTTCATGGGCGTCAAGATCGATCCCAGCAAGAACGATGGTGTACGCTCCGAAGCGGTCATCTCTGCTGACGATTCCAAGGTAACGGTAGCGATCATCCCGACCAACGAGGAACTCGCAATCGCACAGGAGACAGAAGAATTAGTGAAATAATGAAATAGTACTCTTCGGAGACACAGCATAATTGAAAAGAATGAAAGGATTTCTTCCGCGCGGCGAGTTTTGCGGAGCAAACTGGTCGAAGCCGCAAGGAAGAAATCCTTTTTATATGCGATATGGCGTGGAGGAAATATGCGGATCATTTTAGTACGGCATGGCGATCCGGATTACGTGAAGGATTGTCTGACGGAGAAGGGAAAGATACAGGCTGAGGCTGCAGCAGAGAGGCTTATGGGAGAAAAGATCGATGCGATCTGGTCGTCTTCCTGCGGCCGTGCGTATGAAACAGCGCTGGCTTTCTCCAGGCGCTCGGGAATTGAGCCGGTCCGCCAGCTTGATTTCATGCGGGAGATCCGCTTCGGGTACGGGGAGGCACTGTATTCGACCGGGAACCCATGGGATGAGACAGACCGGATGTCCCGGGAAGGAGAGGAGATCCTGATCCGGAACTGGCAGGAGCTTCCGTTCTTTCAGGATAATGCCGCTACCGAAGATGTGGAGAAGATCGCGGTCGAGACGGATAACTGGATGCGGGAACTGGGCTACGAAAGAGATGGCCTCTATTACCGCTGCCAGAGATCTGATGAGAAAGAATATACTGTAGCGTTATTCGCACATGGGGGATCGGGAACGGCCATGCTGGCCCGTCTTCTCAATCTTCCGTTCTTCTATCTGTGCGGACTCATACGCATGGAGCATACTGCGATCACGATCGTCCGATTCGAACAGAAAGAGGGAGAGACGGGTATGCCCGTGCTGGAACTGTGCAGCGATTCCAGGCATATCCATACCGGAGTGTTTTCAGAATATTCATAAAAACTGAAACTTTGCTTTAACCTATCCGGAAGGGTAGAATTTATAATAGTTTCAGAGAATACCTTCGGACACACGGGAGAGATATGCGACATACATTTACGATCTACAAATGGGAGATGAGAAAGATCGTCGGCAACTGGAGAAAGACACTTGCCGTTTTTCTTCTGCCTGCGATCCTGCTCCTGGCGGCCATCAATGTATTCCCGCTTCTGATGAATTACCTCTCGACCGGACACCTTCAGAGCCGGCCGGTAACCGTGGTCGATGCGCCAGACTCCTTCCGGGAGTATATCGACTCGAATGACAAATCCTCGATGTACACCATTACCTGGATGACAAAGGAAGAAGCAGAGGAACTTTCTGACGATGAGGAAGAGACCGCAAGGCAGATGAAGAGAGGCCGTGTGTTCATCGTTTTCGAAGCGATGGAGCAGACCGGACGTGTTTATAAAGAATCTGCGGCAGATTTTTATCTGAATAAAGATGACGGACATGTTGTGACGCTGGAGGAACAGCTTCTCTGGGAAGCGGACAGTACCTGGGAAGAAGGCGAGTATCTCCTCACTTATAAGAATATGGACTTCGATGCATGTGTCGAATCGGCATATGAGGAGCTGGCGGAAGGGAAGAACAACCATAAATACAGAACGGGCATGCTCATTTTCTACGACGATGGATCTTTAACGAGTTATATGCTGGCGGAGCAGTTCCGTGCCGATCTGGGAGACGGATATTCTTCGTATCTTCTGAATGAGCTGGGAAACAGCTATATTGAATCCGGTGGAGGTCCGCGCTGGGAACAGGATGCATTTAACCCTTTCAATTTCGTTCTGATGAACCGGGCGAATGCAAATGCCGGTGCAGCGAGATCGATCCCGAGCATGCTGATCCTTCTCATGTATTACTGCATCTATTCACTCTCGGCAGAGACCATCGCTTCGTCAAGAAGCAGCGGATTCCTCACGAAGGTCTACCTTACGCCGATCTCCAAGCAGGCTCTTCTAACAGGAAAAGCACTGATGGTCGTGACGGTCGGTGTGGTCAGTGCAATCGTGACGTATTTTCTGATGTTCTTCTCTTCGTGGCTCAACCGGAGTAACAGTGCATACTCCATGTTGCCGTTC
>JAEEIT010000075.1 GCA_016281535.1 Clostridia bacterium | reverse complement strand
TCTCTACATCAAGAGTGACCATTCCCGTCCGGATGTCGTTTTATCTTTATCCCCTGAAAAGCTGCACAACCGTCTCGACATGCTCCGTCAGCGGGAACATGTCCACCGGGATTGCGTACTGAGGCTCGAAGCCGTGCTTTCTGAACTCCTTGAGGTCGCGTGCCAGTGTGGTCGGATCGCAGGACACGTAGACGATCCTCTCCGGTGCAAGCTTCTCGCATGCAGCGATAAACTCAGGCGTCGTGCCGGCCCGTGGCGGATCCAGAAAAACCACGTCGTACTTCTCTCCCCGGGACGCGGCTTCCTTCATAAATTCTGTCGCATCCGCCGCGATAAATCTTGCCTTGGCAAAAGCACTGTTCTTCTTCTTTTCTGCGTTGGCCTTCGCGTTTTCCTTCGCATCCGCCACCGCAGATCGGTTCATCTCGACGCCCTTAAGAAGGATCCCTGGTACTGAAGAAGCCGCACAGAGCCCGATCGTTCCGATCCCGCAGTACGCATCCAGGACCTTCTCCCCGGTCTGAAGCGCTGCCGCCTCGATAGCTAAAGAATAAAGCTTCTCTGTCTGGTCGTGATTGATCTGGTAGAAGGATTCGGGCGAGATCTTAAATCGCACGCCGAGGAGCTCATCCCAGATGAATCCTCTTCCGAATTCACAGATCGTCTTTCCGCCCAGTATCATGGAATCCGTGCGGGTGTTGATGTTCACAAGGACCGTCGTGATGGACGGATGCTTCTCTCGGAGCTGCTTAATGAATCCTTTCTTCCCAGGGAAAACGGGAGACGCCAGGACCAGGACCACCATCACCTCTCCGGTGACAAGTGCTCTTCGAACGAGTACACGGCGGAGAAGCCCGTTCCTCGTACGCTCGTCATAGGCGCGCATCTTGAACTTCTCGGCCAGGTTTCGGATCGTCCGAAGGATCGCTTCACACTCCGCATCCTCCAGAAGACAATGATCGTTTTCGACGATCTTATGTGAGCCTTCTGCGTAGCGGCCGGCAATGAGATGCGTACCCATATGTCCGAAGGCCCAGTGGACCTTGTTTCTGTAGTGGAGAGGGTCTTGTGCTCCGACGATGGGACGGACCTTACAGAGCGGCGAGAGAAGATCGCGCACCTTCTTTTCCTTCTTCCGTAGCTGGTCGGAATAGTTCACTGCGGAATACTTACACCCACCGCAGATCTTCGCCACCGGGCAGTTCCGCGGATCTTTCTCCGTCTTCCGATTCTCCACCTCGTCCTTACTCCTCGCGCTGCTCATGGTTCCGTTTCTTCATCTCATACATCGCATCGTCCGCGCGGCGGAAATATTCGTCGATACTGATGTTCTCGGACGGGTCGATCGCAACCGAACCGACACTGACACTGAGTTCATAGGGGATCATCAGCGAAGACGCTTCATGTTCGACCGCCGCACACAGTTTCCCCTTCAGGATCGAACCATCGTCGACGAAATAATTCTCGCCTATGATGACGAATTCATCGCCGCCATACCGGATCCCGCACCAGCTCTCCGGAATCGTCTCCTTAATGGCTTTCGCCACGAGCCGGATCGCCAGATCCCCCTGAAGATGCCCGTACCGGTCGTTGATCATCTTCATCTTATTAATGTCCACAACCATCATCAATGCAGGCTTACCGTGCTTCTTGATCTCCTCCAGCATCGGGATCCCTTTACGCTCATACCCTTTCCGGTTCAGAAGTCCGGACAGATCGTCCAGAAGCGAGATCTCGTTCAGTTTCTGGTTCATCGTATTCATGATGATATTCTGCCTGCAGCGGAGAAGACCGATCCGCAGATGCCGGATCCACGAATAGAGGAAGTAGGTATCCAGCACAGATTCGTGATTCTTAAACACCGCATATCCGATGGTACCGTTCATGCCGTACAGCGGTGCAATATAGTAGATATTCCCTGACTCTTCCGGCTTGGAAAATACCGGAAAAACATAGGACGTCTTGATCGTGGTGTAGGGAAGATGCTCACCGTCTCTCTTCGCATAGAGCACGTGCATGCGCTCGCTGTATCCCAGCGCACGCGGCTCGGTCTGGGCGTAGATCGAATTGACAAAACTCTCATCCAGGCAGATACAGAATGTATCCCCTTCGTATGAGCTGGCTCCCGTCTTGAAGAACTCCTTCAGTCCTTCGTTGATCTGCTCCATCGTGAACCGGTTCGAAGTCGCTTCATCCACACCGGTCAGATGCCAGTCAAACATCGTTCTCTCGATCGGTGCCGTGTATACCTTGTTGATTGCCAGCATCTGCTCCGGAAGAAGTTTCACAGCCTGGCCACATCCGCAGCTTGCACGGACACACATCTTCGACAAGAAGGACTTCTTGCCACAGGATGGTTTCCCGTCCATGAGGTCAACAAGATGCGAAAGCCCGTCATAGGTCCTGTCACTCCAGTCCCGGTCCACAGTAGTCAGTGCCGGCACGAAAGATGAGGTCGACTTGATGTTATCGAATCCGGTAACGATCACATCCTCCGGCACCTGGTAGCCCCGATTCTGCAGCTGGGAGATTATGCCAAGTGCCATCACGTCGTTGGCACATACGAAAGCATCCGGCAGATCATGACCATCCAGCCAATCCGCCGCGCTGAACTGGATCGCATAGTAGCTGAAATCTCCATAGATAATGTCTTCATCCCTGATCTGAAGCCCGTGTTCTTTCACACAGTCCGTCACCGCACGGAAACGCTCTTCATTCTCTTTATTTCCCTTTACGCCCGACACCCACACGATACGGCTGACGTTATGCTCCGTGATGAGATGTTCACAGAGCTCGTGCATACCGGAATAGTTATCTGTACAGATACAGTCCATATCCTCCAGTTCGTACTCCATACACACCGCTGGCACATGCGTCTTTTTGATCTTCTCCCGAAGGATATCCAGTTCCCCTGCATTGTTCAGTGTATTTCCCAGAAGGAAGATCCCGTCATAGTTCTCCAGGATCGGAAGATTCAGGATGTTGATCTCGCCCTGTGTCACTTCAACATTCCCGTCCGAGGAAGCGTAATTGACATACATATACACATCCAGATCGTGCTCTTTCGCACATCTCTGGATCCCTTTCAAGGCGACCATCAGGTACTCGTCACTCCACCCGTTTGCAAATGCCGCGATCTTTCTTTTCATGATGCTACCTCGCTGTTCGATCGTGTTTCTTGCTGCCGATTCTTCTCTTACGCTTCGACCCTTGTGGCCGATGCGCCGATATGTGTCACACTTGCCCGCGCCGCCGTGATGTCATTTACCAGCTGAAGAAGTTTCTCCTTGTCGTCCTTCGCGCAGTAAACAGGAACGATCGGAAGTTCCTCATAGATCACCTCTCCCACGGCAAAACCACTTTTCTTCGCGGCGTATTGGAATCTTTCCGACTGGGAATAATCCAGTTTCACATGGTACAGTTCAAGAAGAGCCATCTTACAGGGACCGGCCGCTTCGATCCCCTGGGACGCCGCCGTGGAATAAGCCCGTGTCAATCCTCCCGTTCCGAGAAGGATCCCTCCGAAATACCTCGTGACCACACAGACCAGATCTTCCAGTTCCTGATGCCGGATCACATCAAGGACCGGCATGCCCGCCGTTCCCTGTGGTTCCCCGTCATCGCTGTAGCGCTGCTCGACGACTTCGTCTCCGGCACGGTAAGCGTAGACATGGTGGCGGGCATCGGGAAACTCTTTCTTGATCCTCCGAATAAACTCTGTCGCTTCTTCGCCGGATCCCACAGGGGTCACATCGGCGATGAAGACGGACTTCTTCACTTCGTATTCGATCCTGGCCTGCCGGGCCACGGTTTTCCAGGTCGTCCGGGCCATGGATCAGACAAGTTCCTTATAGCGCTGGTACGCCATCATAAGAAGGGAGCGGTCCTGACTGTATGTGACTTTCTCGAGGGCTTCCTCCACAGGATAGAAACCGCCATCCGAGAAGTTCTGCTCCGGATTCGGTGTGACACTGTCGCTCTCGGCCCGCATCACATACCACACGATCTTATTGCAGACCGGCTTCTGGCGGGTGATCGAGTAGAATTCATAGTTCGTCCGTCCTACCGGGAAGAGGATCTTCGCCTGCACACCGGCCTCGTAGGAGACACGCTGAAGTGCCACATCCTCCGGCTTCTCGACCGTACGGATCACACCCTTCGGGAAGCACCAGTCCGCTTTCTCATTCTGTAGAAGGAGCACGGAATCTCCATAGAAAACAATTCCCCCTGCACAATTACGTTCCAGCATCAGCGATCCCTCCCGGCCATTCAAATCTTAAGCTTATTTTACCATGATAGAAGGAAGACTGACAACGAGAAGAACCGATCCTGCCCTTTCCTTTTTTCATCGCTATGCCCCCTGCATTTCACGGCTTTCCGGAAACTTTCAACACCGAATGGATTCTTACGATTCGTTTACAGTTCTTCCTTCCGCCTTGGGGTCTTCTTGCTATTGCTTTTCTTTATTTATATAATTAATTAGGTTTTCTATGGCCTATATCTATAACGAGGTGAAGGTACCTATGGGATATTCAATGTCACGTGAACAGAAAAGAGCGCGCATCAATCTGCTGCGCAAAGTCATCGCCATTCTGTTCGTTCTTTGTGTCATCTTGTTTGTCGCCGACATCGTCTGCGCGATCATCCTGATTGCCCGCGGCGGAAAGTCCAAGAAATCTTCCTCCACGACGACTACGGCAACGACAGTGGCCACTTCGGGAATCGATCCGTCCGGCTCATCGGAGAACGAAGGGTCTTCGGAGCCGACGGACACCACTCCCGCTCCCGGAATCGAAGTAAAAGAATACCTTCCTGAGAATGCACTCGCAGAGTCCTAT
>JAEEIT010000074.1 GCA_016281535.1 Clostridia bacterium | reverse complement strand
TTTACGGTTCCGGTTGGTGATAAAAAGGAAATCCGCACGATGTCGGCTTCCGATGCGACTTCTGTCGATGTAGGGAATACTTCTTACAGTGTATTTAAGTGCACCATATCTGCGAAGGATGCTTTCTCGGATGTAACGGCGCAGATCATCGATGGCGAGAGAGCCAGTGTGACCTATGCCAGCTCCGTCGTAGAGTATGCCGACTATATCATCGAGCATCAGGATGAATCAGAGGCCTATGCGAAAGCGGCTCCGCTGGTAGAAGCATTGATGTCTTACTGTGCCTGCGCCCAGAAGTATTTCGGTGTGACTTCCGAACATGAGAGCGCATCGTATATCGATACCGATGCGATCGTAGGGGTGACGAAAGAGTCGATCCCGGCGAACGGTGTTATCGAGTCTCTTGAGGATCTCGGAGATGTTACCTTCGAAGGTGCGACACTGTCCCTGAAATCGAAGACATCCCTGTCTCTGTACTTCACGAGTGCGGATGAGCTGTCCTTCAGCTGTGACGGTATGCTCGTTGAGAAAGCAGAGAGCGGTGAGTATCAGATCGCAAGAATCCGTGGCATTAGCGCTCTCGATCTGGATAAGACCTATACGCTTACTGTTACCAAAGGTTCCGGCGACGAGGCGGTTTCCGGCACGATTGAGTACAGTGCTATGGACTACTGCTATACGCTTCTGGATAAGGGCGAAGATGAGGGCATGAAGGATGTTGTCCGTGCGCTGTATCTCTTCTATGATGCGGCGTGTGAGTACGAGAAGTAATCCTGGTCTTTATAATTTAGTAAAATGAGAAGCAGACGATTGCGCCGGATGGCGCGGATGTCTGCTTCCTTTTTTTGCTCGTCTGAGGTGGGAGACGAAGGGCCCTCTGTTTGAGTTTCTCAGGTAGTATTCTCAAAAAAACATGTTATAATGCTATGTGGGGATGATGGGAGGTATAAATGGGAAATAGTATTCGTAAACGTTTGGCGGACGTTAGGGTTCCGCTTCTGCTGGTCATGGTATCACTTGCCGTGGCGTTTGGTTTCATCGGAGTTTTAACCTGGAACGATGTACTGGCCGATACGCCGGATACGCAGTGTGTGCTGGGTCTCGGTGATAATGAAGTTACTATATCGGGAAGTGACGAGACAATCTGTTCCTTCACGCCTGAAAACGATGCACTCTATCAGTTCTGTTCCATAACGGATTCTGTGGATCCGTATGCGACTTTGTATGATGCGGAGGATCAATATCTGGAATACAATGATGATTACCATTGGTATGATTCAGATTTCGTGATCATATACAGACTGGAAGCGGGAAAGACTTATTATCTGAAGTGTGCGCTCTTTAGACATCCTGACGTGGAGACAACAATAAACGTTAATGTTTCTATCGTTCCGGAATATGAACTCCAGGTTGGCGTGGACAATGAAGTGGATCTTCGTACGGATAGGCAATATGAGGAATGCTACTTTACTCCTAAGGAAACCTCTTTCTATGAATTCAACATCTCGGCTGGAAATGCAGAACCGTCTTGGTATTTTAATGATGCTAACGGAAACAGTGTTCCGCTTCCCACCCAGACCCGTTCTTCGTTTATTTGTAAATTGAACGCGGGGGAGAGATACAATCTGAGAATAGAATCCGGGTATGCTTCAAGCGGCATAATCGCTACTGTGACGATCAATACATATACGCCTGTCACCTCAGGAACGTGCGGAGATTCTGTGACATGGTCCTACGATATTTCGACCGGTGAGTTAACGATCTCCGGCACCGGTAAGATGTATGAATTCTCGTCGTATGGGGATGAGACAAATCCCCCGGCTCCTTGGCTAATCTTAAGATATGACATGAAGAGTGTCGTTATAGGGGATGGCATTACCTCTATTGGATCGAATGCTTTCTACAGTTGTAAGGCTCTCGAGACGGCAACGATCGGAAAAGATGTAGAAGTACTGGGGTATTATTCTTTTCAACTCTGTGAAGGACTAACGAGTGTTACCTTCTCGCCGGATTCCGTACTTACCGACATCGGTACATATGCGTTTGGAGCTTGTACAAACCTTGAAAGTATATCCATCCCGAAAACAGTCACCAAGATGAATAATTCTGTTTTCGGCTCTTGCGCTAAGCTTAAGGACATCGTCCTTCCAGAAGGACTGAAAGAACTGGGAACCGGTGTGTTCGAAGGTTGTGAATCGCTTACGTCGATGGTGATCCCTTCTGGAATCACGAGTATTGGATCCTCGATGTTTTATTATTGCAAAAACCTGACAGAAGTCACGATTCCGGATACCGTAACGAGTATCGATGTAAGTGTTTTCTATTATTGCAGCGCACTGGAGAACATTACGATTCCGAAAGGAGTGACATCGATCGGAGACAGTGCGTTCGAGTATTGCCAAAGCTTAAAGAGTATAGAGATCCCGGACAGCGTCCGGTATATCGGCAGCCGTGCATTCGGCAGCTGCTACGCCCTTGAGTCCGTCAAGATCCCTGAAGGGGTGGAATACATCCAGGATTTTACATTCTCCTATTGCAAGAAACTTACCGATGTCTCTCTTCCGAGTACTTTAAAGAGTATAGGATCCAATGCGTTCTACTTATGTGAGACGCTCCCTGAAATCGTACTTCCGGATTCTCTGGAAGTCATAGGGAATGAGGCATTCTACAATTGTGATCTTTTGGCACATGTAACCTTCGGAAAGAACACGAAGACCATCGGAAAATCTGCTTTTGCCTATTGCGAAGCGCTGAAGGAGATCACACTTCCGGAACGTGTTGAGACTATCGGCGATTGTGCTTTCCAGAATTGTACAGAATTACAGAAAGCAACGGTAAATAGCGGATCCTTAGGAGAATCCTCCTTCAGTAACGCATATGTCTTTGATCGATGTGGGAAACTTGAAACCGTGATACTCGGTCCTAAGGTTTCTTTCATTGGTAATTATTCGTTTAGTGAATGTACAAGCCTTACGTCTATATCGATCCCCGGCAAGGTGGGCATAATCGGAGAGGGGGCATTCTATGACTGTACCTCTCTCGGGAACGTGGTGATCGAGGAGGGCGTGAACACGATCGGGACGAAGGCCTTCCTGTTCTGCAGCGGAATTACAGAAATCACGATCCCGGCCAGTGTCATCAAGATTGAAGATGCGGCCTTCAACTCCTGTACAGGTATTACGGACATCTACTGTTATGCGAATCCGGAGAAACTCAGTTGGACCGGTGCCAACAATGATTTCAAGCCTTGGAGCAGCGGTGGAAACGTCGTGAAGACGAAGTGCCACGTATTTGAAGAATACTTAGATGAGTATGAAGCGAAGTTCGGTTCCGGGCAATCGAATATGAACAAAAAGGTAAATGTTACCTTCGAAGGTGATCTGTCCGGCTCGGTCAATATGAGTCTCGGTGAGCATCTCTATGGCTGCACCCTGAGTCTTGCAGGAGACATCGGCGTAAACTTCTACATGGATCTGTCTTCGGCAGATCTCTCTGAAGATGCATATGTGGAGTTCGCTGTTCCGAACGGAGATTCGACAGTAGTGAAGAAGGTCTATGTCCAGGCGAAAGCCGGTGAGGACAGGACGGTCGCTAAGACAGTTCCCGTCGGAGAGAAGACATACTATGTATTTAAGTGCCAGGTATCGGCGAAGGAGGTCTCTTCCCCGATTCAGGCGCAGATGATCGATGGCGACAGA
>JAEEIT010000073.1 GCA_016281535.1 Clostridia bacterium | reverse complement strand
GCTGTTTCTATCCGGATATTACATGGCATACATGACCGGTCTTTTCTCCTTCTTCTATCTTCTGGCTGTTCTGGAATACGAACAGCATAAAGCCAAAGATACGGAAGGCGCAGAACGGAAAAATTTCCCTTCATCCGGAAAAACAGTCGGATCATTCATTCTCATTGCAATCATCGCGGCCTCGATCTGTGCGGTCCTTCTGGTCCCCGCCGGTCTGGATACACTTCGCAACGGAGATCAGTCGTCTTCTTTCTCGGTATCGATGGATCCGAAGTTCCCGATCATCAAATTACTTCCTCAGATTTTCCTCGGGAAGCTTACGAATATCTCCACCAACATGCCTTTCATTTACTCGAGCCTTCTTATCTTCCTGCTGGTCGTCCTCTTCTTCAGCAACACCGGGATCCGTACATCGCTCAAGCTTCGCGCCGGCCTTGCCATCGGCCTCGGGGTCCTTTCCTTTCTTCTTCCCCCGCTGGACACGGCCTGGCACCTTTTCGACTCGCCGAACTGGTTTCTCTACCGGTATTCATATCTCTTCATCTTCGGCACGATCCTTCTTGCCTACTATTCTTACCTGCATCTGAAGAGTCTTCTGAATCGAGATTTCATCCGATCCTTCGGTGTTTTCTTTCTGCTTCTCGTCCTTGCCGAATGCTTCGGTTCAGAAAAGCCCGGTGCTTCTATGTTCTTCCAGAACCTTCTGATCGGACTTCTTCTCACCGTGTGTCTGTGGGGGCTGACGAAAGAGACCTGGACACCTTCGCTTGCCAACCTGCGGAAGTGGGGCAGCGGAATCCTCGTTCCGATCGTTCTCGTCGAAATCGTTTTCCTGGCGCCGAAAGTCACCGTAGGCGCCATCTGGAACGACTCCCAGGATTCGTCTTCTTTCCGTTCGGAAGTCGAGGATCTTCGGGATGTGACCGCAGCTTGCAGAGAGAACACCTCGGCACGCACAGAAGCCGCCTCGTCACTCGGCATGAATCTCGATTCCCTTACGATCTCCTCTTACACGGAAACCCGAGGCATCGGATCCTTCTGTTCCATGTCGAATAAGAAACTGCACCATTTTCTCAAGCAGCTTGGCTATTGCACGAATTACAACTACTTCTCTGTCGAACACCGGAACATGATCCTGCCCGCCGACTCCGTGCTGGGTGTGCGCTACTTCGTATCTCCTGCCGGCAGGAATACATATCTTCCGGTTCTTTCTTCTAATGACCGCTATATCCTTCATGAGAATCCGTACGCACTGCACATCGCCTTCTGCGCGGATCGGAAGGCATGGGATCTCGACGGGTTCACTTTGGAAAAAGCACTGAAGAATAAAGATTACTTCGCTTTCCAGGAGGAATGGTTCTCTTCGATTTCCGGAGAAGATGCCGGAGAACTCTACGACACCTGCATCCCCGAGTGGACCGTGATAAACGGCCAGAAGATGCTCTCCGGACAGGACGAGATGACTCTGGAGTATGATTCCGTGAAGGACGGACTAAACCTGGAGAATATACAGGAAGGTAATGCGAATCTCACCTATTATATCCGAAGCACCTCCAGCATGCCTCTGGTCCTCCGGACCACGCTGACTGCTGAACAGGACGGACCGCTGTATCTGTCGCTTCCGTTCCTGATGAGAGGGGCACCGGTCTCCGTATACTGTAATAGCGAACTGATCTACAAGGAAGACTCCACATCCTACTATTCGGTGATCCTCGATACCGGCCTACATGCGCAGGGTGAAGAACTGACACTCGAGATCCGCTGCAACGACGATATCTTCGCCTCGTTTGATCCCATCCTCGCCTATTGTGATCTTGACGTCCTGGCCGACATAACCACGGAGCTTCAGCAGAGTGTAAGCGATGTTTCGATAGAGGACGGGCATGTTACTTTCACCTGCGATGCGAAGGGTTCCCGCGCATTGATCACCACGATCCCGTACGAAGACGGCTGGACAGTAAAGGTAGATGGCAAAGCCGTCGAGGCGGTGCCGTACCAGGATGCTTTCGTAAGCTTCCCGGTCGATGCCGGACACCACCTCATCGAGATGCACTTCACACCGCCGGGACTTTATCCCGGCGTGGCTCTGAGTATCGTTGGAATCATCGCAGGTGCCGCCGTTCTTCTCCTTATTCAGAGATCAGCTCGTAAGCAGACACACGCTTGATCGATCCGGACATGACGTAGGTCATGAGGAATACCAGGACCCCGATCACGGCAATGGTCAGAAGGATCAGGACCGGGAGAATCAGGAAATTCACCTTCTCCATGCCGAACCCGGAGAGGATCGCCTCCAGGAGCGGATTGACCAGTACGAATCCCAGGATGGATCCGATCACGGATGCGAGAAGTGTGACCGGAAGAAGGGAAAGGGAAAGCTGCAGTTTCAGCTGCTTACTGGTAAAGCCCACAGCCTTCTTGATGCCGAATTCTTTTTCCTTCTTAATGAAGATCGTCTTCAGAAGGATCTTGATGACCAGCAGGATGATCGCGATATTCAGCGCCACCATGATCATGACGATCAGCGCAACAGCCGTGATCTCCGTTCCTCTGCCGCTATGGACCTCATCGTACCAGTTGCCGGTGGCCGCACATTTGTCGCCGAGAAGTGCTTCTATAGCGGAAAGAG
>JAEEIT010000072.1 GCA_016281535.1 Clostridia bacterium | reverse complement strand
GAGGAGATCGTGATCCGGGACGGACACGATACGGTCATGTCCATGTACGAGAAGATCGTGAAGGCGATCGAATCGCATCTCGATATCCAAGAAGACGGCATGAATGAAGAAGAGGAGATCTTCGAATTCCTGCCGGATGAACAGGAGGAATAATATGGCGAAGTGGATCATGGTGGTAGATGATGATACCGCGAACCTGAAGATGGCAGGACATATCCTGAGCAGGAATAATATGAGGGTCACGGCACTGAAATCGGGTCAGGCTCTCCTGGATTATCTTCCTGAGAAGGGACTTCCCGATCTGATCCTTCTGGATATTAAGATGCCGGGAATGGACGGATTCGAGACGTTGAAGCATCTTCGGGAGTACGAGGCATCCATCAATGCCGAGAGTACCCCGGTCATTTTCCTGACGGCAGATGAAGACACCAGCACCGAGACCCGCGGCTTCGAGATGGGTGTGGCGGACTATGTCAGAAAACCCTTCAATCCTGATGTACTGATGCGCCGTATCGATAACGTCATGTCGAGCCGTTCCGAGATGCAGAACCTCAAGAGTGAAGCGTCCATCGATAAACTGACGGGATTCCTCAATAAGGGCGCGACGGAAGCACAGATGACCCGCGTCTGCACGAATACGACCGGCTGCCTGATGATGATCGACCTCGACTCCTTTAAGCCGGTCAACGATATCTACGGCCACGATATGGGCGATAAGGTCCTCTACGGATTTGCCAGGATCATCGAGGGGGCCATGCCGGAAGGCAGCACATGCGGAAGACTCGGCGGCGACGAATTCGTCGCTTTTGCCAAGGGAACACTGTCAGATACCGTGGTGGCGGAGATCACGAAGAAACTGAACGATGAGGTCGTCGCCATGGCGAAGGATCTGATGGGCGAGGACATGGATATCCCGCTGGGTGCCTCCATCGGTGCGATCTATGTGCCCCGTCACGGTAACGATTACAACGCCCTCATTAAACTTGCGGATAAGGCTCTCTATAATGTGAAGAAGAACGGGAAGCACGGATACAGCCTCTATAGTGCGGAAGCATTCGACGAGGAAGAAGAGGAGGCAGGTCTTCCCGATATCTCGGCGATCTCCGGGATCCTCGGCGAGAGAACGATCCCCGATGTGGCACTGCAGCTGGATAAGGATTCCTTCGCACCGGTATACCGGTACATCATCCGCTACATCATAAGAAACAGGATCAGCGCCTGTAAAGTGCTCTTCACCATGAATCCGGCGGAAGGGACCTCCATAGAGAAATACAGCGACCTTCTCGACGAGTTCGGTAACCATATCCGCGGCTCACTTCGAAAGTCCGATATCCTCATGCGCAACCGCAAAAACCAGTATTTCGTATTTCTGACGGATATCCGCGAGGACTCCTACGAGAAGGTCATCCGCCACATCGTCGAGACCTGGCAGGAAAGAATGGGCGAAGTACTGAACGTCAAGTACGAAAGTGAATTTCTCGGGAATGATTACGAGAAGAAGTTTAATAAGAAGAAAGACAGAAATGTCATTATCGTCGACGACGATGCCATGAATCTGCAGATCGCCGGGAAGATCTTAAGTTCCGGCGGGATCCGTGTGCGTGCGCTGAAATCGGGCGCGGCACTTCTTACGCAGATCCAGGATAGCCGCGACATGCCGGATCTGATCCTTCTGGATGTGAAGATGCCGGAGATGGACGGATATGAGACCCTTCGCAGACTGCGCCTGATCTCGGGCGAGGCGGCGAAGATCCCGGTGATCTTCCTGACCGCAGACGAGAGTTCCGGCGCGGAGAGCAGGGGTCTGGCCCTCGGGGCGATGGACTTCATCAGGAAGCCTTTCGTACCGGAGATCCTGCTCCTTCGTGTCCAGCACATGATCGAACTGGTGACACTTCAGAACCAGCTCAGCTTCGAAGTCAAGAAGAAAACAGAGGAGAACCGGCAGCTGCTTATCCACGTGGTCGAGTCGCTGGCCTCGGCCATCGACATGAAGGATATCTACACCCGTGGCCATTCCGGACGGGTGGCGGAATACAGTAAGCGGATCGCACGCCGGGCAGGTTATTCGGAGTTCCGTCAGGAAGAGATCTACATGATGGGGCTTCTTCACGATGTCGGGAAGATCGGCGTCTCGGATACCATCATCAGGAAGCCGGAAAGACTGACGGATGATGAATTTCGGGAGATCAAGAAACACCCCCGCATGGGTGCCCGGATCCTGGATAACATCAAGGAAGATCCGGAGCTCTCGGTCGCAGCGCATTACCATCACGAGCGTTTCGACGGCAAGGGTTATCCGGACGGGATCACGGGATTCGATATTCCGGAAGTGGCGCGCATCATCGCGGTGGCGGATGCCTACGATGCCATGTCGAGTGACCGCAGTTACAGGAAGAAGCTTACTGACGAACAGATCCGGGAACAGCTTATAGGCGGTAAGGGAACACAGTTCGATCCGAAGTTCGCCGATATTATGATCGAGATCATGGAAGAGGATTCCGAACTGAAGAACAAGGAGAGAAACGATGAGTAATCCGAAAGATCTGAACGAACGGCAGGAGACGAATGAGCGGTTCCAGTCTTCGCACCTGATGCTGCTGGTGACCTACAGTATCTGTACGGCGCTTCTGATCGGGGAGTCGTTCCTGCTGGGGTGGGAGAAATGGACACTGGTGCTTCTGTCCATCGCAGTGATCGTATGCTGGATCCTTCATTTCCGGCAGACTCTCTCTTCCGGGAGCCGCATCTATATCTACGCGATCCTCATGATGTGTACCACTTTCTACTACGGTGTGCATGCAACGAGTACCTTCGATCTGGCGATCGTAATGGGTGCGCTGATCGTTCTCTTCGCCATGACGGGCATGAAGTCCCTGATCACACTGTGTCAGGTCACCTACTATATTACCATGGCCTATAACCTCGGATCTCTGGCGGCAAGCGGTGAGAAGTTCGACGGACTGATGCTTACGCGCTGTGCGCTGCATCTGGTCACGATCTTCGTGATCGGCTGGTTCGCCAAGATCATCATCGACAGATGGATGCAGGTCTTAAGCGATACGCAGGAAGAAGTCGTCCAGCTTACGGAGGACACGGAAAGGCTCAATGACTTTCTTGCGAATGTATCCCACGAGATCCGTACCCCTGTGAATGCGGTAATCGGTCTGACGAGTATCTGTATCGATAAGTCCCAGCACAGGGAGATCTACGGCGACCTGATCTCGGTCCGTGATGCCGGCCGTAAAGTCGCTGAACAGATCAGCGATATCCTGGATTACTCCGAGCTGGACAGAAATAAAGCAGTGGCCAATAACGAAGACTATATGCTCTCTTCGGTCCTTCACGACCTGGTCTCGGAACTGCGTTCCGGTAAGTCGAAGGATGTGGAGCTGATCATCGATGTGGACCCCGGCATCCCGGCAGTCATGCATTCAGATGTCAGCAAATTGAAGAAGATCCTGCGGGCACTCATCACCAATGGCTTGAAATACACGCGTGAGGGCGGCGTCTATGTGCGTATCAGCTGTGAATCGCAGAGCTACGGCGTCAATCTCTGTATCGAGGTCACGGATACCGGTATCGGTATGTCCGATTACGAACTCGAGCGGGTCTATGACAGCTTCTACCAGGCCGATTCCGGCCGTGCGAGAATGGGTGGCGGTCTAGGTCTTGGCCTGGCGATCGTGTCCGGATTCGTCTCTCTGCTCGGTGGATTCATGACCATCAAGAGCAAGAAGAATGTCGGCACGACCGTGGTCGTCAGTCTCCCGCAGAAGGTCATCGATCCGACCAGCTGCATGTCGGTCACCCACCCCGATCAGCTCTGCCTCGGTGCATATCTGCATTTCGAGAAGTTCGCCAATCCGGTGGTCCGCGATTACTATAACTCCATGGTACTGAATATCGTGAAGGGCTTAGGGATCCAGATGCACCGCGTCAATAACCCGGAAGACCTCCATCTCCTTCACAGCTCGATCCATATGACGCATATGTTTATTGCCGAAGAGGAGTATGAATCGAATGCCGAGTTCATCGAGGAGCTGGCGAAGGAAGTGCTGGTCGTTGTCGTGGCGAACGATGATTTCAAGCTCCCGCCGACCTCCCGGGCCCGCGTCATGGAGAAACCGTTCTACTGTTTCCCGGTCGTGTCCGTGCTGAATACCAGCCTCCACGACAGCCAGACCTCGGATAAGAAGATGTACTGCCATGGTGTCCGTGCACTGATCGTCGACGACGAGCCGATGAACCTCGTCGTCGGTAAGAGTATCTTCCGAAGCTACGGCATGGAAGTCACGACGGTCCTCTCCGGACAGGAATCCATCGACATCTGCCGGGAGAAGACCTTCGACATCATCTTCATGGACCACATGATGAGCGGTATGGATGGTGTCGAAGCCATGAAGAAGATCCGTGCGGATGTGTCCGGCAAGAACGGAGAGATCCCGATCGTGGCGCTGACGGCCAATGCCATGAGCTCGGCCAAGCAGATGTTCCTGGCCGAGGGCTTCGACGGATTCGTCAGTAAGCCGATCGAGGTGGAGGAACTGGAGCGCGTCATGCGTCAGGTGCTGCCGAAGGCATCCATTACCTACGAGGAGATCTCATCGGAAGAAGAGAAGTCTTCCGATTTCGAGAAGATGAGAAAGCCGGAAACGGAAGAGAGCCGGCAGAAGTCCTTCCCGGAGCAGCTCCGCTCCCTCGGGATCGACACGGCAGAGGGCCTTAAGTACTGCATGGGCGACATGGAATTCTATCAGTCGCTCCTGCGTCAGTTCGCCTCGGAGGAGAAGGAGAAGAGCCCGCTGATGGGAAGATACTACGAGTCTTCCGACTGGTATAACTACGAGATACTGGTCCACGCACTGAAAAGTACGGCGAAGATGATCGGCGCCATGGATCTGTCCGATAAGGCAAAAGCACTGGAAATGGCGGCGAAGGAGAAGCGTGAGGAGTTCATCAGGGAGAACCACTATGAGACGATGAGCCTTTACTCGGATCTGGCGAAAGGGCTTCGCGAGCTCCTTCCCGAAGAGAAGAAAGAAGACGAGGTCCTCGAGTTCATTCCCGAAGACGAGAACGAGGAAGGAGGGGAAGAGAAATGAGAGGTTTATTCAACTATATTTTCCGGCCTTCTTCCCGTGACCGCGAAGTCATAAGATCCGTATACGACGGACTTCTCGGAACGACGAATTTCATGGTGCTTTTCACGATGCTGTTCGGAGGCGGATTCTTCGTGTATACTTTCATCCAGCAGAAACTGTTCATGAACAGCCTCTTCTACCATCGGATGCTCTACATGATGATCCTCCTGATGGGCACGGTGTGGTTCCTGGTCACATCGTATCTGGCCAAGAATTCCGAACGAAGGTACCAGATCCTGTCGGTCATGTATACGATCCTGGCCATCGTCATGTACGCATTCGTACTCGGACTGGCCTTTATCAATGTGCATTTTAATCATTTCATGGATCCGACCATCTTCATGACGGTGGCGCTCCTTGTGCCGATGTGCCTGTATCTCGATCCCATCGAGTACCTGCTCCTGGCCGGTGCGGCAGACGGGGCCATGATCGCCACCGCCTACTATGCCTATTCGAGTCTCCATGTCACGGAGCAGAACGCATTTCTGAACTTTATCGTGTTCTCGTTCTTCCAGCTGGCGATGGGCATCATCATGCTCTACACGAAGTACCGCCTGCAGCGTGAGATCGTCACGGCGAACCGCCAGCATCAGGAGATCGAGATGCTGAATAAGGCGCAGAACAGCTTCTTCTCGAATATGAGCCATGAAATCAGAACGCCGATCAACACGATCATCGGATTAAATGAGATGATCCTGCGTGAGGACGTCAGCGAAGAGGTCATGGAGGATGCGGCGAACATCAAATCAGCCGGTAAGCTCCTTCTGAACCTCATTAACGATATCCTCGATATGAGTAAGATCCAGTCCGGACGCATGCAGCTTCTGAATGCGCCGTATCAGGTGGGGGAGATGCTCTCCGATCTGGTCGGCATGATGTGGATCCGGGCCAAAGAGAAGAAACTCGATTTCCATGTGGATGTTTCCCCGGATATCCCGAACGAGCTTCTCGGCGATGAGGTGCGTATCAAGCAGATCCTTATTAATGTCTTGAATAATGCGATCAAGTACACCAAGGAGGGATCGGTGTCGCTCCTGGTGCAGTGTGAGATGATCGATGACAATACCTGTAACATGATCTATAACGTGACGGATACGGGCGTGGGTATCAAGCCGGAGGATATCCCGTATCTGTTCTCGGCCTTTAAGCGTGTCGATGAAGATTCGAACAAACATATCGAAGGAACGGGTCTGGGACTGTCGATCGTGAAGCAGCTTCTGGACCTGATGGGCGGTAAGATCACGGTCAACAGTGTCTATACGAAGGGTTCGACTTTCATCATCGAGATCCCGCAGAAGCTGGAGAACGTCGAGAAGATGGGACAGTACAACTTCGATAAGAGCAAGACCTTCGGAAAGAAGGAGGAGTATGTGCCGAGGTTCGAAGCCTCGCAGGCCCGGGTGCTCGTCGTCGATGATAACGAGGCGAACCTGATGGTCGTAAGTAAGCTTCTCCGCGAGACGAAGGTAAGGATCGATACGGCATCCAGCGGTGCCGAGGCGCTCCGTAAGACCTTGAATATCCATTACGATGTGATCTTCATGGATCACCTCATGCCGGAGATGGACGGAATCGAGTGCAGAAGAAGGATCCTCGACCAGACCGGCGGACGCTGCCGGGAATCGGCCATCGTGATCCTGACGGCTAACGCCGACGAAGAGAACCGCGCCCTCTACCAGAGAGAGAATTTCGATGGGTATCTCGTCAAGCCTGTAAGCGGAGAAGAACTGGAGAATGAGCTATACAAGCTGCTTCCGAGGGAGATCGTTCATATTACCGGTAACCGCACGGAGATCGCGGAAGAGACGATCTCGTGGATGCACGGAGACAGAAAGAGAAAGAGAGTGATCGTCACGACGGAGAGCGTGGCCGACCTTCCTCCGGAGATCATCAAGAAGTACGGGATCGCGATACTGCCGCATAAAGTATGCACCAGTGAGGGTATCTTCAAGGATGGCCGCGAGATCGATACCCGAGGTGTCCTGAAATATATGGAGGACCGCACGAAGGCGATCCGGCCGACGGCACCGACGCTGAAGGAGACCGAGGAATTCTTCGCAAGGCAGCTGTCATTTGCGAATAATATCATCCACATCTCTATCTCGAGCAAGGTCGAGAACAGTGGTTACTTCGTCGCAGCGGATGCAGCGAAATCCTTCGACAGCGTGTATGTGTTCGAGTCGGGACATCTGTCTTCGGGACAGGGTATCTTAGCCGTTGAAGCATGCCGTATGGCCGAGGCCGGAAAGAGTCCGGAGGAGATATTGGCCAGACTTGAGAAACTGAGAAAGAAAGTCCATACCAGTTTCATCGTGGACAATCTCGATTTCCTTGCCCGTGCCAAGCAGGTCGGTAAGGGCGTCGCCAATCTCGTCAATTCTCTCATGGGACGTCCGGTACTTGTACTGAAGAAGGGAAAGATGGGCCTCGGGATGATCTATTTCGGTTCGAGAAAGAGAGCCTGGAAGAGCTACATCAACTCCTGCCTGTCCATCGACAAACAGATCGATACGCGAGTGCTTTTCGTGACGTATGTAGGCCTGAGTAAGAAGGATCTGGACTGGATCCGGGAGCAGATCAATAAGAAGATGCATTTCGATGAGGTCTATTTCCGGCAGGCTTCCCCGGCGATCGCCGTAAACTGCGGCCCCGGCACCTTCGGACTTCTTCTTCGTGAGAAAGATAAGGAAGATAAGGCAGAGAGAATCTGATACGGCGGAGCCTTTCTCCGCAGCATAAGAGGAAGGGAGATAAGCCAGGTTGTATAAGGGGAGGCGTCTCAAAAAAACACGAGGTGCTCTCCTTGGTCAATGCAGTGGTCCATGTAAAACGTTTCTAGAGTGACCATTACATAGACTTTTGCCAATATTCCAAGTAGTGGTCCATGTAAAACGTTTCTACATTGACCATTACATGGACCAGAACAGAAAGAGATATAAAAAAGGGACCATCTCTTTTGGAGATGGTCCCTGTGTTTTATCTTGTTAAAGCTTCGCGATTTAGTTTAACTTCGCGAATCAGTACTACTTCGCAGATCAGTACAGCGGCTTGTTGTTGCCGAGAGCCTTGTCGAGGTCCTGCAGATCGTAGGTCGCATCGGCGATGGTCTGGTAGCTGAGGAAGCCATCCTTATAGAGACGGATGAGGTCATCGTTCAGGGTATGCATGCCGAGAGGACGGCTGGACTGCATAATACCGGGGATCATCTGGATCTTCTCCTCAAGGATCAGGTTCTTGATCGCTGTGGTACCGATCATGACCTCGGTTGCGAGGATACGGCCTGTGCCATCCTTGATCGGGAGGAGCTGCTGGGAGATAACGCCGCGGATGTTCGTCGCGAACTGCTGACGGATGATCGCCTGCTTATCGGCAGGGGATCCGTCGATGATACGGTTGATCGTCTGGGCGGCACCGCAGGTATGCAGTGTGGACAGAACGAGGTGGCCGGTCTCGGCAGCGGTGATCGCGGCAGCGATCGTATCGAAGTCACGCATCTCACCAACGAATACGACATCCGGGTCTTCACGGAGTGCGGAACGAAGTGCGTGTGCATAGGAATCCGTATCACGGTTGAGCTCGCGCTGGTGGATCATTGCCTTGTCGTGAGGATAGATATACTCGATCGGGTCTTCGATCGTGATGACGTGCTTCGCTTCGTTCTTGTTGATATAGTCAACGATCGCAGACATCGTCGTGGTCTTACCGGAACCCGTCGGACCGGTTACGAGGATGATACCGTTCTTGGCTGTCGCCATATCCTTGACGACCTCCGGAATACCGAGAGCGTCGAACTCCGGGATCTGCGCCATCAGGATACGGATGCTGCATGCGAGATTATTACGCTGATGATATACATTCGCTCTGATTCTGACCTCATTATCGATCATGAGACCGAGGTCGATGTCTTCGCCGGCTTCTACGCGCTGGATCTCATCATTCGAGAGGATGGTATAGATCATCGCCAGAGATTCCTCGGCAGACGGGCGCTCATCTAAGATGTGAAGCGTTCCGTATCTTCTAACAGCTAAATTGGTACCTACAGTAATATGGACGTCAGAACAATCCTGCTCTATGGCATAATCCATCAGTTCCTCAAAAGTCATATCAACACCTCCAAATCAGTTATGTTCTAATTATACATGAAAACAAATTTCTTTAACACATTTATGTACACAACTTTCACATGATTGTCACTTTATTTCATGAATTTCTTAAGGAAAAAATAGCAACATGCGGGAAAAGCACTTGTAAAGCGGCGCTTTTTCTTCGCTCTACCGTCGTCTTCTTCACTCCACCTTCATCATGCGGTAGCCGACACCGATATGGGTCTGGATGTACTGCGGGCTGTCCGGCGCGGACTCCAGCTTCTTCCGAAGTGTCGCCATGAAGACCCGAAGCGAGGCCACATCATTCTCCCAGCTGCTGCCCCAGACCTTCTGCGTGATGTAGGTGTGGGTCAGTACTTTTCCCACGTTACGGGCCATCAGGCAAAGGAGCTTATACTCGATGGGCGTCAGGTGCATCTCCTCGTCGCCGAGATAGGCGCATCCCGCCGCATAATCGATCCGCAGGCGTCCGTTGGTGAAGACAGGATTATTCGAGTTGGATAGTTCGCTCTGCAGGACCGCGAGGCGTCGGATGGTCACGCGCAGGCGCGCCAGAAGTTCCTCCACGGAGAAAGGCTTCGTGAGGTAGTCATCCGCACCGTTGTCGAGGGCCTCAATCTTGTCACTGTCCTCCGAGCGGGCACTGATGACGATGATCGGCAGATTCGACCAGGTGCGCACCTTCTTAATGACCTCGATCCCGTCCATATCCGGAAGTCCCAGGTCCAGGAGGATGATGTCGGGATTATTGGAGGAGGCTTGCATGATCGCGCTCGCCCCGTCCGGCGCAGTCATGAACTTGTACTCATGTGCTTTTAGCGTCGTGGTAATGAGATTGCGGACCGGAGCATCGTCCTCGACGACCAGAATGTTGATCTTATTCATTGATGATCACCTCGCCTGATGGAATAGTAAATGTGAAGATGGAGCCATGAGGCTCGTTATCGGTGACGGTCAGATCTCCGCCGTGTGCGGTGACGATCGACTTGCAGAGGAAAAGCCCGAGGCCGAGGCTTCGGCGGCTGTCGACCAGAGAGGTATTGCCGGTGAAGAACATCTCGAAGATCCGTGGCTTGATCTCGTCGGGGATACCGGGGCCGTCGTCGGCGACAGAGACCTGAACGAAGCCGTCCTGTTTCTTCGCCGTGATCCGGATGTGCGAGCCTTCCGGCGTGTATTTGATGGCGTTATCGACGAGATTGACGATGACCTGCATGATGAGCTTCGGGTCGACTTTCGAAAGGAGCATGTCGTCTTCGTAGTGCACGGAGATCTCGTGGGAGGTCTTTCTCCGGACGATGTAGCGGATCGCCTCGTCGATGACCTCTTCCATCAGCTGGACAGAGGAATTCAGCTGCATACGCCCCTCCTCGATCCGCGTGACCGACAGAAGGTTCTCGACAAGGTTGATGAGCCACTGCGAATCGTCGTAAATATCCGAGAATATCTGCTTTCTGGTCTCGTCGTCGAGCTTGTCGTAGTTACTGAGAAGAGTCGACGCGTACCCGGAGATCGAGGTCAGCGGCGTGCGCAGATCGTGGGAGAAAGTCCGGAGGAAATTCGCCCGCATCTGTTCGTTCTTTGCCAGGATCGCCGAGCGCTCTTTCTCCTGCTCGTTCCGAAGATTCTCGATGGCCAGGGCGCATTCGCCGAGGATCGACAGGAGCATGCTGTTCTCGAAATAATCCAGCGCCCGGCTTGTGATGCGGATGCCCACCACGCCGTACACGTGGACGTGGATGCGGATCGCCAGATACAGGCATTGCGCATCCGAGAAGCGGTCGGTAAGCTTGCCGGCGCGGTGATGGTTCTCGAAGACCCATTGGGCCGCCTCGCGCTCATTCGGCGCGAAGAGAGAACCGCCCGCCGCATCGTCCGAAGCGGTATAAAGAAGGCCCTTGTCGATGCCGCCGTTCACTTCCGGGTAGATGACGATATCCCGGTCGAGAAGCTTCATGAGCTGGGAGGCGGTCACATTCATGATGTCTTCCTCGCTCTTGGCCTTCTGGAGCATCTGATTCGTGTCGAAGAGAACTTTCGTCTTGAATGCGGATTGGGCGGAGACTTTCGCGTGGTATTTGAGCTTCGTGGCGAGGGCGCCGGTGAGAATCGAGATGATGAGCATGATGGCGAAGGCCACGGTGTATCGTGAGTCGTAGGCGTGAAGGGACATTTTTGGTTCGGTGAAGAAGAAGTTAAACGCCAGTACGGAGGTGAAGGAGCAGATGACGGAGGTGGTGTAGCCGCGGGTAGTGAGAGCGACGATCAGGACGCCCAGGATGTAGATCGCCATGATGGTGGATTCGTCGATGCCGTAGTAGCCGAAGATCCGACCGATGGCGGTGACGAGGGCGATGATGCCCACCATGATGAGAAGGTCCTTCGGGTACACGATGAACTGTCGGATCGAGAACATGCCCAGCTGTGGGCGGCGTTTGTCCAACGATACGTCGGGGATGATGTGGATATCCGCCGACGGCACCAGGTCGGTGAGTTTCTCGGTAAGGGGCGGTTTGTTCCAGAAATGCCGGCGCGAAACGTTGCTTCGTCCGAGAACGATCTTCGTCACGCCTGACACGCGTACGAACTCCGCGATCTGCGAGGCGATGTCCTCGCCGTAGACCGTGACCAGGTCAGCCCCCTGCTCTTCGGCGAGCTTGATGTTCTCATTCAGGCGGGTCCGGTCCTGTTCGGACATGCTCTCATCAGTAGGTGTCTGTACATAGAGTGCCGTGAATTCTGCGCCAAAAGCACTGGCCATCTTGGCGGCGGTTCGTATGATGTAGGGGCTCGAAGGGGACGGGGAGACGCACACCAGTACATGCTCGTGCATGTCCTCGTCATAGGGTGCGGCGTCAGGTCTCATCTTCGTTAGCTCCTTGTAGTTTTTCTACATTATAAAACAAGAAGCCAGAGGAATGAAACTACGAAGAACCTTTTCCTGAAGCCTATTTCTTATCTTCCTCGTCTTCACTGATCACGATGGAGATGTGATCGTGGGTCTTTCTGTAATCGTGAATGGCAGAAAGGATCTCCTCGTCCGAGGACTTCTCGGAGAAGAAGACATGGCTGGGTCCTTCGCTCGGGGTGCTGTCATCTGGCTCTTTCCGCCCGTCGTCAAGAAAACGGTCGATACGGCGCATCAGAAACAGCCCCAGCGGAAGGAGGCTTAACATGACCAGTATCAGGACCAGATTTCGGATCAGCATGGTTTCTTCTGCACCTTTCTATAGATTTCGTAACTTCACGCCCGTTCCGTGACGGGCTTTTTTCACCTAGTGCCGTAGGCGGTTCCTGAGCCTTTTGGATCACGCCGGCAGGCGGCCGGGCATCAGATGTGGAAGCACTTCTGGACGTCGCGGTATTCACCTAAGACCATCAGGGTCACCGCATCCGTCAGAACCGTCTCCGACGTGATGGACAGGTTCATCTTGCCGTTCTGCTTCAGCGCCATGATGGTGATGTTATATTTCCGTCTGATGTTGATGTTTCCGACGGACTGGCCGATCCAGGCCTTCGGCACTTCCACCTCGAAGATGGCGTGGCTCTCGTCGAGCTCGATATAACTGAAGATGTGGTCGGCGCTGTAGCGGATGGCTGTCCACTTCGCCATCTGCTTCTCCGGATACACGACTTTGTCCGCACCGTTTCGTAAGAGGAACTTCTCCTGCACGCCACGCTCAGCACGGGAGATGACCTTAGCAGCCCCCATCTCCTTCAGAAGCGAAGTCGTCTCCAGAGAACTCTGGAAATTGTTTCCGATGGCGACGATACAGATGTCGAAGTTCGAGATGCCGAGGGTCCGGAGGAAGTCCGGATTCGTGCTGTCTCCGATCTGTGCGCTGGTCACGAAGGGAAGAGCATCGTTCACGCGCTCCTCCTTGATATCGATGGCCAGGACCTCATGTCCGAGCTCGTTCAGCTGCATGGCCACATGTTTTCCGAATCTTCCCAGACCGATCAGTAATACAGATTTCATAAGTAATCTCCTTTCTTATCCCACCGTGATCCGCTCCTGCGGAAGCTTCGCCACGCGGGGGTGGTTCCCGGAAATCGCGGCGAAAATGACGGTCAGGCCACCGACCCGGCCGAGGAACATCAAGACCATCAGGATGATGTGTGATCCCACACCCAGCGACGGCGTGATCCCCTGCGAAAGCCCGACGGTACCTACCGCCGATGCCGTCTCGAAGAAGCACTGGTCGATGGGGATCTTGTCGAGGCCGGAGATGGCCATGGCGCCCAGCGAGAACAAGGTGACGTATACGATGAGGATCGCGGATGCATAGCGCACCACCTGATTGTCCACGCGCCGCCCGAACATCTGCGGCTCTTCCTGTCTCCTGAATACGGCCGCCGCACTGGCGAAAAGCACTGCCAGCGTGGTGGTCTTCATACCTCCTGCGGTGGATCCGGGGGATCCGCCGATGAGCATCAATGCGATCATGATGGCCTTACCCACACCGCTCAGCGCCGTGAGGTCGTATGTGTTAAAGCCGGCCGTTCTCGGCGTGACGGACTGGAAGAATGACCCGAGGATGCGATCCTTCATGGGAAGGTCCGACAGGTCGAAGAAGTAGTAGAATACCGCGGGAAGAAGAATAAGGATCCCGGTCACGGTGAAAATGACCTTGCTCTGCATGCGGTATCTCTTCAGGTGGATCTTATTCGTGTAGACGTCCTCCCAGGTAAGAAATCCGATACCGCCGATGATGATCAGAAGCATCACGACGACGTTGATGACGATGTCGGAGCGGTAGGAGGTAAGGGAGGAATACTGTCCGCCGGTCTTGCCCATGATGTCGAATCCCGCGTTACAGAAGGCGGAGATCGAGTGGAAGAATGCCATGAAGATCCCGAAAGCTCCGTGATTCCGGATGAAGACGGGCATCATGGCAACGGCGCCGATGCACTCCATGAGGAAAGTGGCTTTCAGGATAAAGCCGGTGAGCTTGACGATACCGCCGACCTTCGGGGCCGAGATGGCTTCCTGCATGGTGCTCCGCTGAAGAAGGGAGATCTTCCGGCCGGAAAGAAGGGCGAAAGAGGCGGCGACGGTGATGACACCGAGTCCGCCGACCTGGATCAGAAGAAGGATCACGGACTGACCGAAATAGGACCAGTATGTGCCTGTGTCGTGGATGACCAGGCCGGTTACGCAGACGGCCGAGGTCGAGGTAAAGAGCGCTTCGTGAAACGGGGTGATGCGCCCGCTTGCCGAACTGATGGGGAGCATGAGGATGAGAGCACCTGCCAGGACCACTGCGGCGAAGCCGAGGATAATGGTCTGGAAGGGCGTCAGTTTCTTCTTTCTGGTGATGTGCTCCATGGCTGTCTTGATAACTCTCCCGTCATTTCTTATGTTACCGCTACTATATCGTTCTTATATTAAAGAGCGTATTAAATGCCGCCGCACCAGTATTAAGATTGTATAAATATGGTTGGCGGCTCGAAAGGGACCTCCGAGGCAATTCGGATTGCGGAGCTCGTAACAGAAGAGAAAGTTTCTTTTTT
>JAEEIT010000071.1 GCA_016281535.1 Clostridia bacterium | reverse complement strand
GTTCATCCACAAAGGTATGGTAGAAGATACTGTTATCGTAGATCTTATCGGCATGGTTATAGTCGATCAGGCGGACATCGCAGAGTTTCTTTGCCTCTTCGATGAATTCCTTGATCCGGTCCTGCTTATCCACGATCAGCCCCATCTTAAATAGCTGGTATTCGGTTCCGTTTTCCTGGGAGCTGATATAGGAGATGTTGAAGTTATAGGCACTGATCAGTTCCAGTACCGCGGTGACACTTCCCGGTTCATCCTTGAGCTTAAACTCGAGAAGAACGACGCTTCTGTCTTCCTCATCGCACTGCAGATACCCGATGGCGGTCAGTTCTTCCGTTGCTTTAGAAAGTTGTTCCGGCGTTCCCTCGGCATCGATAAAGAGCATATGGGAATCCACAGCCTTGTTGTAACTGACGCGGGTAATGTTGATCCCGAGTGAAGCGAAACAACGGCTTGCCTTTAGAAAAGCACCGATATGGTTGGGCATTTTTGTAACGAAAGTCTTATTCATAGCTCTTTCTCCTCGACTATAAAATGCTCTGTAGAGTCATTTCCGGAATCGGTTGACTCATTATATCATCCTGACGGAAGGCGTCCTATACCATTCTGGTGTAAAAAACTGGATGAAAACGGTGTTGACAATTTCGGATAAGCGAAGTAAGATAACGGTGTTACGTAACAGCGTTATGTAAATGACGCAAATTGTGAGGATGATCATGAAAAACGATAAAGAAACGAGAGAAAAGCTTCTTTCCTGTGCGAAGGAAGAGTTCATGGAGAAGGGCTTTCAGAATGCCTCGCTTCGTCAGATCTGCAGTAGAGCAGGGGTGACGACGGGTGCGGTCTATTTCTTCTTTAAGGATAAGGACGGCCTGTTCTCGGCACTGGTGGAACCTACCTATCAGGGCGTGATGGGTGCACTTGTGCATCACCTTCAGGAGGATATGGAAGAAGACCTGGCGACCTATGTCCATAAGCCCGGTGACCACGATCCTTTCGTCGAAGAACTGATCCATGTTCTTTATCAGAACCACGATGCGGTGACTCTCCTGATCTCGAAATCGACCGGCTCGAAATATGAGCATGTGGTAGATGAGTTTATCGAGATGATCGAGAAGAACTTCATGGGACTTGCGGAGAACTATGCCAGATCGGTTCCCGGGAAACAGCTGAACCGTCCGATGGTCCACTGGCTCTCGCATCTTTCGATCATGACTTTCGTTCATCTTCTGACCCACGTAAAGGATGAGAAGAAGGCATTGCGGTTCATGAAACCTGCGATGGAGCATCTGATCCTGGGATGGATGAACTTCATTCTCGAAGATAAGGAAAAGTAAGGGGAAAGAGTATCCATGACGTGAGAAAAAAAGACGGGAAAACATTGAAAATGCAACATGCGGTTAGCTATAACTAACCTAATAAATGAGAGAGTAACAGAAGGAGAAAAGACAACATGTATCTGACGATTCAAGATGTGAAGAAAAGTTACGGAGAAAATGGAAGTTATATTCAGGTGCTGAAAGGGATCAGTACCAACGTGGAGAAAGGACAGATGTGCGTGATCCAGGGAACCAGCGGTTCCGGTAAATCGACACTTCTGAACTGTATCGGAGGCCTGGATACGATGGACTCCGGATCTGTGAAAGTCGAAGGAAAAGAGATCTTCGGGTTAAAACCAATGGCACTGTCCGAGTACAGAAGAGCGAATCTGGGATTCGTGTTCCAGTTCTATAATCTGGTTCCGAATCTGACTGTTCGGGAGAATATCCAGATCTGCCAGCATATTGCGGAAAATCCTCTGGAAATGGACGAACTTCTGGAGACTTTGGGATTAACGGAGCATCAGAATAAGTTCCCGTCCCAGTTAAGCGGCGGACAGCAGCAGCGGTGCGCCATCGCCAGAGCTCTGATCAAGAACCCGAAGCTCCTTCTCTGCGATGAACCGACGGGGGCGCTGGATTCGAGAACGTCCAGAGACATTCTGGTCCTTCTGGAGACAATCAATGCCAAATACAATACCACCATGCTGATCGTTACCCACAATAACTCCATAAAAAACATGGTGCATAAGGTGATCCTTCTGAAAGACGGCGTGATCAAGAAAGACTACGAGAACGAAGTCCGGACTCCTGCGGCGGAATTGGAGGATCTCTGATGAATCGTGTATTGAATAAAAGACTCCTTCGGGATCTGAAATCGAATCTGGGCCGTTATCTGGCGCTGATGTTCATGATCTTCCTGGGTATCTATATTGTAGTCGGAATAGTAGGCTCAGCTGAGATCGTTATTGACGGAACAGAAAAATGGAAAGAGAAAAATCAGGTGGAGGACGGACAGTTTTCTGTTTTTCTTCCGCTGAGTGAAGAAGAGGAAAAAGAAATCACCTCGAAGGGAACAAGTATCGAGAAGATGTCTTCCATGGATCTCCGTGTCAGCGACGGATCGGAACTTCGTGCTTTTGCCGTAAGAGAAAAGATCGATCTGATCATGCTCGATGACGGAAGGCTTCCTTCTTCCGAGAACGAAGTGGTACTGGAGAAGAACTATGCACGTGTCCACGATCTGTCTATCGGAGATCTCATTACCATCGAGAACCGTGCTTTTTCCATCGTGGGAACCGGATCTGTACCGGACTATGACCAGATGCTGAAGACATTTGCCTCTCCGGCTGTCGATGCGGAGAGCTTCGGCATCATGTTCGTTTCGAAGGAAGGCTATAGAAAACTGACAGAGGATCTCCCGGACAAGGTGGAGACGTATACCTATGCCTTCCATCTGGGAAATGAAACCTCCGATGAGCTGAAAGACCGGATCGAGGGCCTGACCTCTTTTGTGACCTATGCGGACAACATCCGTATCGAGGGCGCGGCGGGAGATGTCATCATGGATAAGAAGGTGGGCTTGATCGCCGGTGTGATCGTTCTGTTCCTCTTTGCTTACGTGATCTCCGTGTTCGTTGTTCACCAGATCGAGAGAGAACAGCCGGTGATCGGTGCTCTTTACGCCCTCGGTGTGAAGAAAAGAAATCTCCTTCTGCATTATGTGATCCTGCCGACGGTAACTGCGCTTCTGGGTGGCATCCTCGGTCTTCTGGCCGGATTCTCGCCACTGGGAGTCGGGTTTATGGGAAGGACCCATTACGAATACTTCTCTATTCCACAGTTTCCGATCGTATATGCGCCTTATCTGATCATTTACGGAGCCGTGCTGCCTCCTCTTATCTGCCTGATCGTCAATCTCTGGACAGTAAACCGTAAGCTTTCCAAGACCGCGCTGTCACTTCTTCGGAATGAGCAGACGGCAGGAAGTTACAAACAGGTGAATCTCAAGGTCAAGAGCTTCAGCGCACTCTTCAGCATCCGCCAGCTTCTTCGTGAGAAGCGCTCGGCGATCACCATCGTGGTCGGCATGCTGATCACCTTTATGATCATTTCCCTCGGTATCAATACATATGTGCTCTGCTCGAGCGTCAAAGATAAGAATACGGAAGATACGAAATATGAATACATGTATCTATATAAATTTCCGGATGAAAAGGCTCCGGAAGGCGGAGAGGCCACTTTCGTAAAAAACCTTTCCATCGACTGTCTTGGCTACACACTGGATGTATCTGTGATCGGTATCGACGGGGAAAGCCGGTTCTTCGATGCTCATCCGGAACCCGGGAAGAGTAAGTGTGTGATCAACCGTTCCATGGTGCAAAGATACGGGTATAAGGTAGGAGATAAGATCATCCTGACAGATTCTGTTGAGGATATGGATTACTGCTTTACTGTGACCGGAATCAGCGAATATTCCGTCGGATTTACCGTCTTTATGGATACAGCAAGTATGAGAGAACTCTTCGGTGAGAAGGAAGATTACTTCAATGCCGTGTACTCAGATACTGCCCTTCCCATCGAAGAAAACAGACTTTATTCAGTCACGAGTAAGAAGGATATTGAGAAGAGCTCATCCATCTTCCTGGAGACGATGGCGCCGCTTACCGTGACCCTTCTTTCAGCAGGATCGGTGATCTTTATGGTGGTCATGTATCTGATGCTGGCTGTCATGATCGACCGTTCGACCATGGGTATCTCGCTCATCAAGATCTTCGGTTACCGCCCTGGAGAGATCAGAAAGCTATATCTCAATGGCAATTTCTATGTGGTACTTATCGGCGGGATCCTGGCTTTCCCGATTGCGAAGAAGGTCATCGATACGATCTATCCGAATTTCATCGCCAACGTGGCCTGTTCCATGAATCTTTCGTACCCCTGGTATCTGTATCTTCTGATTGCAGCCGGGGTGCTCCTGATCTACTTTGCCGTCAGCTCACTACTGGTCGGAAAGATCAAGCGGATCTCTCCTGCTGAAATTCTGAAAAACAGAGAATAAAAAAGTTAGCCAACGCTAACTAAATGTGATACAATGCTCTGAAGAAAAACAAAGGAGCATAAAACGGAATATGGGTCTTTATAGGAAATTTGTAAACCAGACGAGAAAACCGGAAGGTGTCTTGGGAAAACTGATGGTGAATGGGATGAATGGAGGACATGCGAAACTGGCAGACTGGGGTATGTCGTATCTTCCGAAGTTCGCCCCGGGTGATATCGCGGATATCGGATGTGGCGGCGGAAGAAATGCCGGAGAACTGGCAAGACGGTACAGTAATGCCCATGTGATTGCCATCGATTATTCGCCGGTATCGGTGGAGAAAGCTACTTCTCTTAACCGGAAATGGATCGATGATGGAAGAATGCTGGTAAAACAGGGAGATGTCAGTCAGCTGAGACTGCCTGCCGGAAAATACGACCTGGCCACGGCTTTCGAAACGATCTATTTCTGGCCGGGACTGGAGAGGTGCTTCTCTGAAGTATATAGAGTTTTAAAGCCCGGCGGCACATTCCTGATCGTCAATGAATCGGATGGTACAGATGAGACGAGTCTGAAATACCAGAAGATCATTGACGGGATGAGGTGTTACACCGCATATGAGATCGATGCAGCACTAAAGAATGCGGGCTTTTCGGATGTGCAGGTCAATCATCATGAGAACAAGCCATGGATTTCCGTTGTGGCTAAGAAAGGAGAATGAATATGAAACCGGATTATAAGAACTGGATGCCGAAAGGAATGGTACTAGGAAGCGCGATCGGAGCAGGAGTCAGCATTTTGCTACTGATAGTATTCGGCTGTACTCCGTTACTTTCTTCCGGAGGCGTAAAGACAGTATTGACGATCGTGTTTGCCGTACTCTCGCTCCTCATGGTAGTGATGACCATATGGATGTTCCTGATGTACCGGGCCTTCTCCTATAACGGGAAACGCCAGATGTCCAGACAGATCATTGAAGGACTGGCGCAGCATGTCCATATTCCGGACGGTGGAGTCGGTCTGGATGTAGGATGTGGAAGCGGCGCATTAACGATCGCCTGTGCGAAAAGGAATCCTAACGCTTCCATGGTCGGCATAGATCGTTGGGGAAAGGAATATGCTTCCTTTAATCAGGCGCTCTGTGAGAAGAATGCGAAGGCGGAGGGTGTGAAGAATACCAGTTTCAAACAGGGGAATGCGGTGAAACTGGAGTATGACGATGGAGTTTTCGATGTGGTGACCAGTAATTATGTGTACCATAACATTCCCTCATCCGACCGCCAGAAGATCCTTCTTGAAACACTCCGCACCCTCAAGAAAGGCGGTTCGTTCGTGATTCACGACATCATGTCACAGGGGAAATACGGCGATATGGAAGCCTTCGCCGGGAAGCTTCGTGCTCTGGGATATGAGAAAGTGGAGCTGCTCGACACCACGCAAGGGTTATTCATGACACCTTTTGAAGCCATGTGGATGGGACTTTCCGGGTCGAAGATCCTGATAGGGAAGAAGTGAGATCGTAGAAAGTCAGCATACTGGTCTTCGGCCTGGCTTGCTTAAAAAGCGAGACTCATGTATAGAGAGACGATAGGTATAGTGAATTTGCACAACGAGTTAGTGTATGCTAACTACAATCTTATCGGGTTCAACCAAATCCGTCAATGATTTCCTTCATGAAGAAAAAATATGTTGACAAGAATTAGCGAACGGTGTACTCTAACTACGGTTAGCAAACACTGTTCGCTAAATATTCTCTACACTTCAGGAAAGGCAAAAGAATGGTTCGCGATAAGAAAGCACATCACGCCCTGATCATGAAAGCAGCATACGAAGAATTCCGTACATACGGTTTTATGGATGCTTCTATGCGCAGGATCGCGGCCTCTGCCGGTATGAGTGCATCCGGTCTTTACAAACATTTCGAGAGTAAAGAAGAGATGTTCTCGGCTCTGGTGGATCCGGCTATTGAAGGCATGATGCGTCTCTATGAAGATCTGGCAAAGAAAGAAACCGAGACACTGAATCTTCCGGAAACAAAACGCGCGTGGGAAGATACTTCCTCCACTTCGATCATGCTGGATTATATCTATTCGCACCTGGATGCATTTAAACTGATCATCTGCTCTTCCCAGGGGACAAGGTATGCCAATTTCGTTCATGATATTGCACTTATGGAAGAAAAGAATACCCATGAGTATATAGCGAATGCGAAGAAGAACGGTTTCTCGGTCAATGAGGTTTCCGATGAGGAGATGCATCTTCTGGTGACGATGAATGTCGATGCCGTTGTAGCGGCGGTAGAACATGATTTCACGAAAGAACAGGCGATGCACTATGCCAAGACTCTCGAGAGATTCTTCATCCCGGGATGGCGGGCGGTGCTTGGATTCTGAAATCGAAAGAAGCGACGTGGTCGCTTTTCTTTTTATAGAGGAGTTAGCGTACGCTAACCACAAAATGTTCACCAGATTTCCTCTCCGGTATTCCATCTGCCGGTTGAGAAATAAATAAGGAGGGGTGAAGGATGGAAAGAAACACATCAGAGGCGAAACCACGGTCTACGATCAGCTGGGTCGTGGAGTTTGCCGGGACAAAGAAAAGTTATTACGTCGCAAGTATAGTACTTGCCATTCTCAGCGTTGCATTCGGCTTTCTGCCTTACATATTTGTCGGACGGATCGTCAAGGAGCTGCTATCCGGAAATGCGGATCATGCATTCTGCTATCGTCAGTTGCTATTCGTTGCGGTCTGCTGGGTGCTGAACCGTCTGATGCATACGATCTCAACGGCACTCTCTCATCGGGCAACCTTCGAAGTTCTCGGTAATATCCGGAGAAGGATCACGAAACATATGGCGAAGATGCCGCTCGGAGACGTTCTTTCTGAATCGTCCGGAACATATAAGAACATCATTATCGAGCGTGTGGATTCCATCGAGACGACCATGGCGCACATCCTTCCGGAAGTGACCTCGAATCTTCTGATTCCGATCGTTGTCTTCGTTTATATGCTGACGATCAACTGGAAGCTCGCGCTTCTGTCTCTTTTCTCGCTGCCGATCGGTGCTCTGTTCTTCAGCTTCGAGTTTATCGGTGCAGGAGAACGCTTCCAGAATACTATCGATAAGACGAAAGCACTGAACGATACCGC
>JAEEIT010000070.1 GCA_016281535.1 Clostridia bacterium | reverse complement strand
TATGAATTCATACATGACTACAACGCAGATCCTTCACATAATATCCGCATCGAAGCGGAAGATTATCTGTTCTCCATGGACGATACGCTCGAGTCGGGAGAATCAACAGGAAATAATCTAGAGGCAAGCACCCGACTGAAGCTGATGAGTAATGAGGCGCCGGATATCCTTGTGAATTTTGCCGGCTTTTCCGGGATCTCGAACGAAGACCTGCTCGTGGACCTGAATTCCTTCATAGACGGCAGAAACGGACTGGACCGATCGGAATTGTTCGATAGTGTTTTACGCGCGGAAGAGATGAACGGCAAGCTTTATCACGCTCCGGTCACATTCGCTCTTTCCGGCATCATGGTCAATCAGAATCTGATGGATGTGGAGCGGAACTGGAATCTGGATGATCTGGAGGAAGCGGTATCTTCCCTTCCGTCCGGTGTTGAACTTGTGGCGGTCCCTGAGTATATGTATCTCCTGAGTTGCTTCATGGAGAAAGATCTGTCGCAGTATATCGATTATGACAAGAAAGACGTTCAGTTTAATACGGACAGCATGAAACGGGCCATGGATGCAGCCAGGAAGTATGGCAGACCGAATCCGGAAATCAAGGAAAGAAGCATCAGCCGTGCGCTCTATTCGGAGCCCGGATTTACAGAAGTGTTTGGATTATATCTGGGTGGCGAAGATATGGAAGGCACCGATCTGGGCCCATTGCTGTACGAAGGGAAAATAGCGATGGAGGAGGTGAAGATCCCGTCGCTGATCGAGTATAACTTCTATCGAGGACTAATGGAAAAGTCCGGGAAATTGGTCGGATATCCGACATCAGACGGAAACGGGATTGCGGAAGATCCGGTCCTGTCTCTAGCAATCGTATCCTCGACGGAATATAAGGAACAAGCCTGGGAGATCATCCGAAGCTTCTATAGTGACGAGGCGCAGAGGATCGTGACGAACGGACAGGCAATCGATCATGGCGGATTTCCGATGAGAAAGAGCACTTTCGACACGAAATGTGAGGAGGAGATTACGAAGATCAATCTTGCCTATGATGCGTATCTCAAAGCCCTCCAGGAAGGGAAGGACGCCGGAGGACATGTCTATTTCCAAGCTCCGGAGGATCTGGGTGAGGAACTGAAGGGAATCATTGATGGTGTGAAGACCGCTTGTAAAACCGATTCGGTGACAGACATCATCCAGGAGGAGATGGCGGGGTATTTCCAGGATTCCCGATCCGCCGATGAAGTGCTCGATACGATCAGTAATCGGGTGCGGCAGGTGATACAGGAAAGGTAGTCTCATTGTTTTTTGGTCGGTTTTTTGGCACAATAGGTGAAGAGAAACCGGCCCGGGATGATATGTCGATGGTATGCTTCCTGCGGTGCGGTACCGTTTAGTGAAAGAAGGAAGCCCATGATCATTTATAATGCCGAGATGTATACGATGACGTCTTCTGAACCGATCCGTGACGGATATGTGGTATTTGACGACAAGAAGATCCTGGAAGTCGGATCCGGTGATGGCTGGCGAAGCACGGTTACAAGAGATGTTCGGGCGGGAGAAACAGAGGAGATGATCGATGCGAAAGGTGCCCGGTTATATCCGGGATTCATCGACGCACACTCGCACATCGGGCTCTTCGATGACGGACTGGATGACGAGGGAAGCGACGGCAATGAGATCGTATCTCCGATATCTCCGGATCTTCGTGCCATTGACGGGATCCTCTATGCAGACAGATGTTTCCGTGAAGCCAGAGAGGCGGGTGTTACACTCGTGGCGGCAGGACCGGGCAGTGCCAACATCGTGGGCGGACAGTTCGCCATCCTGTCCACATACGGAAGAACACTCGACCGGGCACTGGTGGAACCCTACTGCGCCATGAAGGCGGCACTCGGCGAGAATCCGAAGATGTGCTACGGGAAAGAGAATAAGGCGCCCCAGACACGTATGGGTAATGCGGCCCTTCTGAGAAGTGTCCTCTCTGATACAATCGAATACTACGAGAAGAAACTCCAGTCCGAAGAGAAATGGAAAGAATACAATGATCCGGACAGAAAAGACGGCGACGACCGTCCGGAGAGACCGGACGTATTCGAGAAAGATATGGAACTAGAGGCCATGATCCCCGTGATCAAAGGCGAGAAACCCCTGAAGATCCATGCCCACAGGCAGGACGATATCCTGACGGCGGTACGTATTGCGAACGAGTTTAATCTGAAATATACTCTTGATCACTGCACGGAGGGACACCTCATCGCAGATATCCTGAAAGAAGAATACGAAGCAGGACAGAATGAGAACCGAGGACTAGGGATCCTTTCTGATAAAGAGAAACCCAGCGGCGGGAAACTTCTGGGTATCATAGTGGGACCGATCATCGGAGACCGGAGCAAGCCGGAGCTGAGCAACATGACGGTTGAAACGGCGGGCGAACTCTACCGGGCCGGCCTTCCGGTCGCCATTATGACCGATCATCCCTGTGTGCCCGAGCAGTATCTGGCGCTGTCATCTGCGCTGGCCGTGAAGGGCGGTCTTCCGGAAGTGGCCGGGATCGAAGCCATCACATCCACTGCGGCGAAGATTCTCGGAATCGAAGACAGGTATGGCTCGATCGCCGTGGCAAAAGCACCGGACCTGGTGCTGGTAGATGGAGATCCGCTGGATCTTAAGTCCGATATCCGTCTGGTCATCGGCGGTGGCCGGATCGTGGCCGATCACAGAAAGTAAGAAGGATAGAAGAAGTGAACTGGATTCTGATCAGTACATCAGTAGAAATGACAGAAAAACTGGGCGAGGAAATAGGCTCACGGCTTGTTTCCGGCGACTGCATCACCCTTGACGGGGATCTCGGCGCCGGGAAGACCGCTTTCACCAGGGGACTTGCCCGTGGCATGGGGATAAGGTCACGTGTCACCAGCCCGACATTTACCATCGTCAACGAATACAACGATGCACAGGGTGTCCCGAGGCTCTTCCATTTCGACACATACCGCTTACGCAGCAGTGAGGACTTCTACGATGCCGGTCTGGACGAGTATTTCGACAGGGAAGGCGTGTGCGCCATCGAATGGAGTCAGGTCATCGAAGATGCACTGCCGGAAGAACGTATCGCACTTCTCATCTCCGGGACCGGGGAGGAAAGAAAGATACAGATCGTTTTTCCGGAGAAGTATGCACCGCTGATGGAACAGGTAAGAGAGAATATGCGTAAGGAGGGGATGCGATTTGAAGATTCTGGCATGTGACACATCGAACCGCGCCTGCTCTGTCTGCCTGTGGGAAGACGGACACGTGATCGATACAAGATTCCGTAATGACGGGCTGACGCATTCACAGACATTCATGCCGCAGATGCACGATCTGATGGCAGAAAACCAGAGAAAATACGAGGATCTCGATATACTGGCATGTACGGTAGGACCGGGATCTTTCACGGGGATCAGGATCGGTGTGGCCGCGGTAAAGACGATGGCTTTGGTGCTTCGGAAGCCGGCCGTTCCGGTCTCGTCTCTTGCGGCCATGGCATGGCCGCTCCGGGAAGAAGATGCACTAGTCGTACCGATGATCGACTGTAGAAACCACAGAGCTTTTGCCGGAGGATTCTATAAAGGCGAACCGGTGATCTCTGAACGGGCAGAAGATGCAGGGGAGATACGGAAGGCCTGCCTGGATTTTCTGGAGGAGAAGCTTCCCGGAAGGAAGATCCTCCTGGTGGGATCTGGAGCGAAGCTTTTTCTGGAGGAGAGCGCGGCAGCTGCGGAGTACCGTGAAGGGTACGATGAGATCCTTCCGGAGAGTGTCGCAGGTGTGGCGGAGAATACGGCAGGCATGGAATCAATCGACGATCTTCTTCTGAAATACCCTGCAGCAGGACTGATGCCGGTATATCTTGGGAAGACCCAGGCCGAGCGTAATGCCAAGGCACAAGGGAAAGAAACGAAAGACGTACCGATCCGCTACTACAGCACCGATGAGGAGAAGTAACGGGACGGGGACGTGAACGCGATAGCGCAGAAAGGAGCCTGCCATGACATTGGTCTTCGAACGAGCGAAGAAGGAAGATCTCGAAGAGATCCATGAGATCGAGATCGCCTCTTTTCCGGATCCTTGGAGCGTGGATTCACTGTGGGTATTCGCCTCGGATGCGTCGGTTCGGACACTGGTATGTGCCAGAGAGGAAGAAACAGGCGAACTGGTCGGTTACTATGCTCTCCAGTACGTGCTCGACGAAGCGGAGATCGCCATCATCGCCGTGAAGAGAAAATACAGAAGGCAAGGACTCGGGCGCCGGCTTCTCGACGAGATCCGAAAGTGGGCGCAGAAGCAGGGAATCAAGAAGATCCATCTGGAAGTCCGAAGCGAAAACGAAGCCGCCGTACATCTTTACCGGACGTATGGATTTCAGGAGGTCGGGAGGCGCAGGAACTACTATGAAGCGCCCCGGGACGATGCCATTCTGTTCCTTCTTTCTATCTGACAGAATGACAAGAAAAAATCCACCGACAAAAGCGATACTAACGCAAATTCACGAAATTGATTTCGGGCGGGTGGGAAAAGATTGACATTAAACATAAGTGTTCCTATACTTTCCTTGTAAGTTAAAAAGCGGAGTTTGCGCAGTTTAAGGTGCGTGAATAGAAAATATAAGTGTAACCTCAGGGAGGAAGAAACATGGTTTCTCAGACAGTGACATTCCAGTGCGATGAAGCACTTCAGATGAAGGCGGTAGCCATCCTTATCCAGAAGGCGTCTGCGTTTAAGAGCAGCATCTATCTGACCCGTTCCGGCAGACGTGCGAATGCGAAGAGCCTCCTTGGTGTGATGTCTCTCGGTATCGAGAACGATGCGGAGATCGAGATCACCGCGGATGGCATCGACCAGGATGAAGCTGTCGAAGCACTGGCCGGATACCTCAACGATCCGAAGATCCAATGATCGGTGACGGCACATCCACATTTGACGCGAGATTAGATATAGTACCTACGGATCCGGGAGTGTACCTGATGAAGGACGCCTCGGATTCTGTCATTTATGTGGGAAAGGCGAAGAACCTCAGGAACCGCCTGCGGAGCTATTTCGGCAAGAACCCGCAGGGGAATGCGAAGGTTCTGGCCATGATCTCCCACGTGGCCGACTTCGAATATGTCGTGGTCGCAAGTGAACTGGAAGCACTCCTTCTCGAGTGCAATCTCATCAAGCGGTATCAGCCCCATTACAATATCCTTCTTCGTGATGACAAAGGATTCCCCTATGTCTGTATCACGATGCAGGAAGAATACCCTCGTATCATGAAGGTCTTCCGCCCGGATAAGAATATGGTGGGAGCGAAGTATTACGGACCGTTCCTGAGCGGCGATCTCTTCCGTGCACTTCAGGCGCTCCGGGATATCTTCCCGACGAAGACGTGTAAGAAAGTCCTTCCGCGAGATATCGGGAAAGAGCGTGCCTGCCTCAATTACCATATCGGCCGCTGCGTCGGTCCGTGCCGGGGGGATGTCCCTGTAGAAGAGTACAGGAAAGTCATGGAAGATATGTGCCGGTTCTTCGAAGGTAAATATGACGGCATTCTTAGGGACCTTCAGGCGAAGATGGACGCTGCCGCAGAAGCTCTCGATTTCGAAAAGGCAGCCATCTACCGTGACAGACTTTCTGCACTTCGGGCCGTGATGGCCAACCAGAATGTTTCCTTCCCGAGAGAATCCGACCGCGATGCTGTAGGCTTCTTCCGGGATGCGGGAGAGATCTGCTTCCGGAAACTTGAACTCCGCGGAGGACGCATCATCGGATCTTCCACCTATTTCCTGAAAGACGAGGGTGAGTCGGAAGAGATGCTCCTTCAGGCATTCCTTATGCAGTACTATCCGACGGCGGCAGAGATTCCGAAAGAAGTGCTGGTGGCCATCGAACTGGAAGATAAGACGATCGTGGAACAGGCGCTCTCGGATATGGCCGGACATAAGGTTTCGCTCCATGTTCCGTCCCGCGGAGATGGCGCGAGGCTTCTGGAACTTGCGAATGCCAATGCGAAAGAAGCCCTGCGCAGAAGGATCCTTCGCGTCGGATCTTCGAACCAGAGCGTAGAGACGGCGCTTCGCCTTCTGGCTTCGAAACTTGGCCTTCCGGAGGTGCCGGGACGGATCGAGTCTTACGATATCAGTAACCTCGGTAACGATGACCGCTGCGGCGGCATGATCGTCTTTACCGACGGCCGCCCGGATAAGCAGGCCTATCGGCTGTTCAAGATCAAGACCGTGGAGGGGCAGGATGACTACGCTTCGATGCGTGAAGTTCTGACGCGGCGCTTCGCCCATTCGGGAGATGAGAAATTCGGGAAAATGCCGGACCTGATCCTTGCAGACGGAGGACTCGGTCAGGTGAATGCAATCTACGAAGTGCTCGAGGAGATCGGTCTTTCCGATAAGATCGCGCTGGCCGGCATGGTCAAGGACAGAAGGCACAGGACACACGGTCTGGTTACAAGAGACGGTCTTTCCATCGACCTTGCCGAGGATGCCAGAGAAGATGAAGAGATGATGGTGCTTTTCCGCCTGGTGACGGCTGTGCAGAACGAAGTACACCGTTTCGCCATCACTTATCAGCGGAAACTCAGTAAGAAGAGAAATCTGACCTATTCGCTGGAGACGATCCACGGGATCGGTACGGCGAAGAGAAAGAGCCTCATGAAACACTTCGGATCCATTAAGGCCATATCCCAGGCAGATGTAAGCGCGCTAGCCGAGGCGGAACGCATCTCACAGAAAGATGCAGAAGCTATCTATAAGCACTTCCACGAGTGATGCGAAGGAAGCCGGAAGAGAAGACTGCCGCTTCGAGGGTGCGCCGGCCCGAAGTAAAAATGTGATATCATAAACACATGATGCACCGATTCGGAAAGGAGTGCCTACACCTTGAGTATCTACGCAATCGCAGATCTTCACCTGTCGTTCTCGACGGATAAACCCATGGATGTATTCGGATCCGCATGGGAGAATCATGCCGCACGCCTCGAAGAATGCTGGAGAAGTAAGATCAAGCCTGAAGATACAGTACTGATCCCAGGGGATATCTCCTGGGGGATCTCGCTGAAGGAGGCCCTCGCAGATCTTCAGTTTATCGAATCGCTTCCCGGAACGAAGATCCTGAGTAAAGGTAACCACGACCTGTGGTGGGGAACGACTAAGAAAGTGGAAGACTTCCTTGTGGAGAATTCCCTTACATCAATCAAGATCCTCAAGAATAACGGCTACGTAGTCGGAAATACCCTGATTGCGGGGTCGCGAGGCTGGCTGCTTCCGGAAAACCCCGAGAGCAAGAAAGAAGATGAGAAGATCTATCTCCGCGAGGTGGGAAGGCTGGAAAGGTCACTTTCGGATTCGATCCGTATGTATGAACAGATGCATCTGACGGATGAGGAGAAGGAACCAGGTGAAGAAACCGGCCCTTCCGGGACCCGGATGCAGAGTGTGCGGAGGATTGCCATGCTGCACTATCCGCCGATCTATGACCCTCAGCACGATAACGGGTTTACCCGGGCGTTGGAGAAGTATGGTGTGGAGCTGTGTCTCTACGGACATTTGCACGGAAGGGCACATCAGCGCGCATATAACGGGGTGAGAAACGGCGTCGAATACCGCCTGATCGCAGGAGATTATCTCCGGTTTGACCCATATCCGGTGCAAATACAGGAGAAAATACCGACCTGAAAATTTTTTGTAACGCCTGCGGCTGTAAGAGAAACACCGATTCTGACACTTGCGCGATTTTGCGACCTGTAATATAATTCTATGTACTAAAAATGCGCCCTGCGGCAGTCTGCCAAACGAGCGCAATTCTTTACGAATCGGGGTTTTTCTTCATGGCTTTCAGCATGACGGGTTATGGACGTGGCGAAGCAACCTATACGACGCGCCGCTATGTAGTTGAGATCAAATCGGTAAATAACCGTTTCTGCGATATTTCAGTTCGTATGCCCAGAGGATATGCTGTACTAGAGACGAAGATCCGTGAGAAGATCACCGAGCGCCTTCTGCGCGGTAAGATCGACGTGTTCGTTACGATCGAAGATGTGGGCGACGGCAATTCCACAGTGGAACTGAATGTCGGGCTGGCGAAGGCTTACTCGGATGCGATTGCCAGGATCGCCGCAGAGACTGGACGTCCGGATGGCGCGGATGCCACACAGATCGCCCGCTTCTCGGACGTACTCGTAGCCCGTGCCAACAGCCTGACTCCGGAAGAAGCCGGACAGGAACTGCTTCCGGTCTTGGATTCTGCTATCGATGATATCCTCAAGATGAGAAAGATCGAGGGCGATAAACTCGTCGAAGATTTACTTACGAAGGTAAGTGTATTTGAGAGTCTCCATGCGGCAGTGAAGCTTCGTGCACCACTGGTCCCGAAGGAATATAAGGAAAGACTTATGGCCAGGATCGAAGAACTTCTGGAAGATAAAGCGAATCTGGTCTATGACGAAGCCAGACGCGAAGCAGAAGTGGCTATCTTCGCAGATAAGTGCGCGATCGATGAGGAGCTGACCAGGCTCAGCAGCCATATCGGCCAGCTTCGCGAGACGCTCAGTGCGAAGGGCAGCATAGGAAAACGTCTGGACTTCCTTCTTCAGGAGATGAACCGCGAGGTCAATACCATCGGTTCGAAGGCGAATGATATCTCCATCACGAACTACGTGCTGGATATGAAGACCGAACTGGAGAAGATCAGAGAACAGATCCAGAATCTGGCTTAAGGAGGACGAAGCGGGAAGATGGCTTTTGTAGATATTGGCTTCGGAAATCTTATCTCGAGTACGAGACTGGTCTGCGTGGCCGGTTCGGAATCGGCTCCGATAAGAAGGCTCGTCCAGGACGCCAGAGACAGAGGTGCGCTGGTGGATTGCTCTTCCGGAAAGAAGAGTAAAGCCGTACTGGTAACAGACAGCGGGCATATCGTGCTTTCGGCAATGACACCGGAAGAGATCGAGGCCGTGCTTGCGGAGGGAGAAGCAAATGGATAATGGACTGATCGTTTCAATATCCGGACCATCCGGCGTCGGCAAAGGCACTGTGATCGCCAGACTACGGGAGATGATGCCCGAGGTCGGAAACTCGATTTCGGTGACATCCCGTGCCCCGCGAGGTGCAGAGCAGGATGGTGTGGAATACTATTTCCGCACGAAAGAGCAGTTCGAGCAGCTGATCGCGGAGGGGGAGATCATCGAATACGATGAATATGTAGGCAACTACTATGGTACGCCTCTGACCCCGCTCCTTCGGATGTGCCACGGAGGACAGGAT
>JAEEIT010000069.1 GCA_016281535.1 Clostridia bacterium | reverse complement strand
TTCTCAATTTCTTGCAGCTGCAACAAGTTTATGATAGCGCATATGTTGCTCGAAAGCATTTCCTGTTTTGCTGTGTTTGCGAGGAGACAGAACTCGTGAAGTCACAAATTGTGACTTCACCAAACGCGTGACCGTTCGTCCCCCTCTAAATACGCTATATATCGGATATAGAACTAATACACAAATCCTGAATGTCCCTGATTGGATGTTCAGGATTTTTCTATTAGTGGGAAAATGTAAAGCCGGTGCGACATGATCTTCTTGAAAAGCACTTTCTGATTGGTGTACTTGTCAATCTCCGTATGACATAATGACATTACGGATCGGGAAGATCCGGATACACTGTTTCGGCCGACAGGAGAATCTATAAAGATGAGGAGATTACACCATGAATGTAGGAAAGAATATTCAATATTTGCGTAAGATGAATAAGCTGAAGCAGGACCAGTTTGCAGAGAAGATGGGGGTCAGCAGACAGACCGTTTCCCGTTGGGAGTCAAATGAAGTGACACCGGAACTTCCCAAGCTGGTGGAGATGTGTTCCCTCTTCTCCTGCAATATGGATGAACTGGTCAGAGGAGATATGACTTCTAAAGGGGAGATCTATTCCGATGTCACGATCCGGAAAGTCCCGGCTTTCCGGATGGCGAAATATGCCGTTGTCTCGCAGAATCCGGAAGATGATGTACAGACGCATATGAGAACCTGGGCGGAGAAGAGCGGTCTTCTTGCCGCGGATCCGAATGCGAAACTGATCGGATGGGATTTCCCGTTTGTTTCCCAGGAACAGAGCATGCGTTTCGGCATGCACGGCTATGCAGCGGCATATGTTCTTCCTGATGGTTTCCGGACAAATTGCGAAGGCGTGGAATATTGCGATAATAGTGAAGCCAGCTATGCGGTGATCACGGTGAAAGATCCGATGGTGCAGCCGTTTGAGCGTATCCCGGTCGGATATAAGCACATCATGGAATACCTGGAAGCAAATAGCATCAAAGGCAGACAGGACGATAATGTTCTTGGCTGTTTCGAGTATGAATATGAGAAAGACGGAACAGGGTACATGGATATTTATATCTGTGTAGAAGTATAAACCGGACGCGTGTTCGTTCGGCTGCCTTCTGAAAAATTACTACGATAACTCTGGCCCTGTATGTAATATCTGATTTCAAACATCTTTTTATCACAGAAAGACATGTGGAATTGCAGGGAAAGTGTAGCAATCTGATGGCGCAACGGGTATAATGGAATCGGGTATGGACTATATGTTTTCGAAGGGAGAACGGGTGGTAGTGCTTTTCTATGGAAAAGATAAAAAGAATCATTGTATTCGTGCTTGTAACGGTGATGCTATCCTCCGTATTCTTGACTGCGTCTTCCTGTAAGAAAAGGGGCGTGAAGAAGAAAACCGTCCTCGAAACAGATCCCTTCTATACGACCAAGAGAATCACGCTGGATCCCGAGTTCGTCGCGGATGATTTTTTCACGGTTATTCCCGAAGGTATGTGGATGTGCAATGACCGGTTTGCGTCTCTGTATTACTTAGAAGAAAAGATCGAAAACAACGATATGTACTATTATGACGCGCTGTGCATCTTCGATTTAGAAGGGAATCTTCTTCATGTGATCGATCTCTTCGATATCATGTACTCGGTAAGGGGGACGGGTGCGCAGGCGCTTGCTGTCACGGAAGGGGAGCAGGGCATCCGTCTCTATTTCGAGAACTTTGCGACGACCGAGCCGTTTGATGGAAATATCGTATCGGAGGCGCAGCTTGCGTCCATGACGATCAAAGAGTTCATTTACTATTGTGAGTTCGATCCGAGTAGCGGAGAACTGATCGTGCCGCCGCAGATGGTCCGAACCGATCCGGATGATGTGTATTTCCGTAGCCTGACGTTTGTTGAAGGATATGAAGTGGGCTTCATCGATACCTATGACGAAGAGAGAAAAGCTTCGTTGGCGATCCATGTTTCCAAGGACGGAGAACCGCTCCATAATGTCGAATTCGATAAAGTCTTCGGGCCCGGAGAGGTGAGATATGTGGAGGGTATGTATGGTGCGGGTAACGGTACGGTCATGATCGATTGTATCGGGAATGGTCAGTTAGTTGCCAAACTTGATCTGGCAACGGGAAAGATGACGAAGGTCACCGATGCGAAACCGATCAGCAGTAATCAGAAGATCTCCTCGACCAAAGAAGGAAAAGGGTATCTTACCAAGGCAACCGGTATTTATGAATTCGATCCGACAAGGACGGATGAAGTCTGTGTATTGAACTATGATCACTGCAATATCAACCGCTATGAGAGCCAGTCAGCAGATGTCCTTTCTATTGATGAAAACAAGATCATCCTCGGCTGTAGTCCGGTGACGGAAGGTATGTTTCTCGTGCCGGAGCCTTTGGTCGTCTATGTTCTTGAGAAGGCCGAGAAGAACCCGAATGCCGGGAAGACCGTGCTTACGGTGGCCACATTAAGCGACTCCGTCTCGTATTTCGAAGGTAAGGCGATGGAGATCTTTAACGAGCAGAATCCGGATTACCATGTGCAGCTGGTGCTATACGATCAGAACGCGTATCAGAAGACAGGTGACGTGACAGATGATATCGATACGAGTGACCGCCAGATGTACAATGCCATGTCGATGGTCAGCGGAAGCCTGTCCATGGATATCCGTTCCGGAGATGGACCGGATGTCGTTCTCGGCGCGGCGCAATCGCTCGACCTGCTGGACAGCCAGTATCTTATGGATCTGACACCGTACCTCCAGGGGCAGTCATACGATGCTTCCCGATACTATTCCAAAATCATCGATGCCTCGAAGATCGATGGAAAGACGTTCTTTATTCCGACATCATTCACGATCGCGGGCATCATTATGGATGGATCGAAGTTGGATGCAAACCAGGTCGGCTTTACCTACGACCAGTACATCTCTTTCGTGGAGAATCAGCGCAATGGATCGGAACCGGTCACGGAATATATCAGCCGTCTGCATTTTCTGAATCTCTGTTTCGAGAGGAGTTATACACAGTGGATAAAAGAGAAGAAGATGAATATCGACCAGGAAGACTTCCGGGAGATGGTTGGTTTCTTCAAGGAGAAGATTCCTGCGGGGGTTTCCGTGGAGCAGGTGGAGATAACCGATCTCTTCGATCCTGAGGCGCCGGAAACGATCAAGGAAATCATCTTCCTGGAGAATATCAAGGGGCTTGCGGATCTGGGACACTCCGACTACTATTTCGGTAACAATATCAAGATATTCGGTCTCCCGTCGAAAGACGGCACCGGCCCGTCTGCCAATATCGTGAATTCTTTCTCGATCACGGAAGGCTCCGCTGTGAAGGAGGGAGCGTATGCACTTCTTGACATCCTGCTCAGTGAAGAGGTTCAGAAGGATTCGATCGATGCGATTCCGATCAACCGGGCGGCGGAATTGTATCGGGTGGAAAGACAGAGTGAGAATAACCGGAACGGATATGGGTCTGTGTTCTATCCGGGCTCGATAAACACTCCTGCAATCGCCCGCAACCTCTCTATTTATTCGCCGGAACTGGAATTCCCGAAGATCTTCCTTCAGACGCTCGAAAACGTCGATACGATCCTCCTTTCCGACAATGCGATCATGATGATCCTGGACGAGGAGATTCCCGCGTATCTTCTCGGCCAGAAGGATCTGGGCAGCGTGATCGCGACGATCAACAACCGCTCGCAGAATGTGTTTCATGAGAGGTAGAAAACTGTCACCTTTTTCCTCATCTGCCGGATTCGGCCGGTAGTGGCATGGCGGGAAGAAATAGGTGGGCTATTGGTTTGGGTCTGTCGGACATAGGCGGGGCCTGGGGCGGAACGGCACGGTTTTCTTTCGACATATTTCATCTTACAATGTGTGTATTGGGGAAATTCATTACATGAAGATGGAGGAAGGAAAATGAAGAAAGTTGTCGCGTTGGTTTTAAGTGGTGTCATGGTGGCGTCCGTTTCGCTTACCGCCTGCTCGAAGAGCGAAGAGGAGAAGGAAACGAAGAAGTCGAAGTCTCAGGCCGAGGATGCTGTAGATGAAGACGAGGATTCGGATGCAGAAGACGATGAGGATTCGGATGCAGAGGAAAAAGAGACCAGGAAGCAGAAGAAAGAGGCGCATCTGAATCAGGAAGTCATTCAGGAACTGGATGAGTATTTCGCCTCGCTTGATCCGAACGTCGAGAGAAATGAAGGTGTCTATTGCGATGGGATCAGAGGTGAGGGGCTTGCCTTCTGGGGAGAAGGAAGTATCCTCTTCGCCTATGACTCGATGGACTATGATTCGATTCAGATCCAGATTCCGAAGGATACTGAGGCACT
>JAEEIT010000068.1 GCA_016281535.1 Clostridia bacterium | reverse complement strand
TAAGGCACTTGGTCACACGGCATCGGAATGTATCGGGTGCCAAAGCTGCGAGAGCCGCTGTCCCTTCGGCGTGGAGATCTCTTCCCGCATGACGAAGACGGCGGAACTGTTCGGGATCTGACCGGCTCTTATCTGAGATCTTTGTACATCAGGATCTCGTCGTGATATGTCCCGTCATCGAAGCGAAGGGCATTGTGACGACGTCCGGACTCGATGAATCCGCACTTCTTATAAAGTGCCTGAGCCTGTTCGTTTTCAGCGACGACTTCCAGATCGACCTGTGTCCAGCCGATTTCCTTGGCAAGTTCACACATGTAGTTGATCATGGCTGTCCCGATCCCGAGACCCCAGTATTCCTTATAAAGTGCGATAGCGAGAGAACAGCGGTGCCGGATCTTTCTCTTGTCACCGATGCCGAAGACCGCACCGTTTCCGGCGACCTTGCCGTCTACGATCGGGGCCATCATGATCTGGTACGGATCTTCCAGTAATCTTCCGAGGATCTCGACTTCTCCTTCGAGCGTATAATTGACCTCATCCGGATAGCGGAGAAGAAATTCCGTTTCACCTGCCGTAGCCTTCAGATACTCCAGCATGGGCGCAGCCAGGTCTGGTCCGTTCGGGCGCAGGATGCACTTTCTCCCGTCCTTCAATGTGATTCTTCTTTCCGGAAAATGCATATCCATCCACCTCGTTTCTATCTTTTCTCTTATTCTAATGAGTCAGGACGTATGCGACAAGTAGTCCGATGGTATAATAAAAATATATGATAACGGAGCGAGGATGAAAGAGAGGAAGATACAGGCATGAATTATGATATTCGAAAGAATACATCGACACTGTTTTTCCGTGTTCTGGCAATTATCGACATATTGGTGTTCTTTCTTTTTTTCGTGGCCGGAACTTTATCCTTCCCGCCTTCCGGAAGACTGATCAATGATTCTTTTCTCAGAGATCTCCAGTTCAGTGAAATATGCAGTCATGCCTTCGTGGGTTTGATCCTGATCTTTGCCTTTCTTCTGGTGTCCGCGATTCTGGTAGCGATGTATGGGAAAAATATAATCTCTACGGTTCTCATCGGAGCCGGCATTGTTACCTTTATTGTTACGTCTTTCAATACCATGAACTATATCATCCACAAGCCGGTAGTCGTAAAGTGCGAGTGTGTAAGGAGAGATATCAGTTATGATTCCGATACGGACACTTCCTACCACATCCTTTTCTTTGACAATGGGACTTCTTCACATGTCACCTCCGAAAAGTGGCAAAACGCGATCGGAAAGACGTTCTATGTGGTGATGTGTGGAAACGACGCGATCGCTTCTTATGACCCGGCGGATTACATGCTGGAAGAGTAAATCTCCGGAAGGGTATTACGATCCTTCGGAATTTTGCAGAAGATGTATCCGTTATTTTTTCTTCTTTCCGGCGTAAGTCGGGGTCCGCTTCTGCGCTTCGAAGACGAAATAGCCATCCTTCTCGTAGATCTTGACGCCTCCGAAGATAGCGATCAGCTTATTCTTATACCAGTCTTTCCGCTTCGTGACCATGAACATCCTTCCACCGATCCGGAGGCGGTTAAATCCCTTCTCGATGAAGGTCTTCGCGACTTTGAAATCTGTATGGTACGGCGGGTTCGAGAGGATCAGGTCGAAATCGGATCCCGGGACCTGGGAGAGTGCATCACCTGACACGAAAACAGCACCGGAAAAACCGTTCGATTCCATGTTCTTTCTGGAAGTCTCCACGGCCAGAGCGTCGATATCCGTAAGCACGATGTTGCCGGGCTCTACGCCGAAGGCCGCTGCGGCCAGAGATACGATGCCGCACCCGCAGCCCAGATCGAGGACCTTGTCTTCTTTCTGGAACTGAACATACGCAAGCATGGCAAGTGTACCTCTGTCCGGTTCCCTGGGAGAGAAGAGAGAGTTTTCCGTCTGGATGGTGAGTTCTTTACCATTGAAGGTGACTGTATACATCTTGGTTTCGTTCTTTCGGTCTATAGGATATGGATATTGTATCACACAAACGGAAATAAGCCTGTGATGTTATTTGAAAGCCCCGGAATTGATATAATGTGATCAGTAAAGATACGTAGGAGGTGTTTTCATGATGCAGGATCATATGGCAGGAGACAGAAAAGCTTTCCTTCCCGGGCAGCTTTGGACGGATACGGAAGGGAACCGGATCGAAGCCCACGGCGGCACGATGTATCAGGAAAACGGTGTGTACTACTGGCTGGGCGAGGATAAGAGCCATACCTCCAAGAAAGGAAAGACCTGGACCTGGGGCATTCGTATCTATTCCAGTACGGACCTTTATAACTGGAAGTGCGAGGGACATATTATCGAGCCGGAGCCGCAGGATAAGAGAAGCCTCTTTCACCCGAACCGCAGGCTGGACCGGCCCCATCTTCTTCGCAACCCGAAGACCGGGAAGTATGTACTGTGGGTAAAATACTGTGATAAGAATCACTATGCTGTTCTGACTGCAGATCAGGTTACGGGACCTTATACACTGGTAGACCCGTTCCTTAAACCTTACGGACATGAGTCAGGGGATTTCGATCTGGCTCTGGATGCAGAAAAGGGCGATGCCTATCTCTACTTCGAAGCAGACCACGAGACCCTGCTGGTCGCGAAGCTGAACGGGGAGTTTACTAATGTGCAGGGAGAGGCCGGAGTGGTTTATGATATCCGTAAACCGCCACTGACGCGTGAAGCACCGGCACACTTCATGCGCAACGGGAAACACTATCTGATCACATCGGGAATGACCGGATACTGTCCTAATCCGACGGAGATCGCCGTAGCCGATGACTGGAAGGGCCCTTTTGTGGTCTTAGGCGATCCGTGTGTCGATGATAGTAGTTCCGCATCCTTCAACAGCCAGCCGAGCCATGTTTTCCGCGTGGAGGGAACCGATACCTACGTCATGATGGCTGACCGGTGGGTCCCGGACTATGTTATGACTAAAGAACGTTACGATACGCTTTATCGCGTGATCTACAGCCGTGTGGATAAAACCCTTCACCCGTCCGTTAAGGACGTGATAGCGCTTGCGAAAGCCCCTCTTATGGGTTCAGCCGATACGTCCCAGGCACTGTATGTTTGGCTCCCCTTCACTTGGGAGGGGGATTTCCCGAAACTTCACTGGCAGGAAACCTGGTCACTGTAATCGTCGTGCGTACCCCTTCAACGTGACGGATTTATCACTTAGTGACAGTCTGGCCTTGCTATTATGATACTGTGAAATCGTGTTGTATCCATATAGAGGCAGGAGGGGTCATATGAAAAGATATTTCAATTCTGTCGTGTTGGCGTTAGCCGTTGCATCTGCATGCTGCATGGGGGCAGCATGTAAGAAGAAAAGCAGTGAGTCGGAAGAAGGAAAGAAAACCACATCCGAACCATCTGTTTCTTCGACTCTTCCTTCTGAAGAGGAGAAGCAGGTAGAGCGTGATGAACCACTTACGGAAAATACTACAGTTGACTTACACCGTGATGAGTATCAGATCGAAATGGCGAAACCACCTGTTTCCACCCGTGCGGATGGTTCATCTGTGTATCAGTCGAAAGAAGACGCACTCGGTTACGGAAATTCCTGTAACGCTTCGATCGCTACCGGAAACAGTGAATACCACTTCTTCGTCGTGCATCCGGAAGCGCATATCATAGCCATCGAAATGGAGAAGCTCTCCACAGGGGAAAGTTACTTCGTTTATTCTCCTAAACCGGTGAAAGATCATGAGCAGAGTATAGATATGCTGACCCTCTACGATCATTATCTGTATTTCAGAGAGGATATGTCCGAGATCAAGAGGATCGATCTTCTGGATTTCTCTATAAGTGAGATTGCGGAAGGTGCATTTAGCCGGATGATCGTTTATGATGATGCGCTTTTCTTAGGCGAAGAGAGCACCATAGTAAGATATGATCTTGACGGCAGTAACCGCACAGTGCTATTCACTGCGAAGTTTGCGGATCACCCGGTAGATATTGCCTTCTGTATAAACGACGATAAGATCCTCTTTTCCGATCCACAACACGAGCGGGAAGATGGCCTGGTATATGGGAGCCTTTTTTCTATGGACCTGGACGGGAAGAACCGCAAAGAGATCCTGCCGGATGTGATCGCCGGAAATGACGACGTGTTCTTCTCAGACGGAGAGAACATCTACTTCTACGGGATCATGCCCCGGGATCCGGATATGAAGATGCTCAGCGATCCCGATATGAAGGTGGTCGGGAACAGCTTTGTGACCACTTATAGCCCCGGTGAGGAGGATGCCGAAACCGACACGATGATATCCGGTTTCTTCTGTGTGAAGCTGGACGGGAGCGAAACCACCTTTATCCAATCATATAAGGATGGTTCTGTTAACGTAATCGACGGACTGATCTTCTGGTCTGCCGGTGATACGATTTTCGTCGAGGGTGAGGGCGTATACTATGACGAGATTGGCGATATGAAGATCTTCGAAGTCGACGATATGATCAATCAGCAATTCGTGATCGTCGGTGACTGGATCTACTATTCGAATGTGGATCCGGATATGGGCGACGAAGGAAGGACACGGAGAAGTTACCTGGGTGGCGGATTGATCGTTGTTCTGGATTGGCCTTCTGTGCCAAAAAAATAAGCAGACTGCGGAGAGAGAAGATTCCGCCTTACCTGTATCAGAAAGAGAAGACCTCCCTGCGGTTTGCCTCAAGGAGGTCTGTTCTGTTGTTGTTATGATCTGCTCACATCGGTGGTGTATCAAAATCTTCCCCGGTTGGATCCTGACTTTCTGTGATTACGTCAACTGCATCGAAAAAGATAATCTCAAGCTCTAATTCTTCGTATTTCATGTCTTTCCTAATCTCCCTTCTCTTAAGCTACGGCCTTGCACTTCTTTGCGAAATTGTAATACGCCTCTGCAAGGTTCTTCAGCGCGTCAGAACCACCGTTCTTGGCAACTTTGAGATAAGTATAGATGGAATAGTTACCACTGACGTCTCCGACGGAGTAGGTGAATTCACGATCGTACTGTGTAGCAGGGAAGCCGGTTCCCGCAGGACCCTTAATCGTGTACATATAATATCCGCCATTCGGCGTACCGGAGATGGTTTCAGAACCGGAACCATAGCTGACGGTCATAGTCGGAGCACTGTCTCCTTCGAATGCGGATTTTTTGAAATAAAGCTTCAGATTCGTCTCAGAGAGGAGGGACAGTGAAGCACCATAGAATGCTTCATCCGCTTCATATGCTTCGGCGGGAATCGCATCAGCAAAGGAACTCGAAAAATCTACGCCTTCAACGGTCGGAAGCATTTCTGTGTTGATTCCCAGCTGAACCTGAGCATATCCACCGTAGATGATGAGTGCTTCCGCAGCTTCCTTCTGGGCCAGCGTGTAGTTGCCGTCCATGATGGCCTTGGCATAATTCTCGATCGTGAAGGTCTCGCTTACTGTTTTGCCGGAAGTGCCGTAATGGATCGCGATTTCGATCGGCGCTGTCATGCAGGCAGACTCGACAGGAATCGTTAAGATATAATTGCTGCCCGACGAGGTAAGCTCGGTTCTGGCCAGGGTCTTCTCAATATTTTTGGTCTGTCCGTTCTTCGTGTAAGAGTACGCGTAAGTGACCGATGTATTGTCATCATCATAAGATCCGAGATTCAGCTGTGCGTTGAGCAGGATGGATCCGGAAACCGCTACATTGCATCCTGTTATCTTCGGAGCCGTTACTCTCTGGAGGACGATTGCACCATTCGAGTAAACTGCATCGTAAGAACTGTCAGAGCATATGAAACTGGACAGATCATAAGAATAATCGTTAACAATAAAGTATTTATCCGATGTGTTCAGAGTTCCCCGCTTGAAGTAGATCTTCGAAGAAGCATTAAGATCTCCGACCAGATTGATGGACTTCATATTATGAGAGAAAAACAGATCCTCTTCACCAGCTTCATGGCTATGATTACCGTACACCTGGATGCTTCCCTCAATCTGAATGATCTGCTGATTGTTGGTGTTATTCTCAATCTGGATTCCACCTCCGCCGATACTTCCGTTGCAGGTATTATCTGTGATCGTACAGTCCTTCATGTAAAGATCACCACGGAGTGCACGGATTCCGCCGCCTCCTTCGGTTGCCGTATTATCACTGATCGTCACGCCAACGAGTCTGGCAGTACCTACGATGTTATAGGTAATGCCGTTGATAGTAGAAGATCTTCCTTTAGAAGAGGTATGCACTGCGATACCGCCGCCGTTCTTTGCCGAGCAGCCGGTGATCGATCCGCCGTTCATATAAAGGTAAGAGCCATTTCCGACTTGAATCGCACCGCCCTCATCAGTAACGTGGAAATTGCTGATGTCTACATCATTTAAAGTAAGGCTGCTGGAGTTCTGGAGGAGGAAGCAGCCACCTCTTCCCGGATCAGGTTTCGAACAGAGTGCATTGCTTATCCAGTAGTCAGTAGAACCACCACCTGTATATCCGCTGGCGGTCGTGATTGAACCGTTGCTGATGGTAAGATCGACATTCCCTGCAAGAATACCGGTAGTGTCGACATTTCCGACGATATACACACTTCCGGAACCCGAATAGGTGATCGTGTGTCCGTTCAGATCGATCGACAGAACAGCACGGTCATCCGAGATCTGAGCCGTATCCGAAACGCTGATATCCTCCGTAAGAATATAGTCGCCTCTCTCCGTAGGCATCTTATTGCCGTGGTCTGTAATGTAGGCCTGGTCGATCACGATGAGTTCCGGATCACTTGCGAGAGCAGATGCGGAGAAAATCGAGAAAACCATTGCCAGCGAACAAAGAGCAGCAAATGCTTTAATGTGTTTTTTCACTTCAGTATCCATCCTTTCGATGTCAGATTAGTTTGTCATACAATACTCTAACCTTGTAAATTATATCACGATAAATATTTCTTGTTAAGTAGCGGGTTTCTGACGCCATTTCCGGCTTAAGTGACAATATTGTATGATTTCTCAAGCGGGTTCCCTACTATAATCGAAATAGGGAAAAGTTCAGGTAAGAGAAAGTGAGAGGGTACGATCATGAATGAGACTGACTCGAATGGGAAATTGCCGCAGATGCCTGTTTTGACACCGGAAACCTTAGCGCCGAAGGGGGCAGAAATATCTGTTCCATCCGAAGCCGTGACGCCGTCACAAGAACCGGAACAGGCGACGTCAAAGAGCCATCGGAGCATGAAGATACTGATCGGCTCACTCGCTGTTTTACTTCTGGCCGGTGCGGTTACAATAGCGATACTGGCAAAGACAGGTGCTTTCTCCAAAGAGAAAGAGGTGAGTGCCGGCCAAGGGACTTCGTCCGAAACGCTGAACGCAGAAGAAGGAAGTGCAGCGGAACCGGAGCAGGAGCAGACGGGACCGCACGAACCAGTGCTTTCATTAAGCCAGGTAACCGATAGGCAGTTTGAGTTTATGGACCAACTGGCAAGAGAGTATATCCGCATGGATGGCGAAGGTATGCCGGATGAAGTGGTGATCGATGACATGTGTTATCTTGGCATGCTTCGACAGGATACTGTATATGCGGAGCGTGCGGAAGATGAAAAAAGCATGATCCAGATGGTCTATCAGGTGAAGGTGACTGATAACACAGGGGCGGAACCTGTTAAACGGCAGTTTTTCTGGATGTACGGGTTCTCCTATGTGTATCAGGACGGAACGATCAATCCCAACGGTACGGAGTCTATGGTGGATACACTATGCTTCGACAACTGGACGGTGCCGGGAGCTCTGAACATCGAGCTTCTTCTACGTCAGGCGGAGAAATGGTATAACCTTGAGGAAATCGGCATTGACTATTCACTCATTCAACCTTCCGAATACGGAGAGAACAAGCATTACGACCTGGTCAAATCGCTGGATCAGATCACGCCTGCCATGGAGGAAGGATTCCGGAAAGGCGCCGAAGAATGGATGGAATACGGTACGGTCCGTGTCGGATGCACGGCAAACGGCATAGTATTGGACAACATGGAATACGAAGGTCTGATTTTGACTCTTACCCGTAATAGTGCCGAGAACCGTGTATATATTGTGTACCGGCTGGATATCACAGATCAGAACCAGACTCCGGAGGTTAAACGAAGTGTGTACTGGTATGTCGGATTCGATGGGATATTCGAAGGCGGAGAGATACAGACCGTATCCAGTACCAGTCAGATATATGATTCCTGGTCGCTAAGTGATTGGGCGGATGGACCTGCATCCATCGATGCACTTCGGGAAGTGATCCAGCATGAGGAAGCAGTCGGCTGGAGTTACGAGGACAGTTTCGAAGAAGAAGCGATCTGATTCTCTATGTCGGCGGGCAAGCCGCGCCGGGATTCTGCCTTACCGTGGATGCGACGACAGGAAAATGTCTCTATTCGAAAGAGTATTCTCTTTATGATCAGGATCTCGAGAAGCCGGATCCGGAAATGACGAACTGATTCAGCTCCGGCCCCTGGTTCTGTTTCTTACCCCCTCGCCCGTTCTTTGATAATCGTGGTGACTCGGTTGTTGATGATGCTCAGTACCGCATCCAGGCTCTTCTGATCCAGGAAATACGCGGGCATCTCTTCTCTGATCACGTTCAACACAGCCGGATCCCGGGATTCGACAACTGATGCTGACATGAGAGCTTCTTTATACGTCGTGATCACACTATCATCCAGCACGATTCCGTAAGACATTTCAGAATGGTTGTAGTTTTCCAGTGCTTCTTTCGCTGAAGAATCGAATACGTTCTTATTCATCGGGTTGGTAAAGTCACCGGCAATGATTTCCTGCACCTCATCACTCAGGCAAGTCTTAATGAATTCCCAGGCACCATCTACTACCGTAGACGGGGCTGAGGCGGAGATCCCGATGGAGGTATCTACTGTAATGTACGGTCCGCAGGCATCTATTGACGGGTATCCCAGAAGTGTTAAATTGGAGGATAAATATGTGTTCCTTTGTAAGAAAGTTCCCATACCCGAAAAGGAGGCATTCCCGTCCAGATCCATGTTATATCCGTATTTCTCGGGAACATTATTCTTCACATATTCACATAGCTTCCTGAAAGCTTCACTATCAAAGTTTACTGTATTCCCCGAAATACAGGGTGCACTCATGCACGAACACAAGGTGGTCAGAACACCAAGACGGGTATCTACCATCGGATCGTTACCATCGCATATTTCAGCTACGTATTTCGCATACTCCTCATAGGTAAATCCGATCTGACCATCGGAAATATCCTCTTTATTCACCAGCAGACCATGTACCGCGAAACTCACCGGCATATAGAGAAGTTTTCCGTCCACCTTTGCCGCATCGATTACATTTGAGAAACAGTCTTCGGTAGGGATTCCGTTCTTCCCTGAAAGAAAACTACTCAAATCTACAAGATGGTCTTCTGTCTGGATCTGCTTTATATCCGCCGCATTCAGAATGATATCCGGACCATCGCCGGAGAGCATATTGATTGCCAGAAGATCATTGAGATCCGCAGCAATTCTATAATAGATGTCATCTGCCTCATCTTCGGTTTCCGCATCACCGTAATTCAGGTTTTTCCTGATGTCATAGTTATACGAAAGCCGGATGAAATAATCCTGATTCATATCGTTGAATATTCGGATCGCTTCACAGATCGAATAGGAAACTTCGGCATTTCCGATAAACGCTGCCGTAAGAATCACCTTGCCGGCATTCGGATTGCTCTCGGCTTTCTTAAGCGTGATGAGCGTAGAAGTACCGATAGGATTTCCGAAGGAAAACTGATCCCGCGAATCCGCAATATAGACATCTCCTGCGAAAACATACTTGTCTCCATTTACAGAGAAAAGAGATAATTCATCCATCAGGTTTCTGTTCAGATTACAGTCATCAAAAGAGACGATCTCTTCTAATTGTTTCGTTTCAAAATTGATTCTCTTTATGCCGCTTTGATCTGTGATATATGAGTTTCCTCCGAAGGAAGATATGTGTTCATTAAAAGTGAGTGCATTCAGCCAGGAATACTCTTCATCTTTGATCTGTACCTTACCGCTCTCCAGATTCAAAGAAAGAAAATTCAAGTTACCAAACGAACAGATAAATACGAGTTCATTCTCCGAAACGGCCATACATCCACTGATCATCCAGATTTCTGCAGAAGGGAGGGAAGAAGAAACGTCTACGATTTTACATTGACCGTTATTCAGGATCACAAAGATAGTTTTTCCGCTTTCAATATCACTGTATTCCGAGACAATATATTCACCGCTGACCCATGTACCGTCATGGAAAGTAGGAATATCCTTTGATGTATAAGGCATTTTTTCGAATGTTCCGATATCTCCCGTCTCCATATCAAGATCTGTCAGATAGTATGACATCTCAGCATCATGGAAGGTATCACAGTCTTCCCTGTATAGAAGGATCTTTCCGTCACAGATGATAATATCATTAATATACTGATTGTTTTTTTCAGAAACGACCTTTGTAAGATCAAAGGAATTGAGCAGTTTCCCATCTGCATCATAATAATTCAGATCGTCAAATTCATATTCGGAAGAATCGCCATTCTTCCCGGTAAAGCCCTCCGGATATTCCAATTGACCGTGATCTCTGATAAGAACACCATCTTGATAAGCACCGATAATTTCTCTTTCACGATACGACACTTTCTTATCCTGATAGATGTCGTCAATTTCTGTTGTTTGGGCATCAAACCAGAGAGATTCTCCGGACGCTTTTGAAACGCCTTTCTGCGCTTTTTTCTTACATCCTGTAAAGGCCATAGCTCCGAAAAGCATAGCGATACTAAGGCCCGCTGAAATGAGTCTCTTAATCATACGATCCTCCTAAAAAATGAATCTGTTATATTTTTGAAATTCAGAGTTTATATATCGGAGTCACAATTCTCCAGAATTTCGATTCTGTCCGCGAATCGAGATCTATTTGTGTCTGCCCATCCTCGGTGATCTCATAGTAAACGTATTCGGTTTCCCCATGCCATGTTGCTTCGCCAAACGCATATATTGTGCCATCGTTATATCTGGCATCTCTTATATCGATAAACCTGCCCGGGACTGTATCCAGATGTACTACCCGGTCTTCAGTGGCTGTTCCGTTATCAAAATCCAGTTCATATATATGGAAAGCATAGCCGGGATCTGTCCCCATCGATTCCTTCGGCATCTTCAGGATCGCATACGTCTTTCCATCGGCCTCATACACATCCGAAATATTGTAGCTAAACGGATCAATATCGACTGAACCGGTCAGATCACCTTGTTTTCCGTCGACCATCTCATAGCGGCAGAACCGGCAGATATCCTCGTTCTTCTCGTAGTCTACGCCATCAATAAGGACATACATATAGTTCTCGGTAATACTGATGACGTTACAGTTCACGAAGAGATTCGTCCGCTGACTGATATCCTCCGGGATCTTAAAATCCTCGGCTCCGATGAGATTATCCGTGTTATAAACGATACCGGTAATAAGATCATATGTTATATTGACTACTTTCCTTTCTTGAGAAAGATCAGAGGATGCGGCCGGAACAGTATGGTTTCCTTCTACCGGAGCGGACAGAGAGGACTCGGCAGCGCCGCTTTCTTTCTCGGAGCCGGAAGAGGAAGTCCGCACTTCGGATTCCGGCTTATTCGTATCTTTATAGACGATGTGTGGTCTTATGAGAAGACAGACGGATGCTGTGATCAGAACCGCACATACGATCACGGCCGCATATTTCTTCGCACCGGATCTCCTGGCGATGTTAAGGATGCGCTTCTTCATGAAACTTCTGCTCTTTCCGCTGACGGAGGTAGCAATAGACGGAAGAGGGCTGTATCCCGAGATCTTAGAGACATACGACAGCAGCATTTCCCCGTATTTTATCCGGTTTTCCTCTCCGCCTCGTGCAATCACCATCTCATCGACAGCGAGTTCGTTATCATGCCGGATCAGGTAATAGGCAATCCACACCAGGGGGTCGAACCACAATACGGTCACGAACAGACTTTTGATCACATTCCAGAAACAGTCACCTAACTTGTAATGGCAGTACTCGTGATAGACAGATAACGTGTAATGATCGGAATCCATATTAAGATCTTCAGGAATATAGATGCGGTTCCAGAAAAGAAACGGAGAATCCACTCCCTTGATCCTATATACTTTCAATTTTCCATATTCAGAAACCGAAAGCAGGACGCGCTCTTTCCGGAGCTTACCTGCAAAAGCAATATTGTTTACGAGCAGAACGGATCCGATGACTGCAGAAACACTGACCCACAGACATATGGCCATCAGTTTATAATCGATGTTTCTTCCTGGGGTCTCCGATGTTTGCGAAGAGACGGGAACAGCGTGATCTTCGATCGTCCCGGCATAGGAATAGGCTCTGTCCGAAGGATAGGAAGCCACTTTCTCGTGCACAGCAGATGCATCCATGGAAACGGTGGTTTCAGGTTGACGATCCACTACCTCACGATGTCTCTCAATGGCCACCGGGATGGAAATGAAACTTCCTACCAGCATAAATACAGGAAGAATGATCCAGGCGAAATACTGCACTCGGCAGGATACTTTCCCTTTCATCAGCTGTCTCAAAACAATGAGAACTAAAATCAGAATATTCAGCGCTACGAAAAATCTCATTCTATTTGCCCTTTCGAAGAATGTTGTAAAGCTCCTCGATCTCCTCTTCAGAGAGAGCTTCCTGGCTAATCAGATTACTCACCATGGTTCCGATCTTTCCGTTGAAATGCTTGTTCAGGAAAAATCTTGTTTCCTCCGCCTCGGCTTCTTTACGGTCGAGGCTCGGATAATACTTCTTGGTTTTGTTGTCAGTCTGAAAATGTATGCTGCCTTTACTGTTCATTCTTCGAAGAAGCGTCATTGTAGTGGACTTGCTCCAGCCTTTGGATTCTTCCATCTCACGGATGATCTCCATGGTGGTAAGGGGACCCTTATCCCAAAGAAGATTCATAATATTCCATTCGGCGTCAGCAAGCTTGACCATGAATACCTCCACGTTTACTTAAGTCAACCTATCGTCATTATAGATCCGACGTTTACTTAAGTCAACCTATTTCTCGAAAAAATTTCCTGCACGGAACTTCTCGTCCCCATAATCCTCTCCAAAGGCCATTAAATTGCGGTTTTTCACGTCATTGTTGTGAACGGCTTGTATTCAATATATAATGATTCGGCGAAATACACTTACGCATCTGGGATTCGGGAAAAGAGGAAGGGTTATGAAAAGACATCTGTTAAGTTTTCTACTTGTGATGGCACTGCTGATCGGGATGGTGCCGGGTAACGTTCTGGCGAACGGCCACTTACGAACGGAAGAGTACGGCAGTTTCATTGATGGCGATCAGCTCATCAACGATATCATTGAAACAAGCGGCATGAATGTGCATCCGAGAATCATCATGTCAAAAGAGAAGTTTGCGGCCTTGAGAGCACAAGAAGGGAAAAATACGGTGACAGGTATTCTTCTTGAAGAACTCCGTGGGGAAGCGGACAATATTCTTAAATCCAGAAAAAAGGAGCCCATAACATATAAACTAGATAGCGAGGGGCACCTTCTCGAAACATCGAAAAAAATACAGCGTGGCGTGGCGACCCTTGCTTTGGCATATAATATTTTCGGGACGAAAGAATATGCCGAACAGGCCTTCGCAGATCTGGAAGCTGCCTGTGGTTTCTCGGACTGGATGCCGGAACACTTCTTAGATACAGCGGAAATGTGTACAGCCTTTGCATATGGTTATGATTGGCTCTATTACTGGATGAGCCAGGAACAGCGGGATCTTATCCGGACCAACTTGATTGAAAAAGGCCTGAAACAGGTTTTGGTGGATTATACGAAGGATGAAACTGAATTCTCTCGCACATACTACTGGTATCTGGCTAATGAAGGAGACAACTGGCAGTTTGTCTGCACCGGGGGGACGAATCTGGCGGCCCTTGCTATCGGAGATGAAGGAGATGCAAGCGAGACTGCCGCTTCGGTTCTGACTTACGGGTTCAAGAGAGCGTATTCCTGTGTCCGTATCGGATATGGCAGACCGGATGGAACGTATAAAGAGGGGCTCGGGTATTGGGATTACGCTACCTATTATCTCGGACTTCAATCCTCCGCGCTGAAAAGTGCAGCAGGAACCGACTATGGTCTTGCCGATTATGAGGGCATAGCAAGATCCGCCGATTTTGTACGCTATATGAGTTCCAACACACCGGCAGCTTTTAGTTTCGGGGATGACCGTGTGGACCGAAATACCGGATGGGCAGTCTTTCTGTGGCTTGGCGAGCAGCTCAATTCGCCGGAGTTGTCTGCTATACGCCTTCGATATATTCCCGAAGATCCTGACTTCAATTATCTGGATGTTCTGTGGATCGACGAGAGTAAACAGACCGGTGAGGAAATCAATAAAGAAACCGATTGGGGATTTGTTGGCGCGTCCAATGCAAGCTTTAGAACGACTTGGGATAAGAGCGGCCTTGTGGCGGCACTTCATTCCGGCGAAAATGATTACCATTATCACGGGCACTTCGATCTGGGCTCGTTCTATATCGAAGCAAACGAAAAACGGTTCTTTACGGATGTGGGAAATGAACCAATCTATAAACTTAAGGACCGTATGTACTCATACCGGATCAAAGCGGAGGGACACAATACACTTGTCATCAATCCGACAGAGGGGATTGACCAGGCGGATAATATAACCTGTCCCATAACCGGGTACGGAAGTGGAAATGAAGCTTACGCCATCACGGACCTGACCGAAGCGTATGCGCCAAGCGGGGCAGATAAAGTGGTCCGCGGCCTGAAGATGATCAAGGACAAGGAATGCGTGATCATCCAGGATGAGATCTCTCTTCGTGAGCCGGGTGAGATATACTGGTTCGCGCACAGCAAGGGGCAGATCGAGGTTGCTTCTGACGGAAGAAGTGCGATCGTAACCGTCGACTCCGAAAGATTATTTGTGAAGCTTCTTAGCGAGGATGGTCAGTTTACCGTGATGAAAGCTGAACCGCTTCCGGAATCCAAGAATGTACCGGGCGCTTCGGCGAATAACGATTTCAGGAAACTTTCTGTGCATCTGACAAATACGAAAGACACCACGATCTCTGTGGCATTTATCCCGCTGAAAAACGGTGAGACAAGCCCTTCGTGGGAGCCGTCCGTGACTCCTATTTCCGAGTGGTCTTCCGAGGATGAGACGGTGGATATGGGCTTCGGCGCACGCCTTTGCGGCTGTACGCTGAGCCTTGCCGGGGATATCGGTGTGAACTTCTATATGGATCTGTCTTCGGCGGAGCTTTCTGAAGATGCATATGTGGAGTTTACTGTTCCTTCGGGAGACAAGACCGAGACACGGAAGGTCTATCTACAGGCGAAAGCGGGTGAGGACAGAACTGTTGCGAAGACGGCTTCCATAGGAGATAAGACCTACTACGTATTTAAGTGTCAGGTATCGGCGAAGGATTTCGCTTCGGATATCGGGGTGAAGATGGTAGATGGCGGGAGCGCCGGCGAGACATATTCCTATTCTGTGAGAGAATATGCCGAATATCTCCTTGCGCATACAGACGATCACGCCGAATACAGGAAAGCAGCACCCCTGGTAGACGCACTGGTGACCTATTGTACATGGGCACAGTCCTATTTCGGTATTGATCCGGATCTTATCGATGTTACATATCTGAATGACGTTGCGGTTACATCGGTTACCGCGCAGGAAGTGGAAGAAGCAGCACCTGATGCCGCGGTCGTCCTTGATGCGATCCCGGGTGTGACATTTGAAGGTGCGACGTTATCCCTTAAGTCGGAGACGACGCTGTCACTGTATTTCAGAAGCAGCGAGGAACTAGCCTTCTCCTGCAACCGCAGCAATAAGCTGGAGACGACGAAGGTAGGCGGCTATCAGGTGGTACGTATCCGCGGGATCTCCGCGCCTGACCTCGATAAAGTCTTCGAAATGAAGGTCATCTGCGGGGGAAAAGAAGGCATGGTCAGATATAGTGTTCTGAACTATATTGCCAACGCAGTCAGAGAAGATCAGTCTGATGATGACCTGAAGGTTCTTGTAAAAGCACTGTATCTTTACTATGAAGCGGCCGAGGCGGCTGCTACTGCATAAGGAACCGGTCTCGCCGGATAATCGTCTCAACCGCGCTTGTCGAGATAGAAGTCAACCGCTTTCATGTAGAAGTTGGTCTCATGGTCGATGGTTGTCCAGTCCTCGTCATCCGGCTCATAGAAATGCACATTCAGGATCAGCCGCGCAGGTCCGCTCCAGAGCTCGAAATGTTCCGGAAGGATACTGACCTGGATGACGGACGTGTCGCCTGCTGCGACACAGCGCTCGGGAAGGGACAGCGTTTCATTACGGAACACGGCGCCATCCTCCCAATCGCCGTCGTCTCCTTCCTTCTGGAGTGTGAAGACTTCTTCGATATACAGCGGTGACGTGCCTTCATTGGTAATCGTAAGTTCGAGAACAGACGGGACCAAACTCCCGTCTTTTTCTACATATTTATCTTCGGGTACATAGACGGAAACGAGGACATCTCCGTGGAAATTGGTCACTCCTGTCGTAGAGTCAGAAGGGGTAGTGGATGCGGGTATCTCTCCGGTCGATTCGGGAGGGGTAGTGGATGTGGGAACTTCTACGGCCGATTCCAGTCCGGTCGATTCCGGAGGAGTCGTTGTCGAAAGTCCTGCTCCGGTATATCCCGGAGTATCCTTCAGCAGACCGGAACTCCATAACCCGAGCGCGACGATCCCGAATACAGCGGCGGCGACTCCTGCCGGAAGGCCATACCGCTTCAGAATCCGCAGAATCGGTCTTGTAGAAGGTGCCTGTTCTGCAGGAGGAGAAACCTTACCCGCAGACTCTTCTCTTCCTTCTTCTACATATGTATCATCGATGTTGTTGATCACTTCAAACAGATCTTTACCGGTCATGAGAACAGGCCTCCTTCCTGAAGTTTGGTGCGAAGTTGATTCCTCATGCGATTGAGGGAAACGGAGACGTGATTCTCCGTCATATGCATGCGCGCGGCGATGTCTCTCACACTTTCTGCGTACCAGTACCTACTGACGAAGATCTTTCTTTTCTCAGAAGGAAGTGATGCGAGGAATCCGTTGATGGCAGAGAGCAGTTCCTGGCGGTATAGTTCGCTGTCTGCCGTCTCGTATCCGGCGACCACCTCATCCAGCTCTTCGAAGACCAGGGGGAGATTCCCGCCGCCCCGCTTGTCGGCATGGTTTTTCGCATAGAGATTCAGTGCATGGTTCTTCGTGATGCGTCCGATATACGGAGGAAGTACGGAAGGGCGTTGAGGGGGAATGCTGTTCCATACCGAAAGGTATGTATCGTTGACGCACTCCTCTGCATCCTCCGGGCTGCCCAGGATGTTCAGCGCGATCTTGTGGCAGAAGCGCCCGTATTTCAAGGCGAGCTCCTTTAGCGCCTGTTCGCATCTGTCCCATAACAGTTGTACGATTGATGTATCTTCCATAGCCCTCTCCCTGGTCCGGCTGGAAACGCCGGCTTACAACTTACCCATCTTCTCTAACTATATCACACCCGATGATGTTCTCTTTTTTCATATTCATGTTCGCTTCGCAGGATCATCTTATATAGCAGTGATCCCGGACGAAATCCAGAAACTCTTCAGAGGAATCAAAGTCGGTATACTCACCTGATTTATTTTGAAAGTGACACAGATAGGAAACGCCATCCTTCGTGAAGTACAGCGACTGCGATCCGAAGTCACTTTTCTGGGATTTCATGTCGCCCATATCTTCCCAGTCGCTGAATTCCTCCGGATTTTTCGGATCCTGAGTAATGGTGATGTCATAAAGATCGTCATCCCGGTAGGTCCGAAGACTTATCGAAGAAGTTCCGGCACGGCTCAGATAATTAAATCCGGCAAGCCGCATCCCGCCGAGGAAAGGAGTATTCACGATCTTGTCGTAGATATACGGTTCCTTCCCGTCATCCGGGCCTAAGTGGTTAAGAAGGATCTCGGCATAGTGTGTAAAAACGGGGATGTCCTTGTCTTCCAGATACGCGGTCTGGGTATTCCAGACATTACGGATCACCAGGATCCATGTCCCGCCTACAGGTTTTGCATAATATAGAGCTTCATGGGAAGGTTCGTCTTTCGAATCCCGGATATGGACAAGCACGTGGTCCTCTGTATTCTCGATGACCCTGATATCGAGAGTCGAATTCTCTTCAGAATACCCACCCATCGGGCCGGCGAATTTATACGGCAGTTCACTGATCACCTGATCGGCAGATGTGCCATCCATGGTGTCCAGCTCGAGATACGAGACATTACCTTCCAGTACTTTTCCATCGGAATTCAGGCAGAGGATAGTATTGTGGTTGGAAAACAGGTGGCTCCCGTAGTCCACACATATGAATTCATGTTGCGTCTGAAGTTCGTCGCAGGCGGTGTAGATCAGTGTAGTATAGTCCACGATAAATGCGTATTTCTCTGTTGCCTCTTTCAGAGTGTACTCGGCCTTCAGATCTCTTTGCGGATCCCAGTACACGATCTCTTCCGGCATATCCGGCTCGTCGGAAGTCACGCGTGTTCCGGTCGGCACCGCCAGTTCATACGGTCCGGTATATACCGATACGGAGAGGCTTTCTTCCTGATCTGATGAGGATCGGCCCTTTTTACGATCAGAGGAACCGGCATCGTTCTTTCTGCAGCCGGAAGCCGTGATCACTAAGATAAGAGAGAGCGCGACGGCAAGTTTGGTTATCATATTCTTTTTCATATCGGGCACCTCGTTTTTCTGTCTTCATCCCTATTAACAGCTTCCCGGAGAGAATCTTACAAAGATTTCGCATATTTTTTTACCATTGTCCTTCTAAGGGAGCAAGTGACAGGAATGTCATTTTGTTTCTCTCCTTTACATGATAATCTATATTTGGCATATGGGGTTTATGTCTTATATAGTCAGAAGATGAGCAGGGAATGTGACATATGAGGTGAGCATATGAGAAAACCGGTACGCATCGCTGCCATTTCGGTCTGCCTGCTTTTCGTCTCAGGCATGATGACAGGCTGCAGGAAAAAAGCCCAGACAGAAAAGAACATCACGACAGTAGCCGGAACGCCCTGGTACGATTCTGTCCGCTTTAAGATCTCGATGGAAATGTCGGACATGGATATGCTCATGGTCGATTCCGCTCCGGAATACATCAGCGGAAAGATCTACAGTACCTATTCGACATATGATCTTCAGACATCCGAGGAAAGAGTAAAACTGGATGTATATAGCGAAGACGGGACGAAGGAAAAAACGCTGGAGATAACATTCCCTGGCGAAGAGACGCAGGTGCAGAATATCTATTCCCTTATTCCCAAGGAAGACGGAAAAACGGCGATTGCATTGGTGGGTGTTTTCAACGGAGGCTTCGAGTCCTACTTCATCAATGTAGATCTGGAAACCGGGAAGGCCTCCGATGTCACTCCGATGAAGGATAAAAGCGGGCAGATCGTCAATATGATTTCTTCTGTGACCCGTGTCGGTAACTATATCGCCGTGCAGAGCATAAACATGGAAACAGGAGATACACAGCTGTACTTCTACGAGGACATGGACCTGCTCTGTGAGATGGACATGACGACCTTGCCGGGAGGCGGTTATATCGATGCTGTCTCTTATAACGAAAAAACGAAGAAGGCATACGCAAATGTGGAGAACATGAAGGGGGAGAAGTATACCTGTGAGATGGATCTTTCTTCAGGGAAATTCACGAATACGACACCCTGGGTTACCGGAAGCGATAATGAAGACAGTCTCACCGATTACCAGTGCACAGGCCAGGGAGACCTTCTGCGCGTAGATACACTCGGTAATATTTTCAAGTTTAATGTGGAAGCGAATACGGAGGAGAAAGTACTGGACAATAGCTGGTATTCCCCGTACTTCTACGACTTCAATCCTGATAAGAATGACGATATCCGTGTACTTCACTACTCTGAAGAAAAGATCGTGCTGTATTTCCATGGAACTGAAGGATTCCCAACAGCAAGGATACCGTCGGAAACCTATTCTGTCATGGTATTGACGAGAGCGCAGGTGAACCCGCATGAAGGGAAAAAGATCATCGAGATCAGTGCGCCGCTGGACGGCACATTCTCGGACTATCTGTCCCAGGCGATCGTTTCTTTCAACGAAACGGACCCCGAATATCTTATCCGGATCTGGAGCAAATATAACGAGGGCATCAAGGCGGGAAGGGGATTTCCAATCCTGGATCCACAGATCGAACGCGCCTACACGCTGGTAAGAGAACTCGAAAGTGCGGATTGTCCGGATATCGTTGTGAACATGGATAAGAAGGAAGCCATGAATGACAAGACCCTTCTGGACCTCAGTTCTTCGCTCGACGAAAGCATAAAACAAGGGCTCTTCGATAGTATACTCGAAGCCAGCAAGGTGGACGGGAAACTATACTTTATCCCGGTGACGCTCGAGGTCGAGGGACTGATCGTGAAGGAAGATGACGTCGGAAAAGATAAGGTCGGCATGACTTTCGAGGAATACGAAAGCTACATTGAGAATACACTGTCCGGTGTACAGCCTTATGACTATCCTGAATCCATATACAACTATCGGGATGTTTTCCTGATGTCCTGTATCGACATGAAGTCTGCCGTGGAAGGCGAGAAAGTGGATTTTGACTCGGAACAGTTTAGGAAAGCCGCAGAATATGCCAAGGCGAATTTCATGGAGAACCGAAGGGATCCGGATGTGTATATACCGTTTGCCGAGGAGGAGCTGCGCCCGAGACCGGATGGGAGATACGTCCACATGACGAACTTTGCTGATTACGTCATCCACTGCGCCAATGAGCAGGATGCCTGTTCGGTAATCGGTACGCCGTCGGTAACGGCAGAAGGACCGAGATTTAAAGCACAGGAAAGCATCTCTGTGACAGCTAAATCCGATCAGATGGAAGGATGTAAGAAGTTCATCAACTATCTGCTTGGCGGTCAGTTTATTCCCGAAGGGGAACTGTCGGTCAGCTCGATCTGCGTCAATAAAGATGTCATGAAGAAACAGATCTCCCTTCTTGCGAAGTACTATAACGAGATCTACGATTTTGAGATGGAATACGGACTCTTCGACAAGAGCCAGCTGAAGACCATGGGCTATAAGAAAGCTACGGACACGATGCAGCAGAAGTTCTTCGATATGATCTCCAATCTTTCTGTGTACTACATGGACGATAAAGAGATCAAGGACATCATCAATGAGGAAATGGCTGCATTCTACGTGGGGGATAAGTCGATAGATGATGTGATCCGTTTCATTAACGACCGGGTCGATAAGTACATCAGTGAAGCAAAATAAAGACATCTCACGATGGACCTGTTCATGCCCGAAGCTCCTGTGAAGGATTATCCTTCGAAATATGCTATACTACAAACATCATCTGCATCGGATGTGCAGACCGGGTAGTCAAGGATTCAGGGAACGCAGGTAGTAGGGTGTAAGAAACGATGTCGGTTTTTAAATGCAAAATGTGTGGAGGATCCCTCGATATCAAGGAGGGTATGACCGTATGCGAATGCGGATACTGCGGCTCGGTGCAGACCGTCCCGCAATTAGACACAGAGAAAAAACTCAACTTGTTCTCGCGCGCGAACAGATTGCTGCGGGCATGTGAATTCGATAAAGCAGCTGGTGTATATGAGACGATCGTAACGGAATACCCGGAAGAGGCGGAAGCGTACTGGGGACTCCTGTTGTGTAAGTTCGGCATCGAATATGTGGACGATCCCGGAACCGGAAAGAAGGTTCCGACCTGCCACAGGTCCTCGTATGACAGCATTATGGATGATCCGGATTTCGAGATGGTCATGGAATGCTCCGATACGGTTGCCCGCGGTGTGTATAGGGATGAGGCGAAGGCCATCGAGGCCCTTCGTATCCGGATCAATGAAGTCTCTTCCCGGGAAGCCCCTTACGATATATTCATTTGTTACAAAGAGACAGATAACGCCGGCAATCGTACCATAGACAGTGTGATCGCCCAGGATGTGTATCAGGCACTTGTAGAAAAGGGCTATAAAGTCTTCTTCTCGCGGATCTCGCTCGAGGATAAGCTGGGTCAGGAGTACGAACCCTATATTTTCGCGGCTCTTCATTCGGCGAAGATCATGCTGGCTTTCGGAACAGATTATGAATACTATAACGCCGTCTGGGTCAAGAATGAATGGAGCCGGTTCTTAAGCCTTATAGAGAAAGGGGCGAAGAAGACGCTGATTCCTTGCTATAAGGGCATCGATGCCTACGATATGCCGAAAGAATTCGCCCGGCTTCAGGCGCAGGACATGGGAAAAGTCGGTGCCATCCAGGATCTGCTCCGCGGAATCGAGAAGATCATGGGAGCGAAAAACCAGAATACGCAGGCACAGGGTGTCGTGAGAGAAGGCGACCTGACGAAGATCGGCCTGATCAAGCGCGCCTTTATGTTCATCACGGAAGAGGAATGGGACCACGCGAAGAGGTTCGCGGAGAAAGTCCTGGACATCGATCCACAGGACGGTGAGGCATACCTCGTGAAGGCGATGGCGGATCTGCGGGTTTCACATCTTGGCCTTATAAGTGACGTGACGGTCTTCGAGAACAACCCCAACACGAAGAAAGCCCTTCGCTACGGAAGCGATGCTCTGCGAGCCGACATCAACGGGTATATTGCCGCATATAAATCGGCCGAGATGATGCGCCTGAAGGAAGAAGAGGAGAGAAAGAAGAAGGAAGAGCAGGCTGCCCAGGAAACCGCGGAGAAAGTGATCGCTACGCTCACTTCCGGTGGACAGTCCCTCGCACAGCGGTATGCGGATGCGAAGCAGAAAGTGTCACAGCTCAATCAGATCTGCGACAGCTTCGATGAAACTGTCTTGCGGATCAGGAAGCTTACCGGCCAGAAGGAAAAGACCGAAGGTCAGTTAGCCGAACTTCGTTCCCGGTACGAGTCCCTCGGCGTCTTCTCCGGTAAGGAGAAGAAACGCCTGGAGAGCGAGATTTCAGATGCGTCGGAAACGATGAATCAGATCGAAGGTAAGCTTGCCTATGCGGGTGCATTGCTCGGTGGTTTCACGACGAAAGAAGAGGCGCAGGAGGCACTTGTCAAAAAAAGAGCAGAAGCCGCCGTATTGTACGCTAGGGTCACAGGCGGACAGGGAGAAGACGAGGAGGAATGGAGCTTCGGACAGGCGATTCAGGCTCTTCTGTCCAATCCCCGTGTGATAGAGATCGTGACGGAGAAGAACCTCGAGCAGGTCTCCTCGTACAGAGGGTTCGTGAAGATCATGTTCGGCCGCTATCCTCAACAGCGGCAGCGTGGGATCTCCGCCATCGAATGGCTGGTACTGAGGAAAGAGGAGGATAAGGTCCTTCTGATCAGTAAAGACGCCCTCGATGCCAGGAAGTACAGCGAGAGCAATACAGAGGTCCCGTGGGAGAGAAGTTCGCTTCGGAAATGGCTGAACGAAGCGTTCTTTAACAGTGCTTTTGACACGAAGGAGAAGGAAATGATCCTGAGTACGCACATTGCGGCAGACAAGACGCCATCTTACAGTACAACGTCTGAAAACGATACCATCGACAAGATCTTCCTCCTCAATAGTGTGGAGGCCAACCTGTTTTTTAATTCGAACAGTGCAAGGGCGTGCCAGGGCACAGCGTACTGCCACATACAGCGTGCGGGCATAGAAGAGGCCGGGCCATGCAAGTGGTGGCTAAGATCCCCTGGTGCGTATATCAGCGAAGACGGCACCGTGAACTACGGCGGCCGAGGTGTCTTCGCCGATGTGAACGCCGTGCGTCCCGCTCTGTGGATCAGTGTAGAGGCGTAGATCTTATCTGAGCCAAAAAAGTCGAGAATCCAAATGACTCTTTCAGTTAAGATGAGCTCACAAAGGAGGTGAGCCAAGTGGATGAACATAAAGAGGCGGTACGGTCCATGCAGGATTATATCCGTGATCACATCCAAGATGAGATCACTTTAGCAGACCTTGCAGCGGCATCTTCGTTCTCCCCCTGGTACGCAAGACGGCTCTTCATGGAGCATCTGAATATGACGCCGGCAGTCTATATCAGACGCTTGAAACTGTCGAAGTCGGCCCTGCGGCTGAGAGATGAGAATATATCTGTCCTCGATGTGGCCATCAGTATGGGATTCGGAAGTGTTGACGGATATCAGCGCGCATTCAGACGTGAGTTCGGCTGTAATCCGAAAGAGTACTCCACCAGCCCGGTTCCCATCTGGCTCTTCACTCCTTCGTTGATCATGGAAAATGAAAGGAATGTGAATAGTATGAGTGAGATCAGAAATGTTTTTATCCAGGTGATCGAGAAACCAGAAAGAAAGGTCATTATCAAGAGAGGGATCAAGGCGAACGAATACTGGAGCTACTGTAAAGAAGTCGGCTGTGATGTATGGGGTCTTCTTACGAGCATCAAGTCCATCAGCGGCGAACCGGTCTGCCTGTGGCTGCCGGAACACTTGAGAAAGCCGGTGACGAACGAGTATGTGCAGGGTGTTGAGGTAGAGACGGATTATTCCGGACCGGTTCCGGAAGGATTCGAAATCATCGATCTTCCTGCGGCGACCTACCTGCTTTTCCGCGGAGAGCCCTTCAAAGAAGAGGATTATGTATCTGCGATCACGGAGATCTGGGATGCGGAGAAGAAGTATGATCCGGAGTTCATCGGATATACCTGGGATGATAAGAACCCGCGTATCCAGCTCGAGCCTAGAGGCGAGCGCGGCTATATCGAGCTTGTGCCGGTGAAGAAGTCGTGAATGAGGTCGTGTATGCTTCTTCTCCGCGCTGTTTGCTAAAGCAAAGGCGCTGTCGAAGAAGCATGCAAATGACCCCCTGAAGTTGGACAACAACTTTGGGGGGTTCACTTCACAAATGAGATGGCCCCTTTCTTCAGCACTCCATATCTGGTCCATGTAATGGTCAATGTTGAAACGTTTTACATGGACCACTACTTGGAATAATGGCAAAAGTTTATGTAATGGTCAATGTTGAAACGTTTTACATGGACCATTTCTTTGACCAAGGAGCGCTCCGCTTGTCTTTTTGTGAGCATCTCCTGTTATCCTACGAATAACAGATTTAGTAAGCCCTTGTCAGGGCTTACTAATCCTCTCTTTGAAAACTTAAATAACTGTAATTGTAGAAGCTTTATCTGAATAGAGGAGGATCTTATGGAAAATACTTATTTTGTTGTACTAAACGGAAATAACCAACCATCTGGACCGTATCCTCGTAACGTACTTCTTCAGATGATACAGAACGGAACCATTAACGCTGATACCTTGCTTTGGGATCCTGTATCACAGGCATATATAAAGATTCAAACTTCTCCTGATTTTCAAGATGTCCAGTTTGGATCCGCGCAGAGTACCCCTGTTACACCACCTGTTCAGAGTACTCCTGTCCCAACAACGACGCATAGTGAAAACACAAGTGCCGGTAGAGATGTTCCCCAATCGGGAATCAGTGCGGTATCTATAGTTGGATTTGTTCTGGCACTGCTCGGAACGATATGCCTTTTTGTAATACAATTCCTACCATTTGAAATAGATGTGGATTCTATGCGTTGGGTGACCAGCAGTAGCATAGAACACGATCTTAATCTGTATATGGCTTGGTATTGTGGACTGGTTGTCGGATGTGCCTTGGCGATTATTGGCCTCGCTATGGTTGTTGGGAGCATAGTTAAGAATCGTAAAGATTCAATGGCTATTGTCGGACTCGTATTCTGTGTAATTTCTATTTGTTTAGCCGGTTTTAGTCTTACGCAACTCGTTGACAAGACTAATTCGTATACTACTTTGAAGCTGGAAAAAGAGGAAATAAAAGAGGAAGTCAAACGGGAAAAACGGGAAGCTTCTAAAAAAATAGAGAGTCAAAATGAGGCGATCAATGCTGTTACATCCGCGATTGCGGCTGCTTTAGGATAATGAAGATAACTACACCCGGATCAGATTTGAGCGTGTTTCTTCTGGGCGAATCCCACGACGGCGAATATGCGCTCGACAGGTATATGAAGGTCATCAATATCGAAGTACCCTCCTCTCCCGATCAGGATGAATGAAAACCGCAAATAATGTGGCAAAATGCTGTTGAATCGCCACAAAATATGTGGTTTAATGAGCTCGGGAGGGTTACTCATGGACCATAAATATGTACTGAATGAATCGATTACCGGCGAAGATCTGAGACAGATCCGTAAGCTTCTGAATATGACGCAGAAGGAGTTTGCTGTATTTGCAAACGCCTCGAAGAGAACTGTCGAGAACTGGGAAATGAAGGACGAACCGATAAAAGGACCGATCGTAACTCTTGTGGAGATCCTTCGAAGACATCCTGAGATCGCCGGGAAACTGGAACTTCCGGAAACCAGGATGAAACTTCGTTTATGGTATATGTATGAAGATATGGTCTGCACGGTCATTGACGTGGACGAGCTGAAAAGAATCGTTAAGATCAGAAACTATATTCACAATCCATTATTCCGTGCCTTTGGCCGGAACACGGAACCAGAGTTTGAAGACTATGAGGAATTTCTGAAATCACGCTGCTTCCCGGAGACTCGTGACAAGATCAAGCTTGAACTGAAACGCCTGGGGATCCCTTTCTACGATCCGATCCTGATCATTGAGAAGACAGAAGGAAGAATGGCAGAAGATAAGTTTTGGATAAGAATTGAAAGGTGAGAGAATCTCCACTTGGCGTTCGGATATGACGAAGTAGAGACAATCGTGGGAAAAGCAGACATCTTCTATAGTAAACGAATCGTAGAATGCCCCTGATTTCAGACGTTTCCGAAGGTAAACGATACATCGGTTGTGATTCGGAACGGGATGGGTTAGAGTGCATTTGGAGGTGAGAAAAATGGATGCATACAAATTCGGTTGCTTTGTAGCTGAAAGAAGAAAAGAACTGAATATGACACAGAAAGATCTGGCTGCAAAAATACTGGTAACCGACAAAGCTGTCAGCAGATGGGAAAGAGGATTAGGATTTCCGGATATAAATACTCTAGAACCTCTGGCGGATGCGCTGGGTGTGTCCATGATGGAACTCATGAAATCTGAAAGAATCGTTGAAAATGTCTCTGCTAAGGAAACGGAAGATATCGTAAAGGATGTCGTGAACGTAGCAAGTATCGAGGCCGAAGAGAAGCACAAGATCATTATCTACACGTTCGCCGCGACCACATGTCTTCTCTCGATCATCGAGATACTACTTAGCTTTAAGTGGGATTCCGAGACCCTGATGATGTCGGCCAATATCCCTTATGTCGCGATCATCCCCGGGATCATGCTGATCATCTACGGCCTGATCCTGCGGATCAGAGGACGGAAAACACACGGAATCTGGGCGATCGGCATTTGCCTGCTGCTTGTGCCGGTGATCCTTTTCTGCGCGGCGTTTCTTATCTGCGGTGTATTCCATTCATGACAAGGAAGTATTGAATTAAGCAAAAGCAGGAGAGTTCTGCTTCCGATACGGATCGTACTTGGGACTCTCGTTGAAGACGCTTCTAGTAAATAACGCTTACGCAGAGAGAATTGGCGGAAAGGTCGGGTGTGCCTACCGTTACCTGTTCTCCTCCAGGATCTGAAGGCCCTGATCGATGTCGTCACCGAGGACTTCCTGTATTTTCTCGAATTCCTGTTTCTTATGGAGATTCTCCAGAACCGTTTGAAGTTCTTTCTTTCCGTGGCTGGAGATAAATAGGGACATGGCCTTAATGGCATGGACTTCTTTTCCGAGAGCATAGAAACCGCGTTTACATTTCCGGATCTCGTCACATTCGTAGCAGCCGTCGAGGCCTTTTTCTTTACAACACGCGGCATTCGGGCACACCCCGTCCGGTGAACATGTCGCATACGAACAGGTGTTATACGCTGTTCTGCAGGAACCGCAATAATCCTTCAGGAAGCAGTGGGCGCAGGAAAGACCGCAGTAGGCGATCTGATCGACGCCCTTCTTCGCCTTCTGGCAGAGTTTGTTCTTGATGCGGCACATGGCCTCGATATGCATGATCCAGTGCCGGCTGAAAGGCATCTTCAGAAGTCCCTTCAGATCTTTCTCGCACCAGTAATCGATCAGCCATACAGCACTCTCGTCCGTGCTGACGCTTCCGCTATCAAGGATCCGTTTCTTATCTTCGTCTGTAAAAGTTCTCTTCAGATCCTTATACGCCAGTTTGCGGAGGATCTCATCCGAAGAATTCTTCACGGCACGGCAGTACTCGAATACCTCTTGCGTGTCCAGTTCCCGAGAAAAAGAAGCGATTCCTTCATCGTGAAGTTCATTTCCCGTAGTAATGATCGGGCTCTTCGTCTTCTTCAGGAAGCTCCCGGTAAAGAGCACCTGCTTGTTCCTCGCGATCAGTTCATGGGCCACAATATCCTCGATCCGGAAGATATGCCACATCGAGTAGACGAGGGTCTTACTGTGATATCCTTCCGCTCCAGAAAAAGGCATCTGATAGAAAGCCTCTGCCGGGTAATTCTTCACGATCGATGTGATCTGCTCAAAGAGTGATTCTCTCAGTTCGATGAGCGCATCGATCCCTTTGGCAAAAGACGCCTCTTTTCCGATCAGGGTCTGCATCTTCTTATTCATCTCGGACCATTCTTTATTCATGTTACTTTCCCCCTCAATCGTGCCTGGAAGTGTCCATCAAACTGACAACTCCATTATAAAAAGAGAACGAATGTTTGTCAACAGCTGCGCAAAATCGCTATTTATAGCGATGCGAAATGTTAGTTTTTCATGATAATCTTCCGGTATAGGAGAAACACAAAAACAGGAGGAAGAGAATATGAAGAAGAGACTGATAGCAACCGTTCTGATGCTTTCGATGGTCGCCTCTCTGGCCGCTTGCGGAAAGAAGGATGAGACAACGAAAGAAACGAAGTCACCGGATACGACGAAACCGAAGACGGAAGCAACGGAGGATACCACCACCGCAGAACCGACGACGGAAGAGAGCACCGAGCCGGTGGAGGAAGGCCTCACGAAAGAGAAGTACGATGCCATGACGGCGGAGGAGCTCCTCGAGATGGCGGAGATCGCAGACGTCGAGAAGATTACGGATGACGAGTATTTCTGGCTCCTCGAGACCTACCGTTTCGTTGATATCGATTACGATGAGATGGTGCTGACGAACACGGACAGCATCACGCGGCAGGCGATCAAGATGACGAAGGGCGGCACGCTCAATAACCTTGTCGAGCGGCTCCTCGACAGCGAATATCCGCAGGTAAGAGCCCTCGGATACACCGGGATCGCGAGTCTTTTCGGCGCATCGGACAAAGACATTCAGTCCGTGCTTACGAAGCTCGAAACGGAGACGGATGACTACTGCCTGTTCAACGCGACAGATGGACTGATGAATTCGATGAAGAACGATCCGAAGGTGGCGGAATTTATCTTCAAGATGTCCGAGCATCCGAGCCCGAAGATCAGATGCAGAGCGGCCATGGCCATCGGTAACAGCTGGTCCATCGGTGTCGACGGTGCAGTCGAGAGAATTATCGAAATGATGAAGGACGAGGATCAGGATGTCCGCGCACATGCGGCGATGTACGCCGGCAAGCTTCACGACGATGCGGTCGTCGAGCCGATCGTTGAGATTCTGAATAATGAAGCGGACGCGAAGATCCACGGCGATGCACTCCGCGGTCTTGCTTACATGTGGCTGGACTATCCTACCCATGAGCACACAAGCGAAGCGGCGTACAGAGCGACTCTCGACTACTATTCGAAAACCCCGCGTAACGGCGACGTTCCGGTTTGGAACGGCATCTCCGGATTCAATGTCATCTCTGAAAAGCAGATCGTGGAGAACAACTGGTACGAGAATGCGACATACTTCAATGCAGATGAGTTTACCGCCGTCATGGCAGACCTCATCGCAGACCCGGAAATGAACTGGCTCGGCAAGGGTCCGGCCATGAAGGCAGTCATGGTGCTGTGCCCGGAGAAGTATGAATCCCTTGAGGCAGTCGTGGAAGCCCTCGGCGAGCAGAAGGTCACAGACCAGTACAACAAGTATAAGGATGAACTGGCTGAGAAGACGGCAGCATCCGCCTGAGAAATGAATATCGATGAACATGTGACCTCCTGAACGTGAACATGTGGAGAAACGGATGTGGCAGTCGGTTCAGCCCGGCTGTCACATCTGTCATATCGGATCCGTGACAGGAAAGTGGGTAAGTAGTACAATCGAACCGTGATGGATAAACGAGGTAAGTATGATCAGTAAAACGCAACGGAAAAGAATACTGATTTTTGTCGCGGTCTTCATGTTCATCATGCTCTACAATTTTGTGAACACGTTTATCCCCGGCAAGACGCACGACATTATCTCGTTCGCCTACATGGGATTCGTCGTCGTATGGTATTTGTCGATCCGGGAGCGTGTCATCAGCGCCGTGATGCGGAGGCATTTTCTGATCGGGTGTGCATCGCTTGTGCTTTTGTTCCTGATCCGCATCTGTAAGTGGAATTACTTCGGGATGTTCCCGGTTGCGAATGAATTCCTGCAGTATCTCACGTATGTGCCGATCATCCTGCTTCCGCTGGTGTCGCTCAATATTTCTCTTCGCGTGGGTATTTACGATCCGAAACGCACGCGCGAGATGACGACGTTTCTGTGGATCGTGGGGATCGGTTTCTGTATCAGTGTGCTTACGAATTCCATGCATGATTTCGTGTTCGTGATCCATCGTCCGGTGGGTGAAACGCTTAAGTACAATTACGGTGCAGGGTACTTCGCCATCGTCGTGTTCTCGCTGACCTGTGTGATCTCGGCATTCATCCTCCTCGTGCACCGCTGCAGCCTTACCGCGAGCCGGCGCCTCGCGTTCATACCGATACTGGCACTCATCCTGGGCATTTCCATGATCGCGGGCTATTATATCGCCGGCGGTGCGCCGAAGCTTCTGGGTTCCAAAATCTACAACATCCAGGAAGCATTCGTGTTCCTGTTTGTCGTTTTCTGGGAGAGCAGTATCCAGATCGGACTGATTCCGACGAACTCCGACTATGGAACACTCTTCCAGGCGTCGAACCTCGATGCATTCATCAGCGATACACACGATCAGGTCGTCTATCGTACCGCCGATTCATTGCGCAAAGCACTGTCACCGGAAAGTACAGAGTCTTCCTCCGATTCCCGCATCACGTCGCAGGAGATACTCGGCGGTAAGGTGGTCTGGGAGGACGATATCTCGAAGATCAACGAGATCCGCGCATCACTTCTCGAAGTGACGAAAGAACTCTCGGATGAGAATGAACTTCTTGAGCTGGAGCATGAGACAAACAGTAAGAAGGAAGAACTTGATTCGCTGATGAGTCTTTACGATGAACTTTACGATTCCGTGCGAAGTGAAGTAAGAACACTCCGTGCGCTCCTTTCGGAAATCCGGAAGGACGAAGATCTCGAGAAGATAAAAAGAGCGGCGGTGCTCGGTGCATTCGTGAAGCGCCGTGCGAACCTGTCGATCCTCGCGCACAATGCGCCGGATATCAGTATAAATGAACTGGAGTATGCGCTTCGTGAATCGATGTACTATATCTCGCTTACGAAGACGAAATGCAGTGTCATGGTAAGCGGCAAGGACGAGGTGTCGGCCGAAGATCTGATCAGAATGTACGAAGTGTTCCACGCCGTGTCGCTGGAACTTCTCGGCACCGAGTGCAACATCATGGTGAACGTCGCGAGAAGAGGGAAACTTCACATGAAGATCATGGCAGACAGAATCGTGAACAGTGCTTTTGCCGAGGAAATAAAAGAGAAGTTTAAGGGTGGCACGGAAGTGTCAGTTGATAAACAAGAAGGGATCACGTATATCGTATGCGGTGTCTGATGGCGTTACAAGTGAATCTTTCCGATGACCTCATGGTCGTGCGCGGACTCATGTTCCTGTGGGGCGCGTTCATGGTGCTGGGATTCATCGACAGTCTTGCGGACGCGATCCGTTACAGAAGACAGCGCTGGCGCATCCTGCTCAACATCGCGTCGGTGATGCTCTGTTTTCTCCTGACGGTTTTCGTTTCTGAGGGGGATTTCCTCATGCGGGGCGGACTCTGGATCGGTTCCATGCTTGTTCTATTTGGTGTCATGACGGTGGGTGTCGTGATGCAGGTCGTCATGAGTATCCGCTTCCGTCAGGAGCGTATCTATGCGGGCTCGGTCAAGGAGTCTGTGGACCAGCTGCTGACGGGTGTCTGCTACTACTACACGGACGGACGCATCAAGCTCCATAACGTGAAGATGGAGGAGATCTGGAGAAATCTCACGGGCAGAGCTCTCGTCGACGGGCGCGTGCTCTGGTCGACGATCTCGGAAGGTAAGGCGGATCTCGGAACGTGCGTGAATACGGGCGAGACGCCGATCTATATGCTTCCCGACGGTTCGGTCAGAAGCTGGAGAAGGACACGTATCTCGGCGGACGGGATGGACCTCTACGAAGTGCTCGCGGCAGACGTGACCGAGGAGTACGGATTGGTCAGGGATCTGGAAGAGAAGAAAGAAAGACTGCGCCTCCGGGGGCAGCGTCTGAAGACGCTCGGCGAGAGGATCGATGCGCTGAATATTGAGAAGGAAGTTCTGGATTCCAAGATCCGTGTCCACGATGAGTGGGGACGTGCGCTGATGGCGGCAAAGGCTTACCTGGAAGAACCGGATGCAGTCAATAAGAGTACATTTCTCTCCATGTGGGAGAAGATGATTTCGTATGTGGAAGTGAACGATCAGTCGTCTTCTAAAGAAGCCTACGAGGATATCTTCCGGGGCGCAGAGGCGCTGGGTCTGGAGATCATCGTGGACGGAAGGCTTCCCGAGGAGTACGATGTGCGCAACATCCTCATCCAGGCCATGACTGTGAGCCTCAGTAATATGGTCAAGCACGCCGGAGGAAAGAGACTTCAGGTCGGGATCGAGGAAGAAGAAGAGGACGCCGGAAAAGAAAGACTCGTTATCTCCCTTCGTAACGATGGTACGGCACCGGAAGGTGAAGTGGAGGAGAAAGGCGGCCTTCTGAATCTTCGGAAGAAGGTGGAAGCCATGGGCGGGAAGATGTCCATCACGAGCCGTCCGGAATTCATACTTCGGATCGAACTTCATACACGAGTCGGAAACAGGGAAGAGTAGAAGGTGCGGAGAAACGAAAATGGCATACCATATTCTTATAGTAGATGATCAGAAGATGCAGCGGATCGCGCTGCAGAGCAGTCTTTCGGAGAATCCGGATTATCAGGTCGTGGATGCGATCGGAAATGCGGAGCTCGCGATCAGTTTTGCCGACAGCAGGAAGATCGATCTGATCGTTATGGACATCGTGATGACCGCAGGAATGAACGGGATCGAAGCGGCGGCGAGGATCAAGAAAGATCATCCGGACATCAAGATCATACTTGTGACCAGTATGCCGGAGGTTTCCTATGTGGAGAAAGCAAAGGAAGCCGGAGTGGAAGGCATGTGGTATAAAGAGTACGAAGTCATGCCGCTGGTGAAAGTCATCGAGCGCGTACTTCACGGGGAGAGGATCATCCCGGAATCGACGCCGGTACTTACCATCGGAAATGCGTCGAGTTCGGACTTCACCTCACGTGAGCTGGACGTACTCCGTAAGGTCGTGTATGGATATACCGATCAGGAGATTGCAGATGCACTCAATATGAGCCGCTGGACCGTCCGTTCCCATGTCAACAGCCTCATGCAGAAGACGGGCTTTAAGAACCGTGTGGAACTTGCCGTAAATGTGCGTTCATCCGGACTTGTGATTGATGAATGAACGCATTCATGAAGGATTCGTTTCTTTTCGAAAGCCCCGACCCAAGCTGTTCTTCCATTACATTTCGTTATATTTCGGCTCGAGATTTGCTCCCCTTTGTAAGTGAAGCGTGGTAAAATAATAGTGTTCATTGTCTGTGTACATAGGGGACATGCACTATGCTGAAGACGCATAATTATGGGATGAAAAGTTTGCGGTCAGGCAGTTTTATCTGCTTGATCGCTATGCTTATTTTCGGGGCTTTTTCCATTACGACGACAAGTTTACTGATACGCGCGGAGAAAAAGACGGAGTTAGAAGACCATTTGACAATGACAGGTGACTACGAGGTCACAGTATTTAATGCAGAACTTGGTTTCGAAGAGGATCTGGCGGCAGCGAAAGAAGTAGATGCTGTCGGACTTTACTATGAGCTGGGAACCGTTACCAATGCAAGTGGTGCAGCACCTTTCCGGGCCGTAGCACTAAAAGACGAATTATCGGAAGAAATCTACCACCTGATCTGTTTCCGTGGCGCGCTTCCTGAGAAAGAAAACGAAGTCGCCATGGATATATCTGTTGCAAATGCATTCGGTGTGGCACCGTATCCGGGCGAGAAGATACTATTGAAAGCATATAATTCCGAAGGTGATTACATCGGTGATAAGGAATGTGTAATATCCGGAATTTACAAACTTTCCAATGAGCTCGATTTCACCGGGTGGAGCAGAGGACCTGATTATGCAGAATATACGATGCCGGGTGTGTTCTTCTCTCCGGTGAATATTGACGCATGGGGATGTACGAGGGGGACAGTGTTTCTGCAGAGTGAATCAGAAGGTCCGCAGAGATTGATCAGCTTGGTTCGTGACCTGATAAGAGAGACAGGAAAAACATGCTCCGGAGTCGATTATAACTATAGGCGGGTCGGTACATTTACTTATTCTGTCGGCGTGGAGCTGGCACAGTATGATGTTTCAAGGAACGATGTTCAGGCAATCGTAGATAAGGGTGATTATTCCAAGGATTTCTATTCAGAACAGATCTTCCCGGTCATCTCGGTGCTGGTCGTACTTACGGAAGCAATCACATTGTTTATGCTTTCGAAAAACATTATTGCCAATCGGAAAGAGCACTATGCGATCCTTCGAAGTATCGGTATGTCAGCAAGAAGGATCATACTGAGTCTTTCTTCGGAGATACTCGGATTCGGCATTGCCGGAACGTTTATAGGGATCGGACTCGGGTATGCGGCGCATGCGCTTCTGATCCGTTTACTGAATGCCATATTCCATGCTCGCCTGCATGATGGTATTCATGTGGAGAAGATCCTCCGGCAGGTCACATATGACCCGATGGGTATGTCCCTTCTGATTTGTGTCTGTTCACTTGTATTATCGCTGATCATTCCTCTTTATAAGCTGTACAGGATGTATCCGTCCGAGCTGTTATCCACATCCGACAGTATGTTTGTCGGGAAGAGAAAAGGCCGCAAGAAGAAATCGACCGGTTCGAAGAGAGGATGGCTCGGACTTCTCAATAAACGTATCGACCTTCATGAAGGAACTACTATGCTTGTTATGATGATCGTACTCGCAGCGATACTCTTCGGGTATGTATTTTTCCGGGCGTATTCTGAAAGGGCCACCGCAGAGTCAAGAGGAAATTTGAACCAAATGGGACTGGATGGGGAAGGATATGTGGCCGGTATTTCTTCAGAGATAGAAGGTCTTGGCAATAATGTTTTCAATAGACATGATGCAGGTGTTCACCCGTCCGCTCTGGAAAAGATCGAAAATGATCCCAATATCGAAAGAATCTGGGCTGTCATTTCTAACGAATCCACCCGAATGGTCTTCCCCGAAGAACCGGATGATGAGATGAAGAAGCTTCTCGGGAACCGGTCCTTGAACCGGCGGGATTCGGAGGATCCGAGTGAGCATGAGGAGATGATCGCGGAAGCGACAATCTATGGACACATGGGATATGACCAGCCTGTCTACATGTATGAGTTGCCTACGGTCGGACTTACGGAGAAGGAAATGACTGCACTTCATGGCGAAGTCATCGCCGGCCGGATCGATCCCGAGAAGATCAGAAGCGGTGAAGAAGTCGTACTGGCAGTACCAGAGGAACTGAAGGATCTGTGTCTTTCGAAGCTCCCCGTCGGGTCAGATCTGGATTTTGACGATATTCTGCTGTCGGAAGATGAGGAAAAGTTTTCTTCAGATGAATGCTGGAACGAGAAATGGGTCGTCTACGATAGTTATGTCGAGACGGTACAAGGACTGGCCCATGTCGGCTGGACGTCTTTCGGTACGAGATATAGTGTGAAGACCAAGGTCGGCGCGATCGTCGTTCTTCATGATGAGAAAGATATTTCCGAGTATCTTTCCACAGGAACAAGATGGGTGCACAATCTTCATTCCCGCGCGACCCTGGATCCGAATGATCCGGAACCGACATACGGTATAAGCATCTTGTGCCTGCCTGAATCCTTTATATCCTGGGGACTTCCGGATCGGAACTTCACCTCTCTTAAGGTGACCATGAAAGACGGCTATGATACATTTGGATTTGATAAACTCTGGTACACTTCTTTAGCCGGTTCTTCCGATATAGTAATTCGTTCGACATTTACGTATTCGGATGAGATCGATGCCGGACAGAGTCGCGTGATGACAGTATTCTTCGTGCTGATCAGCGTACTTATCCTTCTCGGAATTGCATCGATCATATCCGGCCTTTATACGAAGACCAGAAGTAATCTGGGAAGGTTCCAGACGCTTCGCCGTATCGGTCTTTCTGTGAATCAGGCAAGTCTTATGATCTATACGCAGAATCTGATCTATCCGTTGATCGCTACAGTGACAGCCATCATTCCGGTATATGCTGTGCAGCGTTATTTCGATTCCATCCAACATAAAATGCAGACTGGGGAACTTATTACTGCGCTTAATGGCGGTGAAGCTGAACCATGGTACTGGAGGGCTCCAATCGGGGCGGATTTTTTCTCGTACAATTTCGTTCCTGCGCTGATCTGCTGTTTCCTGATCGGTACACTATTGATCCTGCTCGGCACGTTGCCGCAAATCATCTACCTTAGGAAGATGAAGATGATCGAAACAAGGGAGGAATAAAGATGAGTGTAAAGACGATAGACCTGCATAAGGATTATAAGGTGGGAGATAATATCATTCATGCCGTAAACGGCATTGACCTGGAAGTGAAGGACGGTACTTTTGCCGCCATTATGGGACGCTCCGGATGTGGAAAGACAACACTTCTTCATCTGATAGGAGGCCTGGACCGGGCGTCTTCGGGTAAGGTGATCGTGAATGATAATGATCTGTCTCAGATGAAAGATACTGCTCTTTCCAGATTTCGGTGCTGTGAGATCGGGTTCGTCTTTCAGAAGTTTAATCTTATCAATGAGATGACGGTAAAAGAAAACATCATCACGCCCGTCCTGATCTCCGGAAGGAAGGTCAACGAAGAGTATATTGCGGAGCTGACAGAGGTGCTCGGACTATCTGAAAGACTTGATCACACCCCGCTTCAACTGTCCGGAGGACAGCAGCAGAGAGTCGCCATAGCAAGAGCTTTGGCCAATGATCCGGCACTGATCCTCTGTGATGAACCAACAGGCAACCTCGATAAAAAGAATAGCGAAGAGGTGATCGCCCTTCTGGATAAGGTCCATGAGAAATACGGGAAGACGATCATCATGGTCACACATGATCCTGAGATTGGCGCACATGCCGATATGATCCTTCGGATCGAGGATGGAAAGCTGCTCTCGCCCCAGGAGTGAATCTTTTTCGACAGCGCCTACAAATATGCCACTCGGTCGTTCCTGTCCCAAACCGCAGAACCCTCGACATTTCTCGAATGTTTATAATATCTTCACAAATCAGGCATAACCTTCCTGATTCCGTTTGCTACGATGAAACTATAAATCGAGATAGGGGGGGATTCATTATGAAGAGAAAGACTACTTTTTCCAAAATCATAGCAATACTTCTGATGCTGGGCATTGTGATCTCGTGTATGGCAGCATGCTCCGATTCTTCCAGTACGACGAAGAAATCGAAAGACAAGAATAAGAACACGAAGAAAACCCGCAAGACCGAAGAGGTCGATGATCCGGAACCGGATGATGACGATGATCTGACTGAGCCGGATGATGACGATGATGATCCGACCGAACCGGATGATGACGACAAGAAACCGATGGAACAGACCGCGAAGATCAAGCCGACAGAGGCCGCTTCGGTGCAGTACGAGCAATATACGAGCCCGGCAGGTGATTTCACCATGATGATTCCTCAAGGGTGGAAAGTGATCTTCGAACCGTCTGATTATATTCACCATTATTTCATCGTGTACGATCCGCAGAATCCATGCAGACGCATTGTCATGCAGCTGTTGAGCGAGGGCGTTTATGATGAATACAGCCAGTCTGTCATGAGTTTTTACGGTATATACGCACCTATCTACTCAGATCTGTCGACGACCGGTTTCTTCCAGGCATTCGGTACCGAGGAAAACGCACCTTATCTGATCCCCGAATCGATCTTCTATAATTTCACACCAATCGAGAATCTGGGGACGGGACCTTATGGCGGAGATCTGATACTGGGCACATGCAATGCGGCGGACGGTACGCTGATGGAGATGCTATGTACGGCGGATCTTCAGACCTTCTTCCTCGCGAGTGATGTGACAGGTGTATATGTGCACATGATGATCGAACTGACGGCAAAGGCAGAGGAGTTTCCGGAATGGGAGCCGGTCCTGGCCTATTGCAGTGGAACGGTGAACTATACGCAGGAGTTTATTGACGAGCGGAACCGCCAGTGGCAGCAGGTCCAGAACGCAATTTCAGAGTCCATACGGATCGGAGAAGAAATCGCGGATATGATCTCCGAAGCATACTGGAGCCGCCAGAATACGTACGATATCAACTCGCAGAAAACAAGTGATTCGATCCTGGGATATGAGAGGATCGTGGATACCGAGACAGGCAAGATCTATCGTGCCGAGCCCTCCTTCTTGGAAGACTACGAAGGCACCCGTTACCGGAGGCTCGACGACGGTTCGGATCTTTATAACCGCCCGATTGACGGCTATATCTATTGGGAGTGATGCGAGCGTATGACCGCAAAGTGAAAACTACGTATGCGGAACGGAGGGTACTTTCGTACCGGAAGGGACCAGTACCGCTTCATAATCATAAACAATGATTTCGCTGAATCTCCCGCTGATCTTCTGCTCTTCTATGATGAGTAACCCATGTTCATCATAGGTGTATTGATTTGAAGCTGTAAAGACGTGTTCTTCCGTGCTGCCATCATCCTTGGTTCTTAAACTCCAGAATTCTGATGTTTCCAGTATGACTTTTCCTTGTCCGTCATACGTATATTCCGATGTAACATCACTCACCAGTTTTCCGTTCTCCCAGCTCTGCGAACGGACCAAATCGCCATGGTCGTTATACTCGCGTTCTTCTTCGAGTTCACCCGTCTCGGAGTAGTGTGCAAGATAGTTTCCATCGGTGTCATACAAGGAATAGCCATGGGGCATTTCCATTTTCCATCCGGTGAGGACTCCGTCGGTATACTGCGCTATTTTGCGATCGCCGTTCTTTGAAACTGCCGCCAAAAGACCATTATCATCATAATAATACGTGACGATATCGTATGGTTCAAAAGTCTTGAAGAACAATGTGGATGGCTGGTTGAATTCGACATGATGCTCCTTGCGGGGAGAAGTTTCTTCGTCGTATCCATAAGGAGACCAGTCTTCATAAGGGGACCAGTCCGCATCGTTCTCTCCTTTTGTTGCGATCAGATATCCTTTCTCATCGTACAGGAACTCAAAGGAAGTCGTGGAATCATTTCCGTTATTCTGTGATTTCGTCGTTACTTTCGCACGCACGATCCGTCCTTTTTCGTCATATGTAAAAAACCTGTCGGTATCCGGACCTGGTCGTCCCGGCTGACTCCCATTTTGTCTCGTCCGGGTCGCGGAAACAGTTCCATCACTGTTATAGTCAACTTCTACACGATAGCTTCCATTTTCCCAGACTTCCATATATGCCGTCTGGCGGCCGTGATCATCATACTCAAAGTACTCGTCATCAAGCTCAGATCTGCTATCTACACGCTGCTTCCTGACACAAACGTATTGGATCTCCATTCCTTCCGGGACGGGATCCGTCCACTCGGTGACATGTGTCTCCTGATATGCCTTTTCGACAAACTTATCGGTATTTACTCTTTTCCTTCTCACTAAATTGCAGGCCGTACCGGAAAGCAGGATACTGCTGGAAAGAAGGATCAATGCCATTTTTCGTACTTTTATTCCCATATCAACAACCTGCTAAGAAACATGATTTCCATCATTCCCGACTAATCGTGAGATTCTTGAATCGAAACAGCATAATCACCAAACCAAGGGAGTGCCAGCTCTACATATCCATTCTGAGGAACAGAAACTATTCCGGATTTAATCAAACGATCCCGATAGGGATTGAATTGATTACTGCTCCAACCCAGAATTTTCCGAATCTGCGAGATTTCGCCGGTTTTGGATAGATGGATGGCACGAATCACTTTTTGATCTGTCGCCGAATGCTCTGACCAGATCTTCCGATACGCGAATTCAAACAAATACTCTTTGGCATCCTTCAGAGCAGAGTCAAGTTTGCCCGGATACTCCCACGCATAGTAACCGATTGTTTGGAAAGCAAACGAATATCCTTTCGTTGCTGTTGCCAGTTTTATGGCATCACTCTGCTTGAGTTTCAGCGTCTTGACGTATTTGTCTACGATAGCGTTGAAATTCAATGGAGAAAGGACTGTTCTCGGTGCTCTTTCCAAGAAAGTCATGCCTTCTGCATTTCTCAATCGATCAATGTGATTGAACAGTCCTGTCATCAGAAGAAAAACAGGTAGACCTTCACGAAGAAAGATTTGAAAAGAACTGGTGAAGATCCGGATATCTTTAGAGTTTGTGGCTTCGTCGATGGTAATCAGGACTCGTTTGTTGTGTTTTTCTATGCTCCGAAGCATACGAGTCAAAGCTTCTTCTATATCCGTAACAGGAGGTGCACCCTTTATCTCAATTCCAATCCCCAGAGCCTGAAGATTGATTTGAGCCTCGATAAAGAGTTTATTCAGATTTTTATCACTGTTCAGCTTTGCAGCAAGTGCAGTCAAAAGATCTCGTTGAGGATTCAGATTTATGACTATCCACTCCTTTTTCTTTTGTAGTCGATTCGCGATCTGAGTGATGAAAACTGTCTTTCCACATCCTCTGATCCCGGTGACTAGGTTGATATAATTTGAAGGACGAGCCTCACAGAACTCGCTAATGATTCGATCTGCCTGAGCTTTACGCTCGATAATCTCAAGAGGGGGTTGACCAAAAACCAGAGTGTAAGGATTTGACATATTCTTCCCATCCTTTCAAAAAGAATAAATGACAGGTAGCGAAAAAAGATTTACTGTCTCAAAATCTTTTACTGTTGTTTTACTGTTTGAGAATATTTTACTGTCTGTTTACTGTTATTGTCAATTGTCTTCAAACCAGAACCACCTCGGTTCTGTCAATGGAAAACAATATAACAGAAAAGACCGGCCAAGGTTATCCTCAGTCGGTCTTTCTTCAGTCATATGCAATTATGTGACTCCCACTCGAACGTCCCTGTCGAGTTCCCGAAGAAACTCTGCTCTAGATTATCCTTCCCATATAGATTATTATGATATCAGGTATCGGCCGTGTATTCACACATCAGGTCTGGAGGGATGTTTGTGAGTAAGAAGAGTAAAGAGTTTAGTTTACGTAAGGTCCGTATCGCGGGATTTGAACTGAAGTGGTTCATTATTATCTCGCTTATCATCATCATAGGCTGCCTTTTGGGTGCATTTCCTACCGGAATGGTAGGCGCCTTCCTGTTTCTTATGGTGTTCGGTGAACTTCTCAATCAAACCGGTAATATCACTCCATTTGTGAAGACCTTTCTCGGAGGCGGTGCTATTGTCTGTATCTTTGTCGGTGCAGCGATCGTTTACTGGAAACTTGTCCCGACAGGCATAGTAGAAAATTGTTCCACCTTCATGAAGGACGCGGGGTTTCTGGATTTCTATATTGCTGCTCTGATCACGGGTTCGATCCTCGGCATGAACCGTAAGCTTCTTATCCGGGCAGCCATCCGGTATCTTCCCTGTATCGTTGGTGCGGTTGTCCTGGCCCTTGCGGGAGTGGCCGGAGTTGGGTATTTCTTCGGGATGAGTGCTGGTGAATCGATAGCCTATATTGGCATGCCCATTATGGGCGGCGGTATGGGAGCCGGTGCGGTCCCAATCGCCAAAGTATTTGAAAGTGCATTGAATATTCCTTCGGAAACGATCCTCAGCCGGCTTGTCCCGGCAGTGGCGCTGGGAAATGCTTTCGCGATTGTCTGCGGTGGCCTTCTGAACAGATTGGGCGATGCTTTTCCCTCTCTTACGGGTAAGGGTGCGCTCATGCGCTCGGATGATCCGGATCTCAAAGAAGAGAAGAAGGAGCCAAAAGATAGAAGTGTAGAGAGCTATGCCAAAGGCGTGATCATCTCTACATCGTTCTATGCATTTGGCTGCCTGGTTGCGTTCTTGATCAAGAAACTGGGATTGGATATTCATCCCTATGCCTGGATGATCATTGGCGTGGCTGTTGCCAAGTGTGTCAATCTTATACCGGAAGAATACGAAGAATGTGCGTCCATCTGGTATTCCTTTGTGTCGAAGAACTGGACAGCGGCCCTGATGCTTGGTATCGGTATGGCTTATACGGATATGGGACAGATCATCGATGCATTTAACCTCCAGTACATCGTTCTTGTACTTGTAACGGTCCTGGGTGCCGTGCTCGGATCCGCTCTGATCGGAAGACTGGTAGGATTCTATCCGATTGAAGCGGCGATCACCGCCGGACTTTGTATGGCGAACATGGGTGGAACCGGCGATGTAGCGGTTCTGATGGCTTCCAAGAGAATGAAGCTGATGCCGTTTGCCCAGATCTCCTCCAGACTGGGAGGCGCGGTCATCATTCTTCTCGCCTCTTTCCTAGTGCCGCTGTTCTTTGGATGAGAGTAGTTTTTCAGTATAGTTGCCTCCTTTATCTTTATATAGCCTATAAACGAGTTGCGGAAGAAAAATATTGGCTATATACTTCTTTTTGGTTCGCCGGAAAATGTTTCGAATATTTTCGCTTCGTTATGTGTCTTATAGGCAGATGCGGAAATAAAGGAGGCACATAATGTCAGCACAAGAACTCGAGAAACTGTATAACGAAGCGTATAAAGCGGTGTACTGGACGGCTTTTTCCATCCTTAAGAATAATGAGGACGCCGAAGATGTTGTCCAGGAAACATTCGTCACTGCTTTTGAGCAATATGATTCCCTGCAAGACAAATCCAAAGCGGTTGCATGGGTCAAGAAGATTGCGGCGAACAAGAGTTTGAACATCGTGACGAGAAAAAGAACGATCAATATCGACGATGAAATTCTTGAGGAGACCGAAGATATCGGCGAGGATTTCCTTCCGGATTCCCTTGTTGAGTCGGCCGAGACCAGAAAGATCATCATGGACATTATCCACAACACTCTTTCCGAAGATACCGCGATGACCCTCATTCTTTTCTACTTCGATGAGATGTCGATCAAAGAGATCGCCGAACTTCTCCATATCCCTCAGGGAACCGTTCTTTCTCGATTGAACTACGCAAAAAAGAAGATCAAGAAGGAGGTTGAAAAGTATGAAAAAGAGAATATGGATAAACTGTTTGCCATGGGTATCCCGTTCCTGACCAAGCTCTTCGAAAAGGAAGCCGAGCAAGTACCGTTCCGACCTATGCCGGCTTCGCTGCTGAACCTTTCTACCGCATCTTCGAAAGCAGCAGGCGCAGCTGCGGCATCTGCCGCGTCGACAGCATCCACCGCAATCATCATCCGGAATGTTATCATCGGAATCGTGGCGGCAGGAGTCATCGGGGGAGCCGGATATTTCGGATACCGGTCGCTTGTTAAGACAAAAGACAAAACTCCGGAGACTTCTATTTCTCAGGAGAGCACGGAAGAAACAGACGAACAGAAAGGATCCTCTGAAGAGACGAAGAATTCGAAGAAGATCATCAATGTACTGGGTATGACACCGGACCAGCTGGATCTTACAGGTGGATATGTGCGGACCGGTACTTATCATAACTATTCCGATAACACCGACAAGGCGGAACATCAGCAGTATTATAATTCGGACGGACATCTGGTCCTGGAATGTGATTTTGATGAAGATGATGTTGTGATCTACTCGGATTACTACATCTATGATCAGGACGGCAGGGTTACCCGTGAAGAACACTGGGATGCATCGGACAATACTTCCGGTGTTTATAAAGAATACACTTACGGTGCTTTTGGCGTCGAACGTATGGACAGCGGCTACTTTGAAAAGGAGCCGGAAAAGTATTCCGAATATGAGTACGATAGCCAGGGCAGACTTATCAAAGTGACCGAGTACCAGATCACTTCCGGAAATTCATACTGGTACTGTGACTACGAGTATGCGGATGATGGTACGTATATAACGAGAATTACATCGTGGGATATAAGCAAGCAGAAAATGGTACAGTCCAAGGATTACTGCCGATACAGTTCCGATGGAAAGATACTGGAAGAATATCGGGATTTTCAGGCAGAACGCTACAACTACTCCTACGATAACCGAGGAAATCTTATCTTGGAAGAGCATTATTACGGCAAGAAACTGAATTCTTCTACAACTTATGAATATGATGCCAATGACCGTCTTCTTTTGGAAAAGACAGTTTCGGACAGTGGGAAGGATTGGTGGGATTATACCTACGAATATAAGGACCTGTAAGCCCCGAAAAAAATCTTCTGAAAATTTTTTCAAATCTTTCGAATAAAATGCCTCCTGTTTGTGTCTTTAGTTATGAAACACGGACAGGAGGTTTGATTTAATGACTATTTAATAAATCCCTTAATACAATTAATGCGGTTGAAAAATCAGCAGGGCAGAGCACCTGCAGCAATTTGAGGAGAAAGAAATGAAGAGAAATAAATTAGTAACTGTCTTAGGAATATGCCTGGCTATATCTGTGATGGCTTCGGCGTGCGGATCTGGAAAAGAGGAGAATACATCAAAGAAGACGAAAAGAAATGATACGGAGACCTCGGAAGAAGGAGAGAAGACGAAAGATTCAGAAACCGATCGGAAGGAGACGACGGCGGAGCTTCCGTCAGGATCGGAAAAGGAGACGGATGTGACAACCGATCCTGCTACTACGTCTGAGACGGACACCAAAGGAGACGATGCTGCGCCAGGTGAGAAGACCCTGTGGGAACTGGATGATTCACTGAATCTGGAAGACTATGTTCCGTCATATACAAGTGAAGAGTTTGAAACTGAGAATAAGAAAACATTTACCATATATTCGGCACAGATCGGCGATGGGTATGAGACAGTGATCCCTGCCCTGAAGGAAGATGCCTGGATCCAGAGCTTAGGTCCGATTACCGATTACTACAAGGAAACCGGTGAGTGTGCAAAAGGAGATGGAGAATCTCCCTGGCGGTTTCGATATTCAATCGGACTGAATGCTGCAGCCCCGGAAGACAAAGGCAGTGCCGGTTTACATCTGGGCAGCCCTTTTGAGGTGCAATACCAGTTTAGTACCGTTCAGTTCACAGGAGCATTATTCGTGTCGGTTCAGTTTTCTAATTTGGATTTTTCCGATCCGGCCGTGCAGGAAAATATATTCCGTGTGGTAAAGAGTATCTATGGAGAAGAACTGGGCAACGCGCTTCTTTACGGGAAGGAAACAGATGCGGATAAGGCGGCAAAGAAGCCGAATAATATGAATATAACAGTGAAAAAGGATGATATGAGTGTCCGATTTACTAGATCGGCATCCGACCTGGGTACGGATTATGCCAACCTGTATTTCTGTGTACATATGAATCCGGGAAAAGCACCGTCGATCTACTATCAGGGCGACTACTCTCCGATTGCAGAAAACTTTGGCGGACTTCCGAATGAAGTGCTGGGAGGCAACATCGGAAACGAAAACATTCTGGATCCGTCCACATTTGGAAACACGTTTTATAACGATTCCTCGGAAGCCGCGGAGAGTAGTGTGGACTATACATTTGAGCGTTGGATCAGTCAGGATGGCCGTGACCTCTATAACATGGAGTTCAATTTAAATCATCTTCACCTTTCCTATTCGGCCGGTACGGTGAATGGGAAAACGGATGCGTATACAGTGGGGACATACGGTGACACTTGTGATTTTCCGGCCGTAAGTGAGAATGGTGTAATTACGGATGAACTCATGAATGAGATGAACCGCCGTCTGGAAGTGCTCTCCGGTGTGAAGCAGAATATCACGCTCGATCAGCTGGAACAGGTAAAGAATAATGATGCCCACTATAACGGACGGATGCAACTGACATTTATTGTTATGGGAATCAATGTGGAAAGAGATTATATCATCAGTGCGGATGGTCATGCGCATGACCCGAACTGTGGTCACTGGAGAGCAGAATGATTCTGATATAATAAAAAAAGCATGGGGAAGACATTTTATAATTTCAGGAGGATGAAGGATATGGGATTTCTAGACAATTTCAAGGCAGCTATGCAAAGAGGTGTCGAAGCTGCCAACGCGAACATCGAAAGACAGCGTGCTGAGAAAGCGGCTGCAGAAGGTGCAACAAGACCACAACCGCAGGCAAGACCTCAGGCGCGCCCACAGAGCAAGCTCCCGGAGGGAGTCGTCATGGCTTCTCTTCAGGATATCGGACCAATCGAATTAGGCACCGACGCAAAAGGACAGAATGTGGTCATGAACATCGGTGGTACCATTCTGGCGAAACCGATGGGACAGAGCACGCTGGATTCTAGTGCGCAGAGAGAGGAAATCAAGCGCATCGCACGGGAGTCTCTTCTGAGAGAAATGGCACCTCAGATCGAGTCGATGGGAGATGTAAAATTCCTGATGACATTCGCAAACAGGATGAACAGGGTAGTCTGCGAAGACTTAAAAGCATATGGTTATGAAGCAGCCTTCCGGATCCCTCTGATGATCACTCCGAAAAGATAAAAACCGATTTGAGTATGACTTAAGAAAGTCCGTCCGGGCAATACTGCTCAGACGGGCTTTTTTCAATCCTTTATCTTTTTTTTCTTTCCGGAACTCCACATGTGTAAGCATAGAAAGCGTTCCCTTATCCGGTTCTCTCGGAGAGAAGTACATAATCTTTCAATGTGCCCAGTTCCTGTGCCAGTTTCAGAGCTTCTTGAGGAAAAGTGACAGATTTGAAACCATGCCCACCCGATCGTTCCTTTCGGTTCTTGGGTTACACACCGTATGCAAGAATTCCCAATCCTGCCGATATCACGATCAGAACGATCGGCGACATTTTCTTCTTCAGGAATTCTCGTGAACCGAAGAAAACAGTGGCAAGCACTGCTGCCAGCACCAAAGGCAGGAAGTCTCTGTCTTCCTGAAACATCGGCAGGACACATGCTTTTCCGATCATAAAAACACCTGTCGCAAGAATGATTCCGATAATACAGGGCTTCAATCCGCGTAGGATCGCCTTTACAGATTCCTTCTCCAGAAGCTTCTTAAGAAGCACCATGATCAGAAGGATGATCAGAAATGCCGGAAGCACAACTGCAAATGTCGCTAGAAGGGCACCCGGGATACCGCCTTTTTCATAACCTACGTATGT
>JAEEIT010000067.1 GCA_016281535.1 Clostridia bacterium | reverse complement strand
CTGCTTCCTGAAGATATCGCCAAGGCTGTCCGGTTTATCCTGGAAGCCGACCCGCACATGACGGTCACGGAATTTACGGTCCGGCCTCAGTTTCACCGGATAGAAAAAAAGCAGTAGATCGCTCTACTGCTTTTTTCGTTGACATATTTCTGTCCTGCGGAAAGATCCTCCCGCACATTAATTATTCGAATTACTGCTTCCAGCGCCGCGCATCGCATCGAAGACTTCCTTATCGGCGAATGAAACCTTAACGGAACGGACGAACTGGTCGTTCGAATTGGTCTTAAGCAGAAGTCCGATGATCGTCTCGGTAACCGGGGCGGTCTCCATCTGGGAGAAGGCCTTTCGGATCGTCCATACGGCATCCAGTTCTTCCTGAGACATAAGAAGGTCCTCACGGCGTGTACCGGACTTGTTGATATCGATTGCCGGGAAGATACGCTTCTCGGACAGTTTCCTGTCAAGGTAGACTTCCATGTTACCGGTACCCTTAAATTCCTCGAAGATGACTTCGTCCATTCGGGAGCCGGTCTCGATAAGAGATGTGGCCACGATCGTTAAGCTTCCGCCGTTCTCGATGTTTCTCGCCGCACCGAAGAAACGCTTCGGTCCATAGAGAGATCCCGGATCGAGACCACCGGACAGCGTTCTTCCTGTCGGTGTGATCGTCAGGTTATAGGCACGGGCCAGTCTCGTCATGGAGTCAAGGAGGATCACGACGTCCTCACCCATCTCGACCAGTCGCATCGCACGCTCGAGAACGAGCTCGGTCACGCGTGTATGGTTCTCCGGTTTCTTATCAAATGTGGAATAGACCACCTCGCCCTTGATGGAGCGCTGCATGTCGGTCACTTCCTCCGGACGCTCATCGATGAGAAGCACGATCAGCTTCGTATTCGGACTGTTCTGCGTGATCGCATTGGCGATCTTCTGCAGAAGGATCGTCTTACCGGCTTTCGGCGGAGAAACGATCATACCACGCTGTCCCTTACCGATCGGCGAAACCAGGTCGATAATACGTGTCGACAGTTCCTGTTTCCCTGTCTCCAGACGGAATCTCTCATCCGGATAGATCGGTGTCAGCCTTTCGAAATGCGGGCGACGTCCCAGTTTATCCACTTCCACGTCGTTTACCGTCGTGATATAGCTAAGTGCCAGGTTCTTCTCCTGACCACGCTTCGGAAGGGCAAATCCGCGGATCTGGTCACCGATACGAAGTCCGAATCGGCGGATCAGATTGGTCGGCACGAATACATCCTGCGGAGACGGCAGATAATTCTCACGACGGACGAATCCGTATCCGCCATCCTGTACGATCTCAAGAACACCCACAAACTCGATCGGTTCGATCTGTGGCTTAGGCGGCTCCGGTGTATTCTCACCTTCCTGCGCACCTTTGTCTTCTGAAGATCCTTCTGTCTGAGAATACTCCGGCTCACCGGCCGGACGGATCTCTACACTTCTATGGCGGCCCTTCTTATTCTTCTTACCGAAAGGCACTTGCTGGGAGGAAGGATTGTTTTCTTTTTCTGTTTTCTCCTGACCCTGCGGCTCGTCCTTCTTCGGTTCTTCTTTCTTTGTTTCCTCCGAAGATTCTTCCTTCTTCTCTTCGTTCTTCGGATCAGAAGAGTCTACCTCTTTGCTTTTCTTCTTCTTGCCGCGGGATTTCTTTTCTTCTTTCTTATTCTCTTCCGGCTTTACTTCCGAAACGGTCTTTTCTTCCGAAGAAATCTCCGGCTGAGCGCTCTCACCTTCCGGTTTCGCCTCTTCAGACTTGACCTCTTCCTTCGCCTTTTTCTTCTTTCTTCCGGAGCCCTTTTCCGAAGAAGCATCCGCCTTCTCTTCCGGCACTTTTTCTTCTTTTACGGAAGCTTCAGAAGTTTCCTCTTTTCCTTCCGGAAGCACTTCTTCTTTCGCCTTCGCCGTCTTTTTCCCACGCTTCGAAGGAGCCTTCTTCTCGACCACATGGATCGTCTCTTCCGTGTCCACTTCAGACGGCATCTCTGCGATCTTCTCCAGCGGTGTCTTCTCTTCTTCTACAGCCTGTGTTTTCTTCTTCGAGGAAGACTTCTTCGCTTTCGCCTTCGGCGCGTCCTTTGTCATTTCAGGTGCTTCTGCCTTCGGCACTTCCGCTTCGTTGGCTTTTCTCTGCTCATTATCGAGAAGCAGTGCCAGTTCGAGCTTATCCATCGTCTCCGCCTGCTCCGGCGTCACGAGCTGGAACGCCGTCGCAATTGCAGAAAGAGTCTCTTTACTCTTCGAAAAAAAATCTTCTTGTCCCACTAGGTTACCTCACATGTTTTCAAGTATTGGATTCGGGTCTCATATTCTGCGCATACAGAAAGATACAATTACACTCTTGCTGTCCTATGCAGATATTTTGTTAAATGCGAAAAATCAATTACACCTCAATCAGCATTGCCGGTTCCTCTATTCTTGCCAGAAACTCCTTCTTGCAATGCATTCATCAAATCGTTGTCATTATATAATTTGCAAAGTCGAATTGTCAACTAACGAATGCGTCATATAAACCATAGAACCATACCAAACCGGCGATGGACAATACCTGATTGAAAACAGTTAACGATAAATCGCCGAAATAAATCAAAAGTCGCGATTCCGCACACGAATTGTCGAGGATCCGCGACGTTGATTCATTTCGGCGATTGAACTGTCTTAAGATGTGATGGATCAGGTATCTCCGAGAGCCGCGAACTTATCCATCATGCCGAGAGCCTTACCTGTTCCGATGGCTACGCAGGAGACGGTATCTTCTGCGACGCACACATCGATACCGATCTTGGTCGCGAGCATTCTGTCGAGACCATAGAGCAGGGCTCCACCACCGGTCATCACGATACCACGCTGGGAGATATCGGCCATGAGCTCCGGTGGGGTTCTCTCCAGAACGGAGTGCACGGCATCGAAGATCGCCGCAACCGGCTCTTCAAGAGCTTCCAGCATCTCTGTAGAAGAAACGGTAACGGTCGCCGGAAGACCGGTGATCAGGTTACGTCCTCTTACATCCATCGTCATTTCTTCTTCTCTCGGATAAGCACATCCGATGTTGATCTTCAGCTCTTCTGCCGTCTTCTCACCGATCAGAACGTTGTGCTTACGGCGGACATGCTTCACGATTGCTTCGTCGAACTTGTCGCCCGCGACCTTAAGAGAGAAGTCCACAACCGGTTCGCAGAGGGAGATAACGGCGATATCCGTCGTTCCGCCTCCGATATCTACGATCATGGAACCGCAGGCTTTCGTAATATCGATACCGGCACCGATGGCTGCCGCGATCGGCTCACGGATCAGGAATACATCCTTCGCGCCGGCATGACGGCAGGCATCCTCAACCGCCTTCTGTTCAACCGGAGTAATGACCGACGGCACGCATACAACGATCGTCGGACGGAAATAGGTCGCACGGATACCCTGGCAAACTCTTCCGATAAATGCCTTGAGCATGACCTCCGTTACCTTAAAGTCAGAAATAACACCATCACGAAGAGGACGGATCGCCTCGACGACACCCGGCGTTCTTCCGAGCATCAGGGAAGCGCTCTCACCTACCGCAAGAACGGTACCTGTCTTCGTATTTACGGCAACAACGGAAGGTTCCTTAAGAACCACACCCTTACCGCGCACATATATAAGCACACTGCTTGTGCCCAGATCAATACCAATATCTAATCCTAAACCCATGATCGACACCTCAAATATATAGAAAAATACGCTTTTGCGTATTGTGAATGCACAATTAAGCACGTTAATGATACAATAAATACGCATATCTTTCAACGTTATAGGATTGCATTCATTTTACAAATTGGGGTGGAATTGTGAAGAAGATATTGGCATATTTGTTCATGATATGCGGAACCGCAGCGGTTTTCTTCGACGGGATCCTTCCTTCCTGCGTCCTTTTCGCCCTGTCTCTCATCGGTTATATTTCCATGCCCTTCTTCACGCAGGCCCTGGTGGACGGCTTCTTCCTGACACGGAACACGTATAAGTACTTGCTTCGTATTGCCTTTACGGCGTATCTTTCCCAGGCGGTGCTGCTGTTCATATACGTCATGTGGAATAAATCCCCACAGCCAGATCGTCTGAATATCGTTTTTTCCTACCTGATCGCCTTCTTCGTTCTCTACGGCGCCGAACTTCTGGTTTCTCTTCCTCGGGACCGCGTCGCTTCTCTGAACCTGCTCGAGCCGAATCAGAGCTCTCATAGCACCCGCTACGGAGTCGTGATCTCCAGTACCGATGAGAATAATCTTCCCAAAGGCATGAAGGTCCCTGCCTGGCCGCGGACCACGCTGCATGCGCTGGCCATCGTCCTGTTTGCGGTCTGCATGACCCTTCTTACGTTTCTTCCGCTGACGATGTCTCTTCTGACCGTCATGAGCACGCTTCTGTTCTACTTTCTCCACCGCTGGAAGATCGACAACCGCGTACTCGTCGCCACGATATTCTACAGTGCTTTTGCCGCATGCTACACATACATTTACTTCCGCATGACATCCACGATCACCTGGCAGGCAGTCTCGATCTTCGGCTTTCTTCTCTGCCTTCTTATCCCCGGCAAAAGAAGAAAGAAAAGCGCACGTTTCTACCGTGCGCTGTATCTTGCTTATCCGCTTACGATCGGGATCTGTGCGGCATTTGCCGCGTTACTTCTCAGATAAGATCCCGCTTACTGGGCCTTCTTCGCGTCTTCGTATTCGTCTTCCGGAACGAACAGATAGTACTCCAGTGAATTCATGTTCATCAGGTCCAGGGCATGCTCCTTATTGTTCGTCACGAAGAATCCGATATAAGGAGTAACGACTGTATCTTCCATGGTATTCTCGCCGTCTACGAAACGCTTCTGGTTGTGAAGAACGAGGACCACGAGATTCTCGACCTTATAGAGCTTATCCCTATCGGCAAGTTCATTTACTTCTTCTTCCGTGATGCCATAGTCATCCAGGTCATCGACGACATATTCCATCGCATCCTCTCCGACATACAGTTCATACTTTCCGTCGTAGTAATAGTCATCGAGTTCTTCGAAATTCCGGTAATACTTGAAGGTTTTCCCGGTGACAAAGACCAGATAGGAATCATCTTCGATATCGATCCACTTATTGTCTTTGATATACTCTTCGATCTTCTCGGGCGTGTCGAGTTTCTTATTTAATCCTCTGAAGGTAGTCCGTACCGTGAAATGACCGGTCGCGACCGAGACGATCAAGAAGAGGAGCAGGATGGCCGAGATCACGATTCCGGCGATGGCCATACCTTTTCCTTTCTGATTATTCTTCGCCGCGAACACGAGTCCCAGGATCGACAGGACCAGTCCGAAGATCGCCGTGACGCCACAGCAGAGGATCGATACCAGCGAAATAATAAAGCCGATGATGCACAGGACATTTGTCGTCAGATTGGTGGAAGACGATCCTGCATAGGTGGCCTGGATCGGGACCTGCGAGCCACCGAAGGAAGAAGAACCGTATGAGTTCTCCTTCGGGATCGCCGTGTTTACAGACGTATACGATGCCTGTTTGTTCTCCTGTGGAATGGCGGTCGGAATCGGAGATGGTGCCGGTGCCGGAGCAGGTGCCGGCGTCGGGGCCGGAGCAGGCTCTGCCGCAGGTGCCGGTGTCACTTCGTCTAATGGTGCTCCGCACCAGATACAGAATTTCGTGCTGTCCAGGTTCTCATTACCGCAAATCGGGCATTTCATATCGCATTCTCCTCTACTTTCTGAAATCAGAATCAACCGGGAATTTACTCTCAAGTATATATACTAGTGCTTTTTCCTCAGTAGGGCAAGGACAGGAGGAGCGGAATATCTCGAAGAAAAACCGTTTCTCCTTCGAAAAATCTGTTATAATGTCTGTTTGTAAGTTTTCTATATAAAGAGAGGTACAAGACGATGGCTTATTCAACCGATGTCGATCGTAAATGGCAAAAGAAGTGGGAAGAAACCAAGCTTTACAAATATGACCCGAACAAGAAAGGGCAGAAACTATACGTCCTGGAGATGTTCTCCTACCCGTCCGCGGCGAACCTTCACCTCGGTCACTGGTATAACTATTCTCTTACGGACTCCTGGTCCCGTATGAAGAGAATGCAGGGCTATAACGTATTGCATCCGATGGGATTCGACTCCTTCGGTCTTCCGGCGGAGAACTACGCCATCAAGACCGGTATCCACCCGAAGGATTCCACGCTCCACAACATCGAGATCATGGAGCAGCAGCTCAAGAACATGGGCGCGACGTATGACTGGGATTATGAGATCGCCACATGTAAGCCGGAATACTATAAGTGGAACCAGTGGATCTTCTTAAGACTTCTGGAGAAGGGCCTGGCTTACAGGAAGAACGCACCGGTCAACTGGTGCCCGCAGTGTAATACGGTACTTGCCAACGAGCAGGTCATCGATGGTGCCTGCGAGCGCTGCCATACTGAAGTGGAGCATAAGAACATGACGCAGTGGTTCTTCAAGATCACAGCCTATGCGCAGGAGCTCCTCGATTGTCTGCCGCAGCTGGACTGGCCGGAGAAGACCAAGAAGATCCAGACCAACTGGATCGGCCGATCCGAAGGCACCCAGATCTCCTTCCTCTGTGAGAAGAACGGCGAACGCCTGAAGGATGAGGACGGATCCGATCTGAAACTGTCCGTATTCACCACACGTGCCGATACCCTGATGGGCGTATCCTACGTCGTTGTCGCACCGGAGTCCCCGCTGTGCACACTCCTTACGACAGATGAGTGCCGTGAGAAAGTAGAAGAGTATCAGGCTTTCACCAAGAAGGCTTCCGATATCGACAGAATGTCCACCACCCGTGAGAAGACCGGCGTATTTACCGGTTCTTACGCGATCCACCCGATCACCGGAAAGAAGGTTCCGATCTGGGCATCCGATTACGTTATCGCCACCTATGGTACCGGTGTGGTTATGGCGGTTCCGGCACACGATGAGAGAGACTTCGAGTTCGCGAAGAAATTCGATCTTCCGATCCAGCGAGTCATTGCTTCCAAGCCGGATGCGGAGGATGAACTCCCGTTCATTGAAAAAGGCGTGCTGGTCAACAGTGGTGAATTTGACGGCTTGAACTTCAAGACGGCCATCGATGCGATCATCGAGAAACTGCAGCCGCAGGGCATGGCAGAAAGAAAGATCAACTACAGGCTCCGTGACTGGCTGATCTCCCGTCAGCGTTACTGGGGTACGCCGATCCCGGTCGTACACTGCGAGAAGTGCGGTGTGGTCCCGGTACCGGACGATCAGCTGCCGGTCCTCCTCCCCTACGATGTAGAATTCCGTCCGGATGGAGAATCGCCGCTTGCCAAGTGCGCCGAGTTTATGAATACCACCTGTCCGAAGTGCGGCGCTCCTGCCAAGCGTGACCCGGATACCATGGATACTTTCGTTGACTCGTCCTGGTATCAGCTCCGTTACCCGGATAACAAGAACGATAAGGAACCGTTCAACCGAGAGCTCATCGATAAGATGTGCCCGGTCGACAAGTACGTCGGCGGTCCGGAGCATGCAGCGATGCACCTGCTCTACACAAGATTCTTCTGTAAGGCACTCCGTGATATGGGTTACCTCGATTTCGACGAGCCGTTCACGTCTCTCGTGCACCAGGGCATTATCTTAGGACCTGACGGAAACAGAATGAGTAAGTCCAGAGGCAACACGGTCGCACCGGATCCGTACATCCAGAAGTATGGTTCCGACGTATTCAGAACGTACCTTGCTTTCGGTTTCGCCTATACGGACGGCGGTCCGTGGAGTGAGAGCGGACTTCAGGCCATCGTGAAGTTCACGAGCCGTATCGACCGTCTGGTCGAAGATGTCTGTGGCATTGCCAAAGGACAGGCACTCCCGGAGAATCTTTCCGAAGAGGATAAGGCTCTTCTCTACAGCCTGAACTACACCATCAAGGCCGTCACGACCGATACCGAGAGATTCCAGTTCAATACTTCCATCGCCCGTCTGATGGAACTTCTGAATGCTATCGGCAAGTACCAGGGATCCGCGAATAAGAACGATGCCCTCTTGAGATCCACGGTCGAGACCTTCCTCCTCCTGTACGCTCCGTATGCTCCGCACTTCACGGAAGAGCTCTGGGAGAGAATGGGCAACGAATACAGTATCTTCAACCAGGCATGGCCGCAGTGCGATGAGAGCAAGCTCGTGAAGGATACCATCGAGATCGCCGTACAGATCAACGGCCAGGTGAAGTTCAAGGTCAACATTGCTCCGGATGCCACACAGGAAGATGTGGAGCAGATCGTCAGAAGTGACAGTCATTTCGACACGGCACTCGCCGGCAGAAATGTCGTGAAGTTCATCTACGTCAAAGGAAGACTTGCCAACATCGTGGCGAAGTAATCTCATCTGAAATGCATACCGTAAAAAGGGGTTCTCTTCAGACTGAAGAGAACCCCCTTTTCTATTAGGCAATCATCGTTGTTTTCTTATTCTCCGCGCTTGGTACGCTCCTTGATCTCCTCTTTCGAAGCACGGAATTTGGCGCCGGAGAAATACTTCTGCTCGAAGTCTTCGGGCGACAGTGGTTTCGCAAAGTAGAATCCCTGGAAAATATCCACACCCAGAGAACGGATACGGGAAGCCTTCTGCGCGGTCTCGATTCCCTCTACACATACGGTCATGCCGATCGTACGGGTAAGAAGCACGATAGCGGAAATGAAGGACATATTGAAACGGTCGTCCTGATCGACGAAGGCTCGGTCGATCTTGATCTCATCGACCGGGAACTCACGAAGATAGTTGAAGGAAGAGTATCCTGTTCCGAAGTCATCCAGTGCGATACGGATACCGTTACTGCGGAGCTTGCTCATGTTCTGACGGCAGATCGCCAGGTTCTTCATCAAGGTCGTCTCCGTGATCTCCAGAAGGATATTCTTCGGCTGGATCCCGTACTCTCCGAGAAGCTGGATCACATAGTCGGCGAAATCGATCCTCGCCATATCTTCTGCGGTAACGTTGATATGTACGTAGAAATCTTCTGAGACACCGCTGTCGATCCAGGTCTTACACTGCTTCATGGCGGTTCGTAAGATCCAGTCGCCGACGATATTCATCTGGCCGGTCGCATAGACCGCGGCAATAACCTTCTCCGGATTGATCAGCGCACCCTGCGGCGATCTCCAGCGAAGGAGAGCTTCACAGCCGACCAGACGCTCGGATCTGGCGTCGACCAGTGGCTGGAAGTAAAGAAGGAAGTTCTTGTTTCCTTCTCGTATCGACTTGGAGATCTGGAATTCGAAATCCAGACGTTCCTTCAGTTCCACCTTATACTGCGGCGTATAGATCGCATACGTAAGTCTCGGATCCTGCTTCACGTTATGCAGTGCGATCTCCGCATTGACCAGCAGTTCTTCCGCCACATTTCCGCAGGACGGGAACAGCGCCGCACTCATGGAGAAAGATACGTAGAAAGAGCTTCTGTCTACGATCATGGGCTCATTCATCTCTTCTTTGATCGCTTTCATGTGATTCTCGACCTGGACACGTGTCGCGCTCGGCCACAGCAGACAGAATGTATCCAGATTGATCTGGTACAGTTCACTCCCCTTCGGGCGGCTCTCGCGAAGCTTCTTCGTTACGGTCACGAGGAGCTTATTACCGGTATCTCTTCCGTACCGGTCATTAAAGACGTGGAAATCCTTGATGTCGATGATCACGACGGCCGCCGAGAGCACATCACGGCTATGGATCAGCGCGTCCAGATCCGACACCAGACGGTCACGCACCAGAAGCCCGGTCAGTGCATTTCGAGAAGAATTCTTCTCCACATTCTCTCTGACCTCATTCATGGAAGTCAGGTCGAAGATCGTACCGATAATGACCAGCGCCTGCTTACTGCTGTCATAGATCGTCTTACCGCGGCTGGCGAGCCAGCGGATCTGATCGTCCTTGCCCCAGACGCGGAACTCGATGGAGAAAGTATCTCTCTCCTCATCCACGAGATAGGTAAATGTCTCTTTAAAACGGCGGCGGTCATCCTCGATCACTTCTTCCGCCATGCGGTTAATAATGTCTCCGGAATACTTCAGCTGCATATCCGGGAAAGTATTGAGAATATTCGGCGAGAACTCCAGAATGCCGCGCTTCATGTCGGCGGTGAAAGTAATGGCCTCGGATCCGTCGATGATCAGTCTCTGCAGAGAACTCATCTTCGTCTTATCCGTGACATCTACGAAAATGCCGATCTTATAGTGTTTCTGATCCGGCGAGACGAAATCAAATACGCCGCAGGAATGGACCCACACTTCGCCCTTGACCGGCGACAGGATCCGGAAATCCAGGGAGCTGTGGCCCTTCAGTTCTTTCTCTCCCTGCATCACGGCCAGGAACAGGGCATTATCCTCCGGATTCACTAAGTTCCCGACTTCTTTCGACGCATGCTTAAGCTCATGGGTCGGAAGATCGATCAGCTCCGCCAGAGAGGAATTGAAGCGGCAGTAGTCCTCTTCACTCTCATAACAGAAAACGTATCCGTCCATGGAATCGCTCAGGAGTTTCTCATACACGATCTCACCGAAACTGCTGGTATAGTCCTCGATCATGCCGAAGATCAGGTGGTGGTTCTCTTTCTTGACCGCCTGCATATTGACCTTAAGGTGATAAAGATGGCCGGAATTGGAATAGATATTATGCTCGAAAGAAACGACCTTATGGTTGGCCGCGATCAGATCGTAGAAGGCTTCCTCATACCGGACGGTCAGCGCTCTCTGCTCCTCCGGATCCGCAAAACGGATATAGTCATCCAGCAGCATGTCTTCCGATGCAACCGGGCCTAATACCTCTGTCATACCTTTCGAGAAGAAGAAACGCTTTTCTTTCGGGAAAACCACAAAAGTGCACAGAGCCACATTCTCCAGCAGGCTGTCCGCCTGAGCCAGAAGCTGTGGATCTAAGCTGATCGACGAATCATATAAAGCCGATACAAAACCGGAATCGTCGGCCACCATACCCATTTATCCCCCATGTAATATACTACCCTCTATTTTAACATTTCCAGCACTTCTGCGTATAGTGCCTTTTTGCTTTCCCCCCACTCCAAAGCCAGTGTTTTTGCAATTTCTTTCGTGGACATGCCACTACTTTCTAAATTTTTAATGCGATTTGCACGTTCTTCGGGGGTAAGACTGATTTTTGTCTCCTCCGGAGTGGCCCCCTCCATGACCAGGACGAACTCTCCTTTCGGAGGGATCTCTTCGAAGTGGGAAACCAGATCCTCCACTGTCCCCCGAACGACTTCTTCATACTTTTTCGTCAGTTCCCGGCAGGCCGACATCTTCCGATCTCCCATTCCCGCCTCGGTCAGATCACGAAGCGTGCGGAGAAGCCGGTGCGGCGCTTCGTACAGGATCGCAGTATACGGTATTGCCGCTACGGCAGCGATCCTCTGTTTTCTTTCCTTCGTTTCCACCGGAAGGAATCCTTCGAAGAAGTAGTGTCTGGTGTCCATACCCGAAAGAACGAGTGCGCTGATTCCCGCCACCGGACCGGGTACGGTCGTGACATCGATCCCTTCCTCGATGCATCTTCTGACCAGATCTTCGCCCGGATCGGAGATACTGGGCATCCCCGCATCGGAAACCAGCGCGACATTCGCGCCTTCCTTAAGCCTCTGGATCAGCTTCTCTCCGGAAGCGGCCTTGTTATGCTCGTGGTAGCTCATGAGCTTTCCGGATACGCCTGCATGCTGCAGCAGAAGTCCTGTTCTTCTTGTATCTTCACAGGCGATCAGGTCGACGCTTCCCAGGATCTCGACTGCGCGAGGCGACAGATCCTGCATATTTCCGATAGGTGTTCCGACTAGATATAACATCGCTTACGATTCCTCACTCATAGATTCTTTTCCACTGCTGCGAGTAGTTCCCGTCTTTGTCCCGCAGGATCAGAGGCGGTGTGATCACCGTTCCCGGCAGTTTCCCGCCCTTCTTGGCAGAAAGAAGAAACAGCGTGGCCTCGCGGTCCGCATAAGGGTGGACGAATGTGATCCGCTTCGGGATCAGGTGATATTTCAGGCAGGATTCCATGACACCTGAAAGGGCCTCTGCACGATCGACAAGGAACAGATCCCCCCTGCTGGCGAGCATCCTTCTTCCACAGGATAGGAAATCATCTATATCTCCATGCATCGCGAAACGCGCTTCAAGAAGCGCCGTGCTGTGGAGTTCCTCAGATGTGACCTGGCCCTGATCGGGTCTCCGGAACGGCGGATTCATAAAGACCGCATCGTATCGGTTCCCGGGAAGAATCTCGTCCGGTATATTCCGGATATCCCTAAGATAACTTCTCACCCGGTCCTCCAGATGGTTAAGGCGGATGTTTCTTTCCATCAGGAGCTGTGCTTCTTCCTGGCGCTCGACACCATCGATCGTAAGATCTTTCCGTCTTGCCGCCAGAAGCATCGTCGCCGCACCGCAATTCGCTCCCAGTTCCAGAACCCGGATCGGGCGGCTCGGCCGCACCCTCAGGTTCTCGGAAACGAACCACGAAAGCAGGACCGTATCCTCACCGAACCGGAACCCCGTCCGGCTCTGGATCAGTCGGAACCCCTCTCGTCCGAGTTCTTCCAGTGTTTCTTTCTCCGCATGAAACGTATCCAAAGACTACTCCTTAAGTAAAAAAGAGATCTGTTTCCCGAAATCCGGGTCACAGATCTCTCTGATTTCACTTCAAGTTTAAACTATCAGCCCTGAGAAATTGCGCCAGCCGGGCAGGCTGCTTCGCAGGAGCCGCACTCCAGACAAAGATCCGGATTGATCTCGTACTTGCCGTCGCCCTCGGAAATAGCACCAACCGGGCACTCACCAGCGCAGGAACCGCAAGAGAGACACTGATCAGAAATTACATATGCCATAGAATTATCCTCCTTTTTTACGTTCTATGATTTCATTAAACACTATTTTTTTGTCTTTGTAAACAATTATTCTTCCTGATTATCTGATGCCGATTTCGGCTTTCCGGACTTATCAGAGGCAGGTTTTTCTCCCTGATGCTTCTTTCTCGGACAATCTGTCTTACACTGCGGTTGAGGCGGATTGACCAGAGAAACATCAGAAGCATCGTAGATCTGCATCTCCGTTTCTTCGTCCTTCTCGAAACGCACGGTCACCTTCTCCTTAAGGAGATCCGAATAGATGACCACGCCGATCCCATCCGGTGTCTTGACCTTCTTGCCCACTTTCGGGACACGCTTATTGGCATCTTCGTAAGCGGCCTGCTCATAAGAGAGGCAGCACATCAGACGCCCGCAGGTTCCGGTGAGTTTCGTCGGATTCATCGACAATCCCTGGTCTTTCGCCATACGGATCGTGACCGGAAGGAACTGGTCGAGATACGAACAGCAGCATAACTCTCTTCCGCAGATGCCCAGCCCGCCGACCATCTTCGCCTGTTCACGCGAACCGATCTGACGGAGTTCGATCCTCGTTCTGAAGCAGGAAGTCAGGTCTTTGACCAGTTCTCTGAAATCGACACGCTTGTCCGCCGTAAAGTAAAAGGTCAGTTTCCTTCCATCGAAAGAATAGACCGCTTCTACGAGCGTCATCGGAAGCTCTCTGTTCTCGATCAGTTCCAGACACTTACGGTAAGCACCTTCCTCGCGCTTCTTCTTGTCCCGGTAGTGTTCCATTTCCTTGTCATTCGCCATACGGAGGATCGGGATGATCGACTCATCCACCTTATTATCCGGCAGTTCGAAAGGCTCATCCACCACGAATGCGATATCCTGTCCGAGCGCGGTATTGACCATCACGGCATCTCCGACCTTGAGTTTCAGGTCTCCTGCCAGAAACCGGTACGGTTTCCCCGCGTCGTGGAATCGCAGATTCACTACTTTTGCCATTTACATAACTCCTTTTTTCAATGCCAGAAGCATCCGGCACACGTTCATTTCGAAATTTCCATTTCCTTTATATGCTTTCGCCGCGCTGGTGACCGCCTCACTGCACAGCCCGATTTTTCTCATGGTAATGTTATACCGCTTGACCATACTGCTTATCTTATCTTTTTTACTCTCTCCCCGCAAGACTTCGGAGTCCGGTGAGGTCACCGCGACGGCCATCTCATCGAGGACCATATTCATCAGGGCGAGAATATCCAGGAATCGCTCCTTCTCCTCATCGAAAAACGCATACCCATCGGTAAGAAGTTCGGTTTTCGTCGTGACCGGAAGACGAAGCAGAAGATCTGTCACTTTTTCCCAATCGTCGGAAAGCCATTCCGATTCCGACAGATTCTGGGCGTATCCGATAATTCCGTTGGAGAAGCGGGCATAGAGTGCCGCATCCTCCGGGCGGATCTCCGGATTACTTTTCCGAAGTGCCGTAACGACCTCTTCTTCCGTATTCGGAAGGAGACGTATGGATTCGGTACGCGAAAGGATCGTAGGCAGAAGCTTGGCCTCATCGGATACGGTCAGGATAAAGACCACATGCTTCGGCGGCTCTTCCAGTGTCTTAAGAAGAGCATTCTGTCCTTCTTCACCCAGATAATCCGCATCGATCAGGTACACTTTCCTGCTTGCGATCTGGGACATGATGCCCACATCCGCAAGGATCTTCGAGCGGACTTCCGCGACCTTGATATTCTTCTCACCCGGCGCAACCAGAAGTTCCCTGTAATCCGGATGCGTATGTTCCCGGACATAGATGCAGTTCGGGCACGTACCACAGCCGCCGTCTTTCGTAGGATGACTGCAGAGAAGTCCTTTCGCAAATTCGCGGGCCAGTGTTTTCTTTCCGATCCCGGAAGGTCCCACGAAAAGAAAAGCGTGCCCCGGGTCTGCTGTAAGAGCCGCTCCGAGGCGCGATTTCGCACTGTTTTGTCCGATGAGTTCAGTAAAAGCCATACATCACATCTTTTCAAACTGTTCGACGTTCACAACGAAGACCGTTGCACCGCCTACCGTCACATCCACCGGATACGGAACATAGGAGCCGCCCATCGCCGACGGAGTCAGATTGGTGTTGATCGCAGACTGTCTGCTCGAGGAATACTTCCGGATCAGATCCAGAACCTCGTCTTTCTTCTCTGTCTCCACTACGATCATCAGCGTAGTATTTCCGGAACGTAAGAATCCGCCGGAAGAATTCAGCTTTGTTACCCGGAATCCGGCTTTATTCAGCTCGGCCATCAGGCGGGGCGTATCCTCATCGTGTACGATTGCAAATACAAGTTTCATCTATTTAATACCTCCCAGACAGCTTTCCTGATCTTCTGATAGATCACCTCAGGCGTATCCGTTGCCGGAATCACCTGTATCCGTGGCTGATTCCTGCTCGTAAGCAGATAGCCTTCACGGACTTTCTTCATAAATGCCAGGCCTTCGGCTTCCAGCCTGTCTTCCTCGTCTGATCTTCCATGACGCCTCTTATAGGCCGTCTGTTCATCAAGATCAAGAAGGAACGTAATATCCGGTGCAAGTCCAGCCGTACTCCAGCGGTTTAGGTAATCGACCGCTTCCAGTCCCAGATCTCTCGCGATACCCTGATAGGCTACCGTCGAATCGAAGAACCGGTCACAGATCACGACTTTCCCAAGTTCCAGTTCCGGACGGATCCGTTCCTCTACGATCTGCGCTCTGGCCGCCTCATAAAGAAGAAGCTCCGTTCTGGCATGCATCCCGCTGTTTGCTTTATCCAGCAGGATCGTACGGATCTTCTCCCCGATCTGTGTTCCTCCGGGTTCCCGGATCAGCACATACGGGATGCCGCTTGCTTTCAGATCGGAAGAAAGCATCTCGATCTGCGTGGTTTTGCCGCAACCGTCAATTCCCTCGAAGGTAACAAACAAACCACTCATCTCATCACGCCTCCTTCTTCCATACAATCATTATATACTAAAATCAGTCCAGCTTCACAGAATGGATGCTGGCGATCTCGAGCCAGATATCCTTCTCGATCCGCTCGTTATCCTTACGGATATCTTCCAGAGTCTCCTCTGCCGGACGGCGGCGGTTCCAGTTCTTCTGGCGTCCTTCACGACCTTCGCGGTTCTCGCGATGGTCCTGATTATTTCTGTCGAAGTTCTTTCTCTCGGAGCGGTACTCTCTTCTCTCCGGTCTGTCCGATCCACCCGCACCGGAAGTTCTCTCTTTATCCTGTCTTCTGTCCTCACGAGGCGCTCCGCCTTCGTTATTGGAACGGTTATTGCGGTTATAGTTATTTCTTTCGCGGTTCGGATTCCCACCGTGGTTGCCGCCATTTCCCGGTTTTCTCTTCCGGTTACGGTTATTATTGTTTCTCGGCGGTCTTTCTCCGGAAGCAGGCGCTCCCGCCGGAGCTACGCGATTGTTATTCTTATTGGTTTCCTGTTCGGCCATTCAATACCTCCATGTATCTATTCACTGAAACATCTCTATTATATCGGTTTTCCCGTATCAATCAACTCCGAAAGACCGAGGCAGCTCCCCGAAGTACCGGACGTCTTCTTTCCATTTCTCCGGAATCTCCTTACTGCCCCGGAGGAAAAGAAGCGGCACCTGGACGAATCCCCGATCTTCCATCCTCGGATGCGGGATCGTAAGCCTCTGTGTATTCATCTTCAGATCCCCGTAGGTCAGTATATCCACATCGATGGTCCTCGGACCCCACCGGATCGTCCGGACACGCAGAAGCGTTTCCTCGATACGCTGGCAGAAAGAAAGAAGCGCCAAGGGTTCCAGGTCCGTTTCAATCTTTACACAGATATTCAGAAAATCATCCTGATCCTTATACCCAACCGGCTTCGTCTCGAATACCGGCGAAACATCCAAGACTCTTACCCCTTCTTCCTCCCGGTCGAGAAGTGCTACGGCACGGCTCAGGTTCTCCAGACGGTCCCCGATATTACTTCCTAAAGAAAGATACGCTTCTGTCATAGGAAATTCTCCATTTCATCCCTCTCTCTCGTAATCACCACGCCCATATAATCGAAATCCCCATCGATCGGTGCATTCGGCTTTTTGATCTCGCAGGTGATCCTTTCGATACTGCTGTATTTCTGAAATACACGGATAATGATGTTCTCCGCCATATATTCGATCAGATTACATCCTGTCGTTTCCAGATAGTCCCTGACCATCTGAAACACCGCACCGTAATCCACCGTATCGTAGATATTATCCGTCCGGCAGGCAGGGATATTCTCCAGCTCCAGTTCCAGTGACACCACGAAATCCTGGCCGTCTCTCTTCTCTTCCTCAAGAACGCCGGAATGGCTTCGGAATCTCATGTTGGAAAGTATGATTTTATCCACGAAAGTTCCTCCTTCTTATGAATCGAGTACATCCTGCATCCGAAGCGCCGATACTGTTTCGAAGACGTTATGCACACGTATACACGCCGCATTCTTCGCTCTGACATACACGGCAACCGAAGCAGTCGCCGCGTCTCTTTCCTGTGCCGGCACGCCACCGAGCACTTCACCGATGAAGCGTTTTCTCGACGGTCCGATAAGAAGAGGATAGCCCTCTTTCTGTATCCTGGGTATCGCCTGAAGAAGTTCGATCGCCTCCTTCGTATCCGTTCCGAATCCGATCCCCGGATCGAAGAGGATCTTTGACCTGCCGATCCCTGCAGAATCTGCGATCTTCATGCTCGTTTCGAAGAAACGAAGACAGTCATCCACGATATTTCCTTCACGGGAGAATCTCTTCGGATCCGTGTAATTAGCCATGACGACTACGCCCGCACCACTCTCGGCGACGACTTCGGCCATGGCCGGATCATACTGAAGCCCCCATACGTCATTTACGATCGAAGCACCGAATTTCAGTGCCTCACGGGCTGTTTTACTCTTATAGGTATCCACCGAGATCGGAATCTTCACATTCTGCGAGATCAGATCCAGCGCCGGTATCAGGCGGGACAGTTCTTCGTCTGCAGAGATCGCCTCGCTTCCGGGCCTGGTCGACTCTGCACCGATATCCAGAATATCGGCGCCGTCTTTTTCCAGATCACGGGCACGCAGCACAGCATGATCCGGTGTATAGAACATGCCTCCATCCGAGAAAGAATCCGGCGTCACATTCAGGATTCCCATCACCAGAAGGCGGCTGTAATCCAGTTCCAGTCCCTTACAGCTCCATATCCTGTTTCCGTTTTCCGTCCCGGCCATATCGCTCACCCGGTAATCAGAGGATATTCCTCGGGCGGTTGATCAGCGCCAGCGCCTCCGAACGGGTCCTTGCATCCGAACGGCAGCCGCCGCGCATCGCCGAAGTAACCGTCTTCGAACCCGGCTTACGGATACCGCGCATCGTCATACAGAGGTGTTCCGCTTCGATCACGACACATACGGACATGGCATCGACCGCACGCTCGATCGTATCCGCGATCTCCGAAGTCAGGCGTTCCTGAAGCTGCGGTTTACGGGACAGTGTATCCACAATACGTGCCACTTTCGAAAGACCGAGGATCTTCCCGTTTCTCGGCACATAGACGACATGGGCTTTACCATGGAACGGGAGCAGGTGATGCTCGCACATCGAATAGAACGGGATATCGCCGATGAGGATCATCTCATCGTCCTCAGACGTAAACGTCTTGATATCCTTGCTGATATCTCTGTGAAGTCCGGAGAAGACCTCACCATACATTCTCGCCACACGGTTCGGTGTCTCAAGAAGTCCCTCTCTGTCCGGATCTTCCCCGACTGCGATCAGGATCTCTCTTACCGCTTTTTCGATCCTTTCGAGATCCATGCCTTTCCGGCTTTCTTCCGGGACACGGAAATCGTCATCATATACGCTCATTTCAAGTCTCCTTATTCTGCATATTTATGTCTGTATTCCATGGGCGTCATGCCCTTCTGCTTACGAAAAGCCACATTAAACCTCTGCGGACTGGAGAAGCCTACAGATGTCGCAATACCACTGACCTTGATTTCTTTCTGCGTCAGCAGGCGGCAAGCCGCTTCGATCCGGATCTGCATGAGATAGTTCATCGGGCTGATGCCGAATTCATCGCGAAAAGCTCTGGTAAAGTAACCCTGGCTCAGAAATACGTAGGCGGCCGTTTCCGCCACAGTGACACCGCGGTCGTAGTTCTCATCGAGATAGTCTCTCGCTATAAGGACCAGTTCTCTGGCCTTGCCGTTCTTGACACGGAGGCTCTCCTCCCATTCTTCCCGAAGCGCACGGGACAGTGTGATCAGAAGCTCCATCGTCAGGATCTGCATCATCATGTCCTTCGCATAGGCATCCTGACGGCTCTCTCTCATGATCCGCTCCGCCAGAACTCCGATCGCCTGACGGCTCTTGCCGGAGATCATGAGATACGTAGACCCGTCTCCCATCGAGCTGTCACCCTGGGCGAAGTCCAGAAAGTATTCCAGCGGCAGCGAAGAAACATTCTCCTGGAAAAACGGCACCGTCGGTCCGCCGCGAAGTCTTCCGTTCGACATGGGCTGTGTATCCTTCGGCTTCGACAGAAGCGCCTGCTGCGCTTTGGCAATATCCGAGGAGAAACCGAAATACAGCACGACCATATCGGCCGGACCTTCCAGCACACGTACGGAGTGCGTCACCTGCGGACGGATGATCAGCGTCGTACCCTTCGTGACCTGTACGATTTTTCCGTTGATCGTGAATTCGCACTTGCCACGGCGGAGATACAGAAGTTCGTGAGAGGTGTGCCGGCTCGCAGTCGGAAAGGGCGTGGAAGTCTCATAGCAGTGCTCTACGCCTTCGAATACGACCGGTATGGATCCGGAAGACTCCAGGATACTCTTTTCAAATGCCGGTAATAGATCCTCGACCATCGCGTATCTCCTTTCTGGTTTTCCTGTTACGGCAGGAAGCGGATGTTATCGATATAGATGGCGCCGGAGCGCTGTCTGTCGAATATGGTGAACATCAGTTCCGATATCTGCATGTCATCGAATGACGCCCAGTTCAGCGTGATCGTCTGCCACCTAAGCCCGATCTGGATCGTCGCCTCGCCCCGGAATCCCGAGATCTGCATCGTCTTCTCGACCTGATCCGGATTAAAAACATCCAGGCAGATCCTTCTCGCTTTCGAGAACCGGAGCGGTGCCATTACAGAAGCATAAGACAGTACCGGTCCGAATGAGAGAAGACTGTTCTCCGGTTCATATTCGATCCGCAGAGATGCGGCGCCCTGCGTCTTATTCATCACTTCACGGAAGATCGTGGCTTTTCCCTTCCTGATCTGATATGTCTCCAACCGCTCGAAATCACTGTCCCAAGTCCTTTTGCCGATGAAATCAATATCTTCACAGGCCGTGAAGGTCAGATCCGGACAGTACTCGGACGGGATCCGGTCGAACCGGAAAGGCAGTACCGGAAGATCGATACGGTTCCGGAATGTTGCCTGATGCGGGATCGGGCAGTATCCGTATGTGACACCGACCGGGTCGAGGACATCGTCGTTCCAGACCATAACGCGCACACCGTGCAGGATCCTTGCCTGTGCCGGTACGTACACGCGGCTTTCATCGCAGACGGCAAATCCGCGAAGGATCGACTCCGTCTCGGAAAGGCGGAGACCATCGACCGTATTGTCGAAGGACAGCATGACTTTATTACCGATCACTTCTACACCGACACATTCCGGGCAGGATGCCGGCATCTTCGGAGTGAAGTGAAGACCCAGTGCAATACAGGACAGACGGCGGCCTAACGTAAAGGAGACCGCTTTATTCGGAAGCAGCAGATCGTGCTGTCCCAGGATACCGATCGGCATCGGGAACCTTCTTCGTATCGCGCACAGGTTCTCATTAAACTCGACATGGCGGTACGGATGCTCCGGATCCATTACATCCGGATGCAGCTGCATAATGATAAACGATGGCACCTGATGCTTGTCCGTGATCTCCCTGGGACCGAATACCCCGGCAAGATCCATCAGGAGCTGACGGACCATCGCCGTATAGGGCTTGCCGATCTGTGCATCGGAAGCATCCGGCGCGAAAACGATACCACGGATACTCAAGTCACAGAGCGGTGCCAGTTTGTGGTTATAGAAAACGGACATCATATCGGCCGGACCGACAAGCGGACGGTGCGCCGCTTCCGAAACGAGAGTCTCCGTCTCGACCGTCTCGGCAGAAGGGATCATGGAGTTGATCAGGTCATGATTGTTCTTCTGCTTCTCGAAATGCTTCAGTTCTTCTGTCGGGAAAGAAAGCGGCGGGACATCCTCGTCCTCTTCATTTTCTCCACCCTCTGTCTCATTCTTCGGTTCTTCGTCAGATTCCGGTTTCTCTTCTTGGTTCTCTTCCCCGTCCCCGGAGACCTTCCCCGCCTTCTGATCTTCGAAGGCCAGTGCGCCTTCCGGATCGACCGGAACATCGATCTTCTCTTCATCTTCGAAGACGAAGGACTCTTCGCTCTTCGCTTCTCCGTCTTCATCCTTCAGGATGGTTCCGGAAAGGATCGCATCCTTTTTATCCGTAAGACGGGCAATATTGACACGCCAGCCTTCTTCATCGAAGTACAGATTCCTCTCTTCGAGGTAATTCCGGATCGTCTCATTGGCATCGATCCCCTGATGGGAGAGCCAGCGGTAGATCGGTGCATACTCTTCAGCCAGATCCAGGATTCCTACCGGATAGTGAAGCTGCTCTGCCAGATGGTATGCATAGGAGAAGGCAACAGACGAGACCTTCGCCAGTTCCTTCGTATCCCGGATACGTATCCAGTTACTGTCGTCCGTATTCAGGATCGGCTCATAAGAAAGCGCTTCAACCTGATCCAGTACATTTCTCTTCGGAGAATAGAAACGAAGAAGCGGCATGACATCTTTCTTAAGCGGTGTACGCGGTGCCGAGGTCTCCGATATGGCCGAGGAGATCGGACGTCCACCGAACATGAGCCACACATCTCCGCATCGGCAGTCCTCGATCGTCAGAGTCTTGGTAAGCGAATGGAAAACGAGTGTATATGCGTCGGTGGAGGAGCGGTAAGCCGGAAGCTCGAACCGGAAACCGCCGTTATCATCCGAGACTGTCTCCAGGCTCAGGATAACACCATAGTCCGTATCCAGTTTCGATACTTTACGACCGTCGGTCGGGTCCTTCATAACTTCCAGCGTGACCGGAGTCTGCGCAGACTCCACCTCACCTCGAAGGATCACAGGCACACCCTGCTGGAACACCATTCCCGGAGAGATCCAGGACGGCAAACGAATATCACTACTTTGCGCCATAAAAAGAATCGGTACCTTTCCGCTATTTCTCACTTCATTCTATTATACGACAACTTTGTCCTGTTTTCTCGTCCCTATAGAAGAATAAATGGAAGAATATACACAGAAAGTATAATTCTTCTGCTACGTTCGGCATTCCGCAGAAAAAGAAGAGAAACTCTCTCTTTCACACTTACCAATTGATTCGCCCGGTTGTAAGATGAAAGCAAGAACGATTCTCCACCCGAAAGGAGGCACCGGAAATGGATCTATATAAGATCATTGGCTATACGATCCGCAACATCCGTCTGCAGAAAGATCTCTCCCAGATCAAGGTCAGCAGCACAAGTGGCACCAATCATTCCTACTACTGTGAGATCGAGCGCGGATGCGCCAATCCGTCGATCAAGAAGCTCTATGCGATCCTTCTGGCACTGGGTGTCTCCCCTCTCGAATTCATCGAAGCCGTCTCCTCTGTTGTCCACGGCATCGACCCGGAGCCGGATACAGAGGGCACAGGCAAATAAAAATTGCACTATTTTGCTCTTTTTCTTTATTTCTTTGTCCGATAATGGTATTCTGAAGGTACTTTAATTCGATCGGAGTGCGTACAGTTATGGAAATGAAGCGTGATCTAAAGACGGGTGAGGCTCTGTATGAGGATCTTCACCGGGTGCACCTGTCGGGAGCGATCGCTTCCTGTCTTCACTTTTTGGACAATGAGAATCCATCCCGTGAAGTGCCGCCGCACTACCACGAGTTTATTGAGATCATCTACGGGATCCGTGGCAGTTTCTACGCGTCCATGTCGAACCGGAACATTCTGGTCCACGAAGGAGACATGCTCCTGATCAACGTGAACGAAGTCCACACTTTCCGGCATTTCGAACCCTGCGAGTATTATTGCCTGCAGTTTGATCCTGCCCTGATCTTCACAAGTCCCGTATACAGTACCGGCGCTAAGTATATCCTTCCTTTCCGGACAGCTTCGGCCGGAAATGCATCCGAGAGCGACTTCTCTCTTCTGGCCACGAAGGAAGAACTGGAAGGCACACGCATCCCGGAATATATCCGTGATTATCACCGGGAATTCACTACGCAGGAGACCGGGTACGAACTGGCGATCCGGGCCGATATCCTCCGCATCTTCCTTTGGTACTTGCGGCGGATGGAACAGAGCGGTCTTTCGCTGTATAAGACATCTTCGATTCGCCAAGAAGACCTTCTTCGTTTAAACCAGGTACTCGATCACATTCATGAGAACTATATGCAGCCGGTCCTTGCCGAGAAGATGGCGAAGATGTGTAATATGAGCTACAGCTATTTCTCCCGTTTCTTCCGGAACTGTATGGGGCAGACTTTCTCCGACTATCTGCTGTTCGTCCGTCTGACGGAAGCGGAGAAACTCCTGATCACCACGTCCAGAAGCATAAGCCAGATCGCCCTTGATACCGGATTCTCCACATCCAGCTACTTCATCACGCAGTTTAAGAAGCATAAGAATATTACGCCGAAGCAGCTCAAGCAGAAGATCGCTTCTTCTGAGTACGTGAAGAAAGGTTCAGCCTAATTGGGCGATGACAAGTTCGATTCCGAAATCACGGATCTCCTGGGCCATCTGATCGGATATACCGGAATCCGTGATCAGGACATTGATCTTCTCCGCAGGAATAAACGAAGAGGCCGAATCCGAATTGAGCTTCGACGAGTCGACGAGAGCGATGCATCGCTTGCACTTCTCCGCGAAACGCTTCTTCAGTTCCAGTTCATAGAAATTGTGACCGGTCAGGCCCGAGTTAATAGAGAATCCGTTTCCCGATACGAAATAACTGTCGCCGCTGATGTGGCGGAGCATTTCTTCACACAGAAGCCCCTCGATCGCGCCGGAATGCGGGCGAAGGACGCCACCTACCAGAACGGTTCTGAAATTACTGTATCTCTGGATTTCCATCGCGGTATGGATACCGTTCGTTACGATAGTAATATTATCCAGTTTGCTGATAAACGGGATCATATGAAAGGTCGTGGAACTGGCATCGATAAAGATCGTCTCGCCTTCATGTACGAAACGGCCGGCTTCTTTGCCGATGGCAGTCTTCTCGGCCACGCACATAACCGATCTCCACATGTAGTTCTCCGGGTTGGAAGACTGCTTCACGGAATCAGACATCCTGGCTCCGCCATGGAAACGCACGATCGCGCCTTCTCTTTCCAGATCCCGAAGATCACTTCGGACCGTCGCACCGGTGACACCCAGACGGGTCTGCAGATCCGTGGTAGAAATACGGCTCTCATTCTCCAGAATTTCAAGTATCGTTTTTCTTCTATCGATATTAATCAAAGGATCATCCCCACTTATCACTATTTTCAAAGCGAATATATAATAAATGCATCCGTTTCACTTGTCAACGAGATATTTTCATTTACTTTCATATGAAAAAGAAATCCGCAGATTCCCTTTTCGGAAATCTGCGGATCAAACAGCATGCATATCTGCTGTATGGCTGCCGAACTAGGATTCGAACCCAGACAGACGGTGCCAGAAACCGGAGTGCTACCCTTACACAATTCGGCAATGTTGTTAATCAACGGAAAAAAGTATACCAAAACTATTCCCTTCGCGCAAGACTTTTTTGCTCCGATTTCAGAAGAAAATGCCCAAGATGTGAAGAAAAGACTTTCTTTCTCTCCTGTGCGCGATCTTCTAATCGGCAGAAGGCCGGGATGAAGGCATATCCGGCGGAGTCGGGAGCGGCTCCATGAATCCAAGTTCCTCCGCCTTCCTTCTGACCATGGCGATATCCTGCCAAAGCTTGATGCGCTCATTATTGTTCCGGAGAATATACGCAGGATGAAACGTCGGCAGGATCAGATATCCGTTCTTCTCGAGGAATACCCCGCGGATCTGTGTCATCTTCGCATTCTTATCTCCCGTAAACAGCGTATAGGCTGTCTTCCCGAGAAGAACGATGATCTTCGGCTTGGCGATCAGGATCTGCTTACCGAGAAGCTTCTTACAGGCCGATGCTTCTGCATCCGTCGGAACACGGTTCTCCGGCGGCCTGCACTTGACCACATTGGCAATATGGAAATCCTTCTCCTTAAATCCCTGTGCATCCAGAAGCAGCTGCAGAAGCCTTCCCGCCTGGCCTACGAACGGCAATCCCTGTTCATCCTCCGTAGCACCCGGGCCTTCCCCGACGAACATGATCGGCGCGACTACACTTCCACGGTAGATCACGACATTCTTTCGGGTCTGCGCCAGCGGACAGGCCTGGCAGGACCTGCATTCTTCCACAAAATCGTTCCAGGAAATTTTCATCGGATAAGTACCACAGTGATCCCGTCATTGGCCTTCGCCCAATCCGGATCATTACGGAAAGAAGGACACTTCTCCACGATGGACTTACCGAGCGTCTCGAAGGGACCGAACTGCTCACCCGGACAGAAAAGACTGATCTTGCCTTCATTCTGCATCGTACGCAGTACTTCATGGGTGGCGGACTTGATCACACCGCCCTTTCCTGTCGAACCATATCCGTGAATGATCTTCACCTGATTGACTCCGACACGGCGCAATGTATTCAGCTCCAGCCGTAATTTACGGGTGGCAACATCAACTTTAGGCATTCCTTCTTTGATATTGATAATACTTGCAGCCATAGTATCCCTCATTTTGAAACTTACATGTTTATTATAACACAAGTTTTTACATTTTACATGCGAGAAAAACTGGCGATTTTGTTATAATACTGGCATGAGACTGGATAAATTATTAGCAAATTCAGGGTATGGAACGCGATCTGAAGTCAAAGATATTCTGCGTTCCGGACGCGTACGTCTACGTGAAGATGTACTGACCGATCCTGCCTTCCAGATCGCGGAAGAGCAGGCTCGTTTCCTGACACTTGACGGCCAGCCCATCACCTCTTCCCGCTACCTGTATTACTGTCTTTATAAACCGGACGAATGCCTCACCGCCATGTCGGACGACCGTCTTTTCTGTGTCGGGGATCTACTCCCTCCTTCCCTTCGGACGAAGAAGATTTCTCCTGTCGGAAGACTGGATTACCATACGACGGGCGTACTGCTTCTTACCAATGACGGCGAGCTGTCCCATCGGCTCACCAGCCCGAAATGGCATCAGAAGAAAGTCTACCTCGTGACGTATAGCGGAGACGCACTGACAGAAAAGGAAGTTGTGCTTTTTTCTAAGGGAATGACTCTCACCGAAACAGGACATGCCCCCGAGAAACTGAAGCCCGCGGAGCTTATCCTTCTTTCGGACCAGCAATGCCGATTAACCCTCACAGAAGGAAAGACGCACCAGGTCAAGCGCATGCTGGCCGCGACCGGCCGTTCCGTCATTGCCCTTCACCGGGAAAGCATGGGTTCCCTGACTCTTCATGAGGGGCAGAAACCCGGCGAGATGTATGCCCTTTCTTCTGAGGAAATAGAAGCTCTGATCCGACCGACGCTTAATCCGTGATCAGTCCGTTGACTCCGCGTACGGATGGGTTTCCAGATACATCGTTCGGAAAGCAGAGATATCCTTCAGCATTTTCAGCATAATATCCGTTGCCTTATCCACCTGTATGCTGCCGATATTGACACTGATGATGATACAAGGATCCGTCTTCTTCCACTTGACCGTATACCCTAAGCTCAGACGGTCGATCTCATCGTTTACCTTAAACCCATAGACATGCTCGATATAATCTTCCTCAGTCAGTTCATCGAGATCTTCCCTGTAATCCTGAGGAAGCGTATCTGCATACTCTTCGTAGAATCTAGCCTTCGAATACATGTACGGCTCGATATGGGAGAGTTCTTCCGCGCTCCACGTCGCCTGCATCTGTGCATACACATCGTCAAGATTCATCGTATTCTCTCCCATGACATAGGCAGGCGCCGTCATCGCATCCAGGACCAGGATATCCGGCTTCACGGCTATCAGCGATGCCGCCTTCGAAGTGGCATAAGGTTCGACCTCTTCGCCTTCATCATTATCGGAGACGACATTGGCGAAATCCACATCCGGATTCGTAAGTCCGTAGTTCTCTTTCATGTAATCGGCAAGAAGTTCTGTATTCTGCGAGAAGTGTCCGATGGAAGCAACACGGAAGTCCGTCTTCGGTTCCAGGAAGAAATACTGGACCACCGCGACGATAATCACGATGGCGGCAGCAGCAATCGCGAATTTCCACCACTCATAGTGCCAGAATTCCGCCCACTGCTTCTTCGTCTTTCCGAAGTAATGCTTCGCCGTATCTTCTTCGAGTTTCTCTTCTCTTTTGCGGTCCCGTTCACCGGTTGCGATCGCATAGGCAGCAGAGATGTCTGCCAGCTTCTGTTCGTCTTTCTTCGCCTGATAGATCTTGCAGAGTTTCCAGAACTGTTTGTCGAGATCCTCTCTCTTTCCCCATGCCGGCAGCTGGAAGTACTCCATCGCCTCGTCACGGGTCATGGCTTCAATAGACGGATCCGCATGCACCGCTTCTTTCGCAGCGTGCGTCTGCCGGTCTTGGGTTTCTTCTACCGAAGCAGAAGTCTCCTTCTTCTTTTCTTCACTCATATTTCAGATCGTTCTTTCTATAATTGTACTTACCGGAATGATCAGCCCTTCTTCATTTCCTTCTTAAAAGCACGGAAATCCGCAAGCGCTGCCCAGCCGATCTTGATGATCTTCTTAATGTTAATGGAGTTCTTGCCTCCCTGACGCGGCTTAAAGGTGATTTCGCGAAGCGTGTAGTTCTCCTTATAGTAAGCAAAGAAAGTCGTCAGCATGACATTCGGAAGATTATAATCCTCTCTGAATCTGCCCACATACTTATTCACCAGGGAAGACTTCATGAGACGGAAGGGGGCATTACTGTCCTTGACCTTTACACCGAAGTGCAGTCTCAGAAGGAAACACAGGAAGTTCTCGACGAACTTTCTGGACTTACCGTCGCCGCGTACGACACGGTTACCCAGGATCGCATCATGGGTATTCCGAAGTTCCCAGAATTTCGCAAATTCTGCCGGATTCGTCTGTCCGTCCGAGTCAGTCTGGAAGATATAATCCGCGCCCTGTGCGATGGCATATTTATAGAGCGCGATCAGCTTCGGGCCATGCTGCTTCAGCGTATCCGGAAGCACTTCAAGTTTCGGGTATTTTTCCTTAAGCGAAAGCAGGATTGGGTGGGTCTTATCGACACTTCCGCTATCCGCTACAACCAGGCGGGATCCTTCGCCCTTTCCTTCAAGGACCGGATACCAGGCCGAAACCACTGATTCGATGTTCGCTTCCTCATTATAGGCCGGCATTACAATATACAGATCATCCATTTCACTGTTCCTCCCTTACGGCATCAGTTATTTACAATGTATCATTTCAACTCTTCTTTGACCATAGACAGCGCCGATGCAACGACCGCATCCATGTCATAGTATTTATACTCACCCAGACGTCCGCCGAATATGACTTTCGTTTCCTGATCAGCCAGTTCACGGTACTTGCCATAGAGCGCCCCGTTCGTTTCATCGTTGACCGGGTAGTAAGGCTCATCTCCCGGCTTCCATTCCGAACTGTACTCGCGGCTGATAACGGTTTTCGGAAGATCCTTTCCCTCTTCATCTTTTCCGAAAGTGAACCACTTATGCTCGATAATACGTGTCCACGGCGTCTCTCTGTCGGTATAGTTCACCGCAGCATTCCCCTGGAAATTCGGCATATCCAGAAGCTCCGTCTCGAAACGCACCGAACGGTACTGAAGATATCCCAGAGCGTACCCGAAATAGGCATCGATCGGACCTGTGTAGATGACCTTGTCTGCCATCTCATTCCACATATCTTTATCGTCGAGGTAGTTCGTATTGCAGCGGACTTCGATCCCCTCCAGCATATTCTCTACCATCTTCGTATACCCCTTCGTTGGAATACCTTGATAGAGCGCATTAAAATAGTTATTGTCGAATGTAAGGCGTACCGGGAGTCTCTTAATGATGAATGCCGGAAGATCCTTGCAGTCTCTTCCCCACTGCTTCTCCGTATACCCCTTAACCAGTTTCTCGAAGATATCTCTTCCGATCAGCGAAATCGCCTGTTCTTCCAGATTCGAGGGTTCTTTACCAGCCATCTCCGACTTCTGTTCCTCGATCTTGGCCATGGCCTCCTGCGGAGTGACAACTCCCCACATCTTGTTAAATGTATACATGTTAAAAGGAAGCGAATAGAGTTCACCCTTATAGTTCGCCACCGGGCTGTTCGTAAAACGGTTAAACTCCGTAAACTGATTCAGGTATTCCCACACTTCCGTGTTATTGGTGTGGAAGATATGCGCGCCATACGTGTGTACCTTGATGCCTTCGACATCTTCGCAGTATACATTTCCAGCAATATGCGGACGCTTCTCGAGCACCAGTACACTCTTCCCGCGTTTCTTTGCTTCGTGTGCGAACACCGCACCGTACAACCCTGCTCCAACCACAAGATAATCGTACTTCTCAGCCATTTACCTTCCCTGCCTTTCTCTTCTCTTTACGCATTTTCCCGATTTTCTTTCGTATTTTGAAAGTATCTTTAAAAACCTGCCAGATATCCGACATGCGGATCCTGGAGAAACCGCCCGTACGGGTAAATACAAGCCGGATCGGACGCTCGATGATCTTCGCGCCCATTTCATTGGCTACGGCAAGAAGCTCAATATCGTACGCAAATCCCCGTGTCATAACATCCGGAACGATCCTTTTCAGCAGATCACCACGATAGAGTTTGATCCCGGTCTGGGTATCATGCACATGCAGATGAAAAAGCACCCGCAGCATCACATAGTACCCGAAACTGATGAATCTGCGAAGCGGTGGATAATCAAGCTTCGATTCTTTATGCATCTTCGAACCGATCACGACATCGGCCTTCTCTGAATCCATGTGAGAAAGGAAATCTTCGAAGTGATCCGGAGAAAGGTCCAGGTCCGAGTCCAGGAACGCGATCCGGTCTCCTAAGGAAGCTTCAACACCCTTTTTGATCGCATGTCCCTTACCACCGTTGGGCATATAGGAAACGATACGGATCCGGCCGCATTGTTCCATCGCTCTTCGGATCTCCTGTTCCGTATTATCCTTACTTCCGTCATTGACACAGACGATCTCATAGGATTGGCAGAACCCGGAAAGGATCTCGTCTGTTTTCAGCAGATTGGTATATATATGATCTCCCTCGTTATAAGCGGGCATGACCACAGAAAGATCCATGGATGACTTCCTCGGGTTTCTTAAGAATCAGCCATAACGGCTAAATGTTATTTTACCATCAATTACCTGTTTCTTGCAATTTTCACACGAAAAAGCGACATGATCGGGGCGTACTACATCATCCGGACATAAAAAAGAGGCGTCTTCGAAGTGAAGACCCACTTCGAAGACAGCCCCCTCGCTTATGACTTTATTAAGCAGTGGCTCAGGAATTCTTCGCCATCAGCTTACCGCCACGCTTACTTACTACGTCGAAGATAACGGCAGCAAGAAGAACGAGACCCTTAACGACCTTCTGCATGTTCTGGTCAACACCCATGGAGAACATACCGAGGTTGATAACACCCATCAGGAGAGCACCGATGATAACGCCAGGAACAGTTCCGATTCCGCCGTATGCGGAAGCACCACCGATGAAGCAGGATGCGATCGCGTCCATCTCGTAGTTCTGACCATATGTCGGCTGAGCCGAGGTCATACGTGCGATGGTAACCATACCGGCCAGAGCCGAAAGAAGTCCCATGTTGGTATATGCCAGGAAGTACACCTTATTGGTATCGATACCGGAGAGTTTCGTCGCCTTCTCGTTACCACCAACCGCATAGAAATAACGGCCGGTCGTAGTATTCGATGTGATGTAGGAATAGATAATGATTACACCGATAACGATGACGAGAACGTTCGGGATACCCTTGTGCTGAGAAAGACGGAAGCCGAATGCACCGATTACAACAGCGATGATGATCAGTTTCGTCAGCCACGGTCCCATGTTTTCGACTTCATAATTCTTCTTAAGTCTCGTTGCACGATTTTTGACCATGATCAGAACGAGGATCACAATCGCCAAACCGGTAGCTACAAGACAAGTGATATTCAGGCTGCTTCCGGAACCACCGATAAAATCCGGGATGTAGCAGTTCGCACCACCACCGAAAACCTTAACAAATCCGGCAACATTCTGAAGAGAAACGGTCATACCATCCAGAACAACGTTACTCAAACCACGGAATATCAACATTCCGGAAAGGGTAACGATGAATGGAGGGATACGCACATATGCAATCCAAAATGCCTGCCATGCACCGATCAGCGTACCGATCACAAACATAATGATCACAGCCACAACCGGGTTCACATTCTTCGAAACCATGAGGGTTGCCCCCACGGCACCGACGAAGCAAACAACGGATCCGACGGAAAGATCGATGTTACCACCGGTAAGGATACAAAGAAGCATACCTGTGGCCAGTACGAATACATATGCATTCTGTGAGATCAGGTTACTTACGTTACTTGGAAGAAGGATATCTCCTCCTGTCCGAATACTAAAGAAAATGATGACCAGGGCCAACACGATGACCATGGTGTACTTATTGATAAAATCAAGTACTTTAGTTCTGCTGTTCATCATTCGACTCCTTTCCTACTTCATTATTGTTCTGTTCTTCCGAGTAGTTATCGACATTGATGATCATGGACATGATCTTCTCCTGTGTCGCTTCCTCACCGGAAAGTTCACCCACGAACTTACCTTCACTCATAACATAGATACGGTCACACATACCCAGGAGTTCCGGCATTTCCGAGGAGATCAGGATGACTGATTTTCCTTCGCTTACAAGCTGGTTGATGATGCAGTAGATCTCGTACTTGGCGCCGACATCGATACCTCTTGTCGGTTCGTCGAGGATAAGTACATCCGGATCTGCGAACATCCACTTCGCCAGCAAGACCTTCTGCTGGTTACCACCACTGAGATTTCCGACATGCTGTTCGACCGTCGGAGTCTTGGTGCGAAGTTTCTCCTTGTAGTCCACCGCCACCTTATACTCTTTATCTCTGTCGATGATGCCTCTGTAACTGACACCCTTGAGATTCGAAAGAGTCGTATTGGTCTTGATGGCATTACTCAGGATCAGTCCGTTACCCTTACGGTCTTCGGTGACATACGCGATCTTGTTCTTGATCGCATCCTTAACCGAATGCAGGTGTAACTCTTTTCCGTCTTTAATCAAAGTACCTGTGATGTTCTCACCATATGACTTACCGAAGATACTCATCGCAAGTTCGGTACGTCCTGCGCCCATCAGACCGGAGATACCAAGCACTTCACCCTTTCTGAGGTTGAAGCTTACGTTATCAACGATCTTTCTCTCCGAATAGAGCGGATGGTAAGCATTCCAGTTCTTGACTTCGAAGCAGACCTCACCGATATGCGAAGTACGCTTCGGGAATCGGTCAGAGATCTCTCGGCCGACCATGCCCTTGATGATACGTGCTTCCGACAGATCGTCGACACCCTTGGTCAGTGTCTCGATCGTCATACCGTCACGGATAACCGTGATCTTGTCTGCTACGTAGGAAACTTCGTTCAGCTTATGGGAAATAATGATCGAAGTCATTCCTTCAGACTTGAACTTAAGAAGCAGATCCAGGAGATGTCTGGATTCTGATTCATTCAGAGAAGATGTCGGTTCATCAAGGATCAGCAGTTTCGCGTTCTTGGCCAATGCTTTAGCAATCTCAACGAGCTGCTGCTTGCCTACACCGATATCTTTGATCAATGTACGGGAAGATTCGGATAATCCGACGATACGGAGATATTCATTTCCCTTCCCGTAAGTTTCGTTCCAATCAATTTTATAGCGAGAACCCTGCTCGTTTCCGAGGAACATGTTCTCACCGATCGTCATATAAGGAACCAGAGCCAGTTCCTGATGGATAATGACGATTCCCTTCCGTTCACTGTCTTTCGTATTTGTAAAGTGGCACTCTTCTCCGTTATAATAGATGCTCCCCTCATATGAGCCATACGGATAGATACCGCTTAATACATTCATTAACGTGGATTTTCCGGCGCCGTTTTCGCCAACCAATGCGTGAATCTCGCCCTCTTCTACCTGAAGGTTAACATTGTCCAACGCTTTGACGCCTGGGAAGGTTTTGGTAATATTCTTCATTTCCAGCAATATTTTTGCCAATTCTATCCCTCCTAGCAATCCTCATGTGTAGCCTTGCATGAAGAAGTCCCCTTAAATCTCTTGCCAAAAAATAAGGGGACTCGACATGTCAATTTTCGCAAATCAATCTATTTGGAAAACAGAGATTAAGCCAGATCAGCCTCCTTGTAGTAGCCGGATTCGATCAGGATCGTCTTGTAGTTGTTTACATCAGCAAATACAGGTGTGCAGAGGTAAGACGGAACAACCTTCGTACCATTGTTGTATGTCTCTTTATCGTTTGTCGGAGCCTCTTTACCTTCCATGATAGCCTTAACCATTTCAACAACCTGGTCAGCCAGTGTACGTGTATCCTTAAATACGGACATGGACTGCTTGCCGTTGATCATGTTCTTAACGTTTGCGATATCGCAGTCCTGACCGGTGATGATCGGATAATCACCTGTGTAACCGGCTTCGAGAGCATTCGCAACACCAAGAGCTGTAGAGTCATTGGAGCAGAGAACTGCATCGAGCTTAGTGCCGTCAGCATAGTTACCGGAGATGATCGCATCCATTCTGGACTGAGCATTCTCTGTAGCCCAGGACTGTGTAGCAACCTGCTCGAACTCGATCTGACCGGACTTAACATGGATCTTACCAGCCTCAATGTAAGGTCTCAGAACATCCATAGCACCGTTGTAGAAGAAGCGGGCGTTGTTGTCACCCGGGTCACCGGTGAAGATTTCCATATTGAACGGGCCTTCTGCGGAATCCAGCTTCAGCTGATCGCGGATATATTCACCCTGGATAGTACCAACTTTGTAGTTGTCGAATGTTGCATAGTAAGCAACAGCATCTGTGTTCATGATGAGACGGTCATAAGCAATAACCGGGATGTTCTTCTCTTTAGCTGTGGCAAGTACTGTACCAAGAGAATCACCTTCGATAGAAGCAATAACGAGAACCTTGCAGCCGCCGTTGATCATACTTTCGATCTGGTTCTGCTGTGTCGGGATGTCGTTACCTGCATACTGCAGGTCAACCGTAAATCCGGCCTCTTCCAGCTTCTTCTTCATGTTGTCGCCGTCCTGGTTCCATCTCTGGAGATCCTTGGTCGGCATAGCAACACCGATCTTCTTGCTGTCCGACTTCTTAGCGCAACCTGCTGCAAGTGTGAACAGCATAGCTCCTGCCAGAAGTACACTCAAAAACTTCTTTTTCATTTTTCTACCTCCATATTCGCTTTCGCGATTATTCACAAATAAAGATTAACACAATATCGAACGTCTGTCACAAAGAATTTGACTATTTTCTTCTTTTTTTGTGTATTTCACACTACACTTAATCAAAAGAACTTGATATTCGAAACGATTCACCCTATTTGGAGTTCTTCCTGGCTATCGATTTTCTTCTTGCCGCGGAGGTCTAATTTGTGATAACTGCCTGATTGATCAAGGAAATGACTTCTTACTGTATCCTCAAGTTCCACTTCGAGTACTTCCATCACGCGTTTCTTGCAGTCCGGATCCTCTACCGGGAACAGAAGCTCGACTCTGCGGATCAGGTTTCTCGGCATCCAGTCAGCAGAGGAAAGATAGATATCTTCCTGACCTTCATTATAGAAATAATAGATACGAGAGTGCTCAAGGAACCGGCCGGTAATGGAGCGGACCGTGATATTCTCCGACAGTCCCGGCACACCTGGTCTTAAGCAGCAGATGCCACGTACGATCAGATCGATCTTGACTCCTGCACAGGATGCGTCATAAAGGGCATCGATGATCGACGCATCTACTAAAGAATTCATCTTCGCGATGATACGCGTCTTCTTCCCTTTTCTGGCATTCTTGGCTTCCTGAGAGATCTTCTCCAGGAAGTAGTTCTTCATTCGGGTCGGTGCCGGAATCAGTCGCTTCCACTCCGGTGGTTCGGAGAATCCGGATAAGGTGTTGAAGAATTCAGAAGCATCCACGCCGAACGTTTCCGACGCAGTAAAAAGACCGATATCCGTATAGATCTTTGCAGTGATATCGTTGTAATTTCCAGTTGCCAGATGCAGATATCTCCGGATGCCGTCCTCTTCTTCACGGACTACAAGTGTGATCTTACTGTGCGTCTTCAGTCCGACAAGACCGTAGATAACATGGCATCCTGCTTTCTCCAGCATCTTCGCCCAGTTGATATTATTCTCTTCATCGAAACGAGCCTTCAGTTCAACAAGGACCATGACCTGCTTGCCGTTCTGTGCCGCTTCCGCCAGGGACTTAATGATCGGCGAACTGCTGCTGACGCGGTACAGCGTCTGCTTGATTGCAAGGACCTTCGGATCTTCCGCCGCCTGACGGACGAACTCCACCACCGGATCGAAGGATTCGTACGGATGGTGGACCAGTCTGTCCTTGCTCCGGATCGCGTCGAAAATATTGACCCCATCCGGGAACATCTTCGGTTTCGCCGGTGCGAATGCATGGTAGCACAGTTCCGGGTACTCATCACAGACCTTGCCATATACTTTCATCAGGAACGTCAGATCGATCGGTCCGCTGACCGAGAACACATCTTTCTTGGAGATCTTAAGAGAAGAAGTCAGGAACCTAAGAAGCTCCGGCGCCATGTCTTCATTGACCTCCATCCGGATGATCTCACCGAAGCGGCGTTTCCTGACCTGTTCCTCGATTTCCTTGAGAAGATCTTCTGCCTCATCTTCGTCAATATCAAGATCAGCATTACGCATGACGCGGTAGAATCCGCTGCTTAAGACCTTAGACCCTACGAACAGCGAGGCAAGATTGGCCCGGATGATCTGCTCGATCGGGACGAAGCACACGCCTTGCGACAGGTGAAGCTCGAAGAGACGCGGAACGACGGTCGGTACCTGGAGCGTCGCGAACCGATAGAGCGGCTCGTAAGTCTTCCCTTTTTTCTCCTGCTTGGCAAGCCTGGCCTCACGGTCCTCTTCCGTCTCGTCGATCAGCACGCAGAGATTAAGCTGACGGTTATAAATCAGAGGAAACGGCCGGGACGCATCCACTGCCATCGGCGTAAGGATCGGATATAGAGTCGACCGGAAATAGTCATCGCAGACTTCTTTCGCATGGTCATCCAGATCCGCATAATCGCTCATCAGGATGTTGTGGTTCTTAAGAGACGGAACCAGGGAACGCGTATAGGTCGAGTACATCAGGGCCATCGCCGCTCTCGCCTTCTCGTCGATCTCCTGCAGTTGCTGTTTCACCGTTCTTCCGGAAATATCCAGTTCATCGTAACTGACACTCATCAGATCCCGAAGGGATGCCACACGGACGATATAGAACTCATCCATATTCGATGCGGTGATCGAGAGGAATTTCAATCTTTCCAGAAGCGGGTTCTTCGTGTCCCGGGACTCGAAGAGGATACGGTTATTGAACTCAAGCCAGCTGAGTTCCCTGTTAAAATACCGGTTTGAATCTGCCTCGATATCGGCATTATCCATAGCAGAATGTGCCACCTCGGTCGACACGCCCTGCAGTTTCTTTTCCTTCTTATCTTTCTTCGTACTCATCTGATACTCCTCCGGACTCGTAAGAATGCTTTCACTCTGAAGAACTGCTCGAACAGATCGGTATGGTTCTCGAAGAACCACTTGTCGTAAGTCATGTCATACATGGTATCTCCGCTGATGACCAGCCCGTCTGTTCCCATGGAGACCGATATATCGCGAAGCTTCTGCCTGTGCGATCCGTCCAGCGCATCCGCCATACGAAGGATGGCCGTCAGCTTACTGATCCGGACCTGATCAGCTGTCGGGATCTCGGCATACCGCGCGTCCAGATAGAACTTCGGATCGGTATAGTACCGGCCGACAAAGGCCACGATCTTTCGTTCCTGCTCAGACAGACCGATCAGCTCCGTTCTGTCGATAATACTGTATGTCGAGGGATTCGGATTCGCGATATTGATGAACTTACCCAGCTCATGGCACAGCGCCGCCACACGCAGCAGCAGTCTGTCCCGGCTGTTCATGCCGTGAAGCTTCTTCGTGGCATCGAAGATCGTCATCGCCGCATTCTCCACGAAGGTAATATGTTTCTTCTCCGACTTATACCGCTTCGCCACATGACGTGCAGCCGAGATCAGATCCTGATCCGGATCGATCACGAGGTCGTAGTGCTTATGGGACCACGCATAATCGTACATGACACCCTCGGTAAGAGAGGCATCCGGCATATGCACGCCGTCGATCCCCGTATAGTCCAGCATCTTCTTGATCATGAGCGCTGTCGGAAGAAGCAGCGGCGCCGTCTGCGGACGGATATCCAGTTTTCTCGCCAGGTTTTCCGAAGAGGTATGCAGCAGCTGCGAAAGGACCTCATCGAATTTTCCGATCGGCAGATAGCAGTATTCTCTCGGAGACTGACCTGCCAGCGCCTTAATAAATCCCATATCCGAACCGAATACGATCAGATTCTTATACTTGATATTCTTCGGCTCGATCGCGTGATACTCTGCCAGATCCTGCGAGATATACTCCTCCAGCACTTCCGTGTAATGTGTGGTCTGCTTGACCAGATCCGAAAGCAGCTCGCTGACACGAAGGGAACCCAGACGCGTATTCTGGCTGAACACGAGATCGGACTTATCATAGAGCGTCGCCTGCATGCTGCCCGCACCGATATCGAGTACCATCGTACCTTCCGAAACAAGCTTCGCGAAATCCGGCTGGCTCTCCTTTACCGCCAGATTATGGAAGTACCTCTCCTGCGCATTATCGAGAACAGTGACTGTGATTCCCGTCTGCACACGGATCTGCTCGATGACCATTGCCCGGTTACTTGCCTCGCGAAAGGCACTCGTCGCCACGCATATGACTTCTTTGATCTTGTATTCACGGATCTTGCCGGCAAACCCGGTAAGCACTTCGATGATCTCAGCCGCCAGATCGGAAGGGATCACGCCTTCACTATACGCCCGGGAAGCCAGTGACAGATATTTGCGGACTGATTCGATCTCTTTCGGCGCACACTTATCTCCCAGCTCGAAGATCTTGAGCCGCAGAGACAGCGATCCCAGATCGATGACCGCCAGTAATGTCTTTTTACTCATATCGGATATCTCCTCGTAAGGTTATATACAATAACAGTATACCCTTGAAAAATGGCTATTCCGTTAACAACCAATCTTAAAGTTTCTCGTATTCGTCGATTACTTTCTCCGTGATCTCCTTCGTTCCGAGGAAGCTGTCGCCCCTATTCTCGACAATATCCGCCGTGCGGAATCCCTTCGCCAGCACTTCACTTACCGCCTGTTCGACCTTCGCGCCCTCACGCGGAAGACCGAGTGAATAGCGGAGCATCATGGCCGCAGAGAGGATCGTAGCCAGAGGATTCGCGATCCCCTTCCCCGCGATATCCGGCGCCGAACCATGCACCGGCTCGTACATACCCGGAGTTCCTGGCACACCCAGCGACGCCGACGGCAGCATGCCGATCGATCCGGTGATCATGCCGGCCTCATCCGAAAGAATATCGCCGAACATATTGCTTGTGACGATCACGTCGAACTGTTTCGGACAGCGCACCAGCTGCATCGAAGCATTATCCACATACATGAAGTCTGTTTCGACCTCGGGGTACTCCTTACTGATCTTCTCGGTCACCGATCTCCAAAGCCGCGAAGTCTCCAGGATATTCGCCTTATCCACTACCGTCAGATGCTTATTCCTCTGCATCGCCGAATTATATCCGACCCGAAGGATCCGCTCGATCTCCGCCTCACAATAGCACTCCACATCGAAGGCCTCCACCCCCTTCGGCGTACCATCCTCAAGCTTCTCCACCTTCTTCTCTCTGCCTCTTTTACCGAAATAAATACCACCGGTCAGTTCCCGGACGATCAGGATATCGACACCGTCTTTCACCAGATCCGGCCGAAGCGGACTGGCATCCCGAAGCTCTGGAAAAAGCACTGCCAGCCTAAGATTCGCGAACAGTCCCAGTCCTTTCCGAAGACCGAGAAGTGCCGCCTCCGGACGGGCATCTCCCGGAAGATTATCCCACTTCGGTCCGCCCACGGCACCCAGAAGCACCGCATCACTCTCTTTCGCCAGCCTCAGGGTCTCCTTCGGAAGCGGCATCCCGCAGCTGTCGATCGCCGCACCACCGGCGGCCACCTCCGTATAGGCGAAGGAGTGCCCGCTCTTTCTTCCCACCGCCTTCAGGACCTCACAGGCACTTTCCGTCACTTCCGGTCCGATCCCGTCGCCAGGGATCACTGTGATCTTATACTTCGTCATGCTCCTTCACCTCATTTCAGTTTTGCTTTCGTATAACCGACCAGACCATCGGCTCCGATGATCTCGCTTATAAACTCTGGAAAAGCACTGGCCTTATATGTTTTGCCGGATGTAATATCCGAAATCTTCCCTTCTTCTGTATCGATCTCGATAAAATCTCCGTCCTTTATCTCCTCTGCCGCCTCGGCACATTCCAGGATCGCAAGCCCGGTATTGATACTGTTCCTATAGAAGATCCTGGCGAAAGACGGCGCGATCACACAGGAGATCCCGCTGCCCTTGATCGCAACCGGTGCATGCTCACGGGAAGAACCGCAGCCGAAATTACTCCCTGCCACGATGATATCCCCGGGCCGGACCTTCTCCTTAAAATCCGGATCCAGATCCTCCATACAATGAGACGCAAGTTCCGAAACATCCGAAGTATTCAGATAACGGGCCGGGATGATCACATCCGTATCCACATTGGCTCCGTACTTAATGACCTTTCCTTTAAAATGCATACTTCCGCCTTCTTTCTTCAGTTAAGTTCTTCCGGACTGCCTATATACCCGAGCACCGCCGTCGCCGCAGCCACTTCCACACCGGCCAGGTACACCTCGGACTCCTTATGCCCCATTCTTCCGACGAAATTCCGGTTCGTCGTCGAGACACACTTCTCACCCTTCGCCAGCACCCCCATGTGCCCGCCAAGACACGGACCACACGTCGGCGCCGACACCACGCAACCGGCATCCACGAACACTTCCAGAAGTCCTTCCTTCAGTGCCTGCTTATAGACACGCTGCGAACCGGGAAGCACGATCGCACGCATCCCCTCCGCCACTTTTCTACCTTTCAGGACCGCTGCCGCCCGGCGCATATCTTCAATACGCCCGTTCGTACATGATCCGATCACCACTTGATCGACCTGTATCTTTCCGAACGTCCCCACCTCATGCGTATTCGAAGGCAGATGCGGGAACGCCACCATCGGCCGGACCGAAGACAGATCGATCTCGATCGTCTTCTCATACACGGCATCCTCATCCGGAAGAATCCATTCCGGCGCCGCCTGGTAGCCGCCCGGCACCCGTTCATTCAGATATTCGATCGTGATCGCATCCACCGGGAAGATCCCGTTCTTCGCACCACACTCGATGGCCATATTGCAGATCGTCAGCCTGTCCGCCATCGACAGCTTCGCGACTCCCTCACCCGAGAATTCCAGCGAACGGTAGAGCGCACCGTCCACGCCGATTTTCCCGATCAGATAGAGGATCACATCTTTACCGGTCACATACGGTCCGGCTTCCCCATGAAGCACGACAGAGATCGCATCCGGCACACGGAACCACGTCGACCCGCTTGCCATCGCGCACGCCAGATCCGTTGAACCCACACCGGTCGAGAACGCACCCAGCGCACCATACGTACACGTATGCGAATCGGCGCCGATGATGCAGTCGCCCGGTTTGACCAGTCCGTTCTCCGGAAGGATAACGTGCTCGACGCCCATTCCTTCCTGACCTTGTTCATAGTAGTGGGTAATCTTCTGTTTCTTCGCGAATTCCCGCATCTTCTGGCACTGCTGTGCCGACTTGATATCCTTATTCGGAGCGAAATGATCCGGTACCAGCACGATCTTCTCTTTATCAAATACTTCGCCAAAAGCACTTCTCTCGAAGATATCGATGGCAGGAGGTGTCGTGATGTCGTTTCCCAGAAGAACATCCAGAGACGCCTCGATCAGATCTCCGGGGGCGCATTCCTTCTTCCCCGCATGTTTCGCGAGGATCTTCTGCGTCATTGTCATACCCATAACCGATCGCCACCTTCCCGATATCTTGTTATCATCTATTTCCATGTTACTTGCAAAAACTAAATCACGCAATAAAGAATCCGTAAGGAATGTTTAGAATTCTTAACTTCTTTATATATGTGATATAATGTGTCTACATTACTCTCTATGAAGGAGTGTCGATCGATGAGCAGATTTAACTTATTACCGAACAATAATGGTGCCTACGCACCGAATACCAGCACGAAAGTTCACGAATACAGTGAAGAGATCGCCCAGCTTAAAGGCGAGATCGAAAGACTTGATCTGATCACACAGGCCATGTGGAAACTTCTTCAGGAGAAAGGTCTGACGGACGAAGATCTGGTCAAGGCCATCACCGAGATCGATAACGCGAAGAAGCAGAAGAAGAAGGCGCTGGAGGAAGGTGAGAAACCGGAAGCCCAGCTCTGCCCGAACTGCCACGTTCCGCTCCAGAATAACGGAAAGCTTGCCGACCGCTGCATCTACTGCGGTCACGAGATCATCACAAGTCCGTTTAAGATCTGATTCCGATCCATACAGGAAGAGATCTTTCCCATGCCTCTGATATCGGTAAACAAAGTTTCGAAGACTTACCATTCCAGGCTGTTACTTGATCACGTCTCTTTTTCCATCGATCGAGGAGATAAGATCGCCCTTATCGGAAGTAACGGCACGGGCAAGTCTACCCTCTTTAAGATGATCCAGGGGAGAGTTCAGCCCGACGAAGGTGAGATTCTGCACCACGGCACGGCCATTGCCGGATACCTTACCCAGAACATGGAAGAACTCGAACTGGGCGGGAATCTTCTCGTCAGTGAGGAACTTCAGGAGATCGAAGATAAGATGCGCGAAGCGGAATACCGTCTTGCCAATGCCAACGATGCCGAATCCCAATCGATCCTGCGTACATACGAACAGCTCACCTCCCGCTTCGAAGCCCTCGGCGGATATGACTACGAACCCCGCATGAAGGCCGCTCTCGCCGGTCTCGGGCTCTCCGATATTGACTGGACACGGGATGTCAGCAGTTTCTCCGGAGGCGAGAAGATGCGCATCTGCCTGGCCCGTCTCATCGTGTCCAGACCGGACATCCTTCTTCTGGACGAACCGACGAACCATCTCGATACGGACGCACTGGAATGGCTGGAAGGCTTTATCCGTTCTTACGGCGGCGCGGTCCTTCTGATCTCACACGACCGTTATTTCATTAACCGCACCGTGACGAAAGTCCTGGAGCTTCAGAACTCCACCATCACCGCCTACCGCGGAAATTACGATGACTATAAAGAGCAGAAACGTCACTTCCTGGAAGACCAGCGCCGTCTTGTCCAGTCCCTGGAGAAAGAACTCGTCCGTCAGGAAGGCGTGACCCAGACCATGCTCTCTCACCGGAACATTTCCGGATACCACGCCCGCGAGAAAGTCGTGGAGAAGCTTTCCGACCGCCTTGCCGCGGAAAGAAGCAAACTCTCCGGCGGTCCCATGCAGATGAGTTTCCGTCTCATGCCGGAAGAACGATCCGGCGATCCGAATAAGATCCTTCTTCAGGCCAGGAACCTCGGCAAGACTTTCCCCGACGGGAAAGTTCTCTTCGAGGATGTTTCCTTCGAGATCAAGGCCTGCGATAAAGTATTCCTCGTCGGTCCGAACGGATGCGGTAAGACTACCATGCTCTCCCTTCTTCTGGGACGCGTCCCGGAATTTGACGGAGACGTTCTGGTGTCCGGCTCCTCACGGATCGGCTATATGGGGCAGTTCGTCCCCTTCGAAGATGAGACAAGAACCGTTCTCGATGAACTGATGGAACGTTCCGAACTCTCCGAGACCGCCTCCAGAAATCTCCTCGCCCGCTTCGGATTCCGGGATATCGATGTCTATAAGACCATCTCGGTCCTTTCCGGCGGAGAAAGATCACGGCTGTATCTTTGCTGTCTCCTTGAGGAGAAACCGGAGATCCTGTTCCTCGACGAGCCCACCAACCATCTGGACATCGAATCCCGTGAAGTCCTCGAGGATGCGCTCTCCGAATATAACGGTGCGATCCTGGCCGTCAGCCACGACCGCTATTTCATCGAGAAGTGCCAGAGCAAGATCCTCGGCTTCTTTGGAAGAAACGTCGATCTTCTGGACACTTACGCCTACTACAGGAAGAAGTATCACGAATTCCTCGAGACCGAGGACGAGAAGCGTGCCGCCTTCCTCTCCTCGAAGAGAAAGGCCGATAAGGAGCGACGCGAAGCCGAGGCCGAAGCACCCTCATCCGAAGGCAGCAGCAACCGCTCTCCCCGCTCCCCCTCCGTCAACCGGGCGAAAGAACGAAGAGACATCGCCAAGAGAAAAGAGCGCATCCGCTATCTCGAGAAGGCCATCGCCGAACTCGAAGAAGAGCAGAAGCAGCTTGAATCCTCCTTCGGCAAAGACACTTCTCCGGAAGAATACGAGAAATACGCCCAGAATACAGAAAAACTCGAGTCCATGTACGCAGAATACATGGAACTCGAGAATGAATGATCTGTTTATTCTTTCAGCCTAAGGCTCAGCCCTTCTTCTCGAAGATCATCTTCTCGGAAGAATATGCGTAACGGATACCGTAGATCGGTCCACCCGGATACGCTTCCACAAGCTTGCTGGTATCCCAGCCCTTGGCACCTGCCTCTTCAATCGTCAGGTTTCCGACACGAGCCTCGAGAAGCTGGCTTACCGTTACGAATACGTATCCCTTCTCCTTCAGACCCGCGATCATCTTATCCAGAGAATCGACCGTCGACTTATGGGAATCATGCAGAAGGACCATATCTCCATCGATGGCATGATCGATAACATACTGGGCGGTATAATCGGCATCTCCGAGAGCCGGCGCCTGCCAGTCTGACGGGCAGCTGGAATCGTTCCAGTTCACAACATATTCGCGGCTATCCACAGAATAACGGAAGAGACCTTCCTGCTTCAGTCCGGCACCCGTCGGCGGACGGATCACGGTCGCCTTCTGCCCGACCTTCTCTTCGATCGCCTGATCGCACTTGGCCAGCTGCTCATATGCCTCATCTTCCGAGACCTTCGTCAGGATCTGATGGCTCCAGGTATGGTTTCCCAGCTCGCAGCCCAGATCCAGCATGCGCTGCAGAAGCGACGCATCCGCTCCGGACACATTCTGGCCGATCATGAAGAACGTCGCCACGACACCGTTTCTCTCCAGGGCATCCAGCACCTGAGGCGTCAGCGTCGCATCCGGACCATCGTCGAAGGTCAGAGCGATCAGCTTCGTTCCCTCCGGATAGCTCGCATGAGCCACTTCCGACACTTCAGGCGTGGTCGTCGCTTCCGGAGTCGTATCCGCAGTCTGATCCGTAACTACACCCGCACCTTCGGAAGAAGCGGAAGTAGAAACGGTCGTCTCCGTCGAATCGGAATCCTTCGAAGAGGATTTACTGTTAATGGCTGTCACCATCCATACGAAAGCGACCAGCAGCACCATAAAGATCGCCGCCATCACGGCCGTCGTATTCGCCAGAGCCCGAAGCTGCGCCGTCATGGTTCTCTTCGGGGCCCCCATCGATGGTCTTGGAGTATTCATATGACTCATAGTAAGCTCACGCCTCCTGATCATTACATATTTACACAGATATGATTATAACATATTAGTTTCTGTCGATATGTTACTAATGTGTTACTAGGTAATCCTGCTTTTCCCTTCACCGGTCATAGAAAAAGGCTGCCCCGGATGGAGCAGCCTTCCATGTTTTTGTTTATTTCGGATCTAAGATCAGGCCTTGCCGTCAGAACCCAGAACATACTGGATCTTATGAGCAACCATATCCTTAACAGCCTGACGGGCCGGCTTCAGATACTGGCGAGGATCGAAGTGATCCGGATGCTCAGCGAAGTACTTACGGATGTTACCTGTCATAGCGAGACGGATATCGGAGTCGATGTTGATCTTGCAGACTGCGAGTGTAGCTGCCTTACGGAGCTGCTCCTCCGGAATACCAACTGCATCCGGCATGTTACCGCCATACTGGTTAACCATCTTTACGAATTCCTGCGGAACAGAAGAAGAACCATGCAGAACGATCGGGAAGCCCGGGAGCTTCTTCATGCACTCTTCGAGAACGTCGAAACGGAGCGGCGGCGGAACGAGGATACCTTCCTCATTTCTTGTGCACTGTGCAGCAGTGAACTTGTAAGCACCGTGGGAAGTACCGATAGCGATAGCCAGGGAGTCGCAGCCTGTTCTACTTACGAACTCTTCTACTTCTTCCGGACGTGTGTAAGACTCGTGACCGGCCTCTACAACAACCTCATCCTCGATACCGGCCAGTGTGCCGAGCTCAGCCTCAACCACTACTCCATGAGCGTGAGCATACTCAACGACCTGCTTGGTAAGAGCGATGTTGTCCTCGAAAGACTTGGAGGAAGCGTCGATCATAACGGATGTGAAACCACCATCGATGCAGGACTTGCAGAGCTCGAAGGAATCACCATGGTCAAGGTGCAGAGCGATCGGGATCTCCGGATTCTCAATTACAGCAGCCTCAACGAGCTTTACGAGATAGGTGTGGTTCGCATATGCTCTCGCACCCTTGGAAACCTGAAGGATAACCGGGCTCTTCAGTTCGCCTGCAGCCTCTGTGATACCCTGTACGATTTCCATGTTGTTTACGTTAAAAGCACCAACAGCATAACCGCCGTCGTAAGCCTTCTTAAACATTTCAGTAGTTGTTACTAATGGCATAAGTATATCTCCTTTGTGAATGTTGGATTGTATATGTAAATGAATTTACACCACAGATTATTGTAAGATGAGAAGCCGTTTTCGTCAATCAGTCGCAGGAAAGATTGACGGATTTTTCGCATTACTCCTCTTCTTTTTCAGGCTCTTCCGAAACCGCTTTCTCCACAGATTCTTCCGCAGCTTCCGCGGCTTTCTCTGCTTCCTCTTTGATCTCGGCTTCCGCCTGCTTGGCCGCTTCCTCGGCTTCCCTTACACGTTCAGCCGTTTCCGCTTCCGCTTCTTCTTTGACTTCCTTCATGGCATCCTTAACCAGAGAGACGGACTCGTCATCCGAGATCTTCGGCGTGACTTCCTCATCGGTCTTCAGGGCGTCATACTTCTCCTTGGCCTTATATACGGAAGAAACCAGTTTGGCTTCCTTCGAAAGAAGGTCGAAGTCCTCTTTACTTGCCAGATCCTTGGAAGAGGTCTGGTAGCAGACTTCCTCGTACACATTGTCGAGGATCAGGTAGTCCGTACGTGCCATGTTCGCGCCGAGTGCGGAATTCTGAAGGAGCTGGGTCGCACGGTCTGCCGCACCTTCCCTTCCGTCGAAAGAATCGAACGGGATCGTGATCTTTGAGAACATATAGCGGAGCACGACTTCGTTATTCTTGTAGTCCATGGCCACACGATACTTCGCGATCACAAACGTATGGATGAACACAACCGCAGCAACGACCAGGATCGCACCGAATACACACCACAGGAGCGGACCCGGATCGGTCTTACCTGCCAGGAGATATCCGACTGCAGCACCATCGAGTGCCATGACCAGAAGGGTAATGATCCTTCTTCTCAGAATCTGTGTCTTCGAGGCCGGGAAACAGTGTACTGTATCCTTCGGCAGCTTATCCAGTTCTTCCTGCGGGATCACCTCTTCCGGTGCCGTCAGCTTTTTCTCTTCTACTTCACTCATGTTCCAACCCTCCTGTTATATGTTACTTCTTCAGTGCTTCCATTCTGGACAGGACATTATCCAGCATTTCCTGATACTTGCCCTGTTTCTCTCTTTCTGCGTTGATGACTTTCTCCGGAGCCTTCTTCACGAATTCCTCGTTGGCGAGCTTGGCATTCACGCGCTTCATCTCCCCTTCGAGACGCTCCTTCTCTTTACCGAGACGCTCGAGTTCTTTATCGATATCGATCAGGTCCTCAAGCGGAATATAGATCTCACCGGCGGAGCATACACAGGCAACGGCCGTATCCGGGATACCGGCCTTATCCTGCTGAGTCGTCACTTCCGTAACATTGGCAAGTCTTTCCAGGAACGCCTTACCGTCCGTAAACATCTTCCGGTTCTTCTCCTCTGCCGAAACAAGGATGATACCGATCTTACGGGACGGAACGACACCCATGTCCGTTCTTACATTACGGATCGAACGGATGGCATCCATCAGGATCTCCATCTGCTTCTCTTCCTGCGGGAAGACTTCGTTGTCACGATACTGCGGCCAATCGGAGATCATGATCGACTCCGCTTTCTCCGTGAGTACCAGATATCTGTAGACCTCTTCAGAAAGGAACGGCATGAACGGATGCAGGAGCTGCATCGCTCTTCCGAGAACATCGTTTAAGATATACTGTGCTTCTTTTCTTGTAGCACATTCCTTATCGAAGAGACGGGACTTCGCAATCTCGATATACCAGTCGCAGTACTCTTCCCAGATGAAGGAGTTGATCTTCGACAGCGCCACACCGAACTCGTAGTTATCGAAGTTATCGGTCACTTCCTTGATGACCTGGTTCATGCGTGACAGGATCCACTTGTCTTCGAGCGTGAACTTTCCGGGATCCACATCGTCGAAGGTCAGGTCTTCTTCGCAGTTCATCAGGACGAACTTCATGGCATTCCAGATCTTGTTGCCGAAGTTTCTGCCGGCCTCGATCTTATCCTGCTGGAAACGCTGGTCGTTACCCGGAGCATTACCGGTAACGAGCGCATAACGCAGAGCATCCGCACCATACTTCTCGATGATCTCAAGCGGGTCGATACCGTTACCTAAGGATTTACTCATCTTTCTGCCCTGGGAGTCACGTACGAGGCCGTGGATCAGGACAGTATCGAAAGGTGTCTGCTTCATGTGGGCGCATCCGGCCACGATCATACGGGATACCCAGAAGGTAATGATGTCATAACCGGTAACCAGTGTATTCGTCGGATAGTAACGCTTCAGGTCTGCTGTCTCTTCCGGCCAGCCGAGGGTCGAGAACGGCCACAGTGCCGAAGAGAACCAAGTATCCAGTGTATCCGGATCCTGACGCATCGGTTTGCCGCACTTCGGACATACCGGAGCTTCATCCTTAGTTACCACCAGTTCACCGCAGTCATCGCAGTAGAATGCCGGAATACGGTGGCCCCACCACAGCTGACGGGAGATACACCAGTCACGGATATCCTCCATCCAGTTGAAGTAGTTCTTATCGAATCTTTCCGGAACGAACTTGGTCTTTCCGGAACGAACTGCCTCGATAGCCGGCTCGGCCAGAGTCTTCATCTTCACGAACCACTGCAGGGAAACACGAGGCTCAACTGTCGTTCCGCAGCGGTAGCAGGTACCGACGTTATGAGCATGCGGCTCGACCTTGATGAGGAAACCGCCCTCTTCCAGATCCTTTACGATCTCTTTTCTGGCTTCATAACGGTCCATGCCGGCATACTTCGGATAATCCTCCGTGATCTTCGCGTCCTCGGTAAGGACAGTGATCACCTCGAGGTTATGGCGAAGTCCTACCTCGAAGTCGTTCGGGTCGTGTGCAGGTGTGATCTTCACGACACCGGTACCGAACTCGATATCAACATAACTGTCCGCAATAACAGGGATCTTTCTTCCGACGAGCGGGAGAACGAGCATCTTGCCGATGACATCCTTATAACGCTCATCTTTCGGGTTCACGGCCACCGCAGTATCGCCCAGAAGTGTCTCCGGACGGGTGGTTGCCAGTTCCAGATATCCGGAACCATCTTCGAAAGGATAACGAAGATGCCAGAAGGAACCCTGCTGATCTTCATACTCAACTTCGGCATTGGAGATCGAAGTCAGGCATTTCGGGCACCAGTTGATGATGCGCTCGCCTCTGTAGATCAGGCCTTCGTTATAGTACTTAATGAATACATCCTTAACCGCTTCGGAGCAGCCTTCGTCCATGGTGAATCTTTCGTGTTCCCAGTCACAGGAAGAACCGATCTTCTTGAGCTGTTCGACGATACGTCCGCCATACTGCTTCTTCCATTCCCAGGCACGCTCCAGGAACTTCTCTCTTCCGAGGTCATCCTTCGTCAGGCCTTCTTCTTTCATTGTCGCCACGATCCTCGCCTCAGTTGCGATAGACGCATGGTCCGTACCCGGAACCCAGAGCGTATCGAAGCCCTTCATTCTCTTATAACGGACAAGGATGTCCTGAAGAGTATTGTCCAGAGCATGACCCATGTGGAGCTGGCCCGTGATATTCGGCGGCGGCATGACGATACAGAAAGAATCTTTCGTCGTGTCGCCCGAAGGTCTGAAATAGCCTTTATTCATCCATTCGGAATAAAGTCTGCTTTCGGCCTCTTTCGGGTCAAAAGCCTTACTGATATTGTCTGTACGTCCCATTATTTTGCCTCCAGCTTTTCGCTATCTTTCTTTCTGATGTCGGCACGCTTGATCTTGCCGGATGTGGTCTTCGGAAGTTCATCAACGTACTCGACGACACGCGGATACTTATACGGTGCCGTGGTCTTCTTTACGTGGTTCTGAAGTGTCTTGGTCAGTTCTTCAGAAGGCTCGTATCCCTTAGCCAGAACGATGGTCGCCTTAACGGCAAAACCTCTGACCGGATCCGGTACACCGGTAACGGCACACTCCAGGACCGCCGGATGCTCCATCAGGGCGCTCTCTACTTCGAAAGGTCCGATACGGTAGCCGGAAGACTTAATTACGTCATCCACACGTCCGACATACCACAGGAAGCCGAGCTCATCACGATAGGCTGTGTCACCTGTGTGATACAGGCCGTCATGCCAGGATTTCGCCATGGCTTCCGGGTTTTCCTCATAACGAAGGAGAAGACCTACCGGACGTCCGCCGTATTCTTCGGAAGTTCTGATGCAGATCTCGCCGGTCACACCGGTGGGGCATTCATTTCCGTCCGGATCTACAACAGCAACGTGGAAGCCCGGTACCGGATAACCCATGGAGCCGGTTCTCGGCAGTACCCACGGGAAGTAAGTGCCGCAGACAACGGATGTCTCGGACTGACCGAATCCCTCATAGATCTTGCAGCCCGTGTTCTTCAGCCACTGGTTGTATACCTCAGGGTTCAGGGCCTCACCTGCCGTGCAGCAGTGCTTGAGGTGAGAGAAATCATAGCCCTCGAAGCTCTCTTTGATCATGAAGCGGTACATGGTCGGCGGTGCACAGAATGTCGTGATCTTATAATCACAGATCTTCTGCAGGATATCCGCGCCATGGAACTTATCGAAATCGTAGATGAAGAGGGCTGCTTCGCCGAACCACTGGCCATAGAATTTACCCCACATGCACTTCATCCAGCCGGTATCGGAGATGGTGAAGTGAAGTTTTCCTTCTTCTACACGGTGCCAGAATACACCTGTGAAAAGATGGCCCAGCGGCAATGTGTGGTCATGAAGAACCATCTTCGGATAACCTGTCGTACCGGAACTAAAGCACATCAACATCGGATCGGTCGCCATAATATCATCGGCGCCGGTCGGACGGGTCCACTCGTCACTCATCTTCGCAACTTCTGCATCGAAGTCGATCCAGCCTTCCTTCTGCTTTCCCCAGGTCACGCAGCGGATCACCTCGTGATCGTACTGATCCTGATCCTCATCGAAACGCTCGGTGCAGTCGTCATCACCGGTGATGACCGCCATCTTGATATGGGCACTGTTGACACGATAGACATAGTCTTTTGCCATCAGCTGGTTGGTCGCCATAACGGTAACGGCACCGATCTTATGAAGGGCCAGTACCGAGAACCAGAACTGATATCCTCTCTTAAGTACCAGAAGAACGCGGTCGCCCTTTTTGATGCCCTGGCTCTTAAAGAAATTCGCGGTCATGTTGGAATACTTCTTCACATCACCGAAAGTAAAACGCTTCTCTTCATTATTCTTGCTGACCCACAAGATCGCCAGATCATTCGGCTTCTTGGCCGCGATCTCGTCCATAACGTCATAGGCGAAATTGAAGTTTTCCGGATAAGTAACTTTATAGTTTTTCTGCAGATCATCGAGGGTCACAAAATCGTCTCTGTTGCGGCCCACAAATTTTTCATAAATTGGCACGGATCAAATATCCCCTTTCATTACGATCGCCAGGAATTTACAAGGCTTCCCGTTTGTTGCCTTCATAGCATGCGGCAGGTCGGAATTGAAGTACACGCTATCGCCTTCGTTCAGTTCATAGACGATATCGCCGATGAAGAAAGTCATCGAACCTTCAAGCACATAGTCGAATTCCTGTCCCTCATGAGCATGCTGGGTCGGCTTCTCGATATCATTCGGTTCCACCGTTACATAGAACGGCTCCGCGATCTTTTTTCTAAATGTAAAAGCTAAATGTTTATAGTTATACGCCGCACGGCGGTCAATTTCAAATCCCTCGCCCTTGCGGACGACACATGCCATGGAGAGTTTCGGCGAGTCGCCGACCATAAGATCGACCATATCGACGCCCAGGATCACCGCTACATTGTTAAGAAAAGAGACGGAAAAGTCTTTCTTTCCTTCTTCATAAAGAATGTAATCCTCTTCGGACATTTCGCATCTTGCAGCCATCGTCTTCACATCGATCTCTTCGATCTCACGAAGTGCCGCGATACGTTCACCGATCTGACGCAACTGATCTGTCATATTGATCCCTCCTAAAACGTTTCATACCGATTTTTCAACACAATTAGTCCATAATATCGGTCTTATTATAATAGATTTCGGAAGAAGAAGTGTCAACTGACAAATCAGACAAATACATATATAATACAAAACCAATTGATAGTCTGAGTATGCTTTGGGGGCTTTTACGGAGTGGCAAACTCAAAGTGGAGTCAGACCGCAAACGCCTGAAATTACAGCACTCTACCATCAGTCGATTGACTGGATGACGTTTTGCTGATAGGTTTAGAGTAGAAAACCATCAGGAGGTGCCTCATGGGTAACCGGAAGTTCTTAAGTTTTTTGTTGTCGATCGTTATGGTCGTAACCACATTCTTTTTCGCATAATATTGGTCGCTTTTCGGAGGTTTTATGGACAATACAGCAGGTACAAACGGAAATCAGGTGATTTCCAGCATTATCGAAAATGTGGGAAAGGTCATCGTTGGGAAGGATAAGCAGATTGAACTTCTCATGGTCGCCCTTCTTACCAGCGGACATGTGCTCCTCGAGGACGTTCCCGGAACCGGAAAGACCAAGACGGCCCGAGCACTAGCTCAATCGCTTTCTCTGGACTTTAAGCGTGTCCAGTTCACGATCGACCTTCTCCCTTCCGATCTGACGGGTATCCACTATTTCGATAGAAAAGCTGACCAGTTCGTCTTCCGTAAGGGCCCGATCTTCACCAATATCCTTCTGGCCGACGAGATCAACCGCGCCACAGCCAGAACCCAGTCGGCACTTCTGGAGTGTATGGAAGAAAAGCAGGTCACCGTAGACGGGCAGACCAGCAAGCTCCCGCCTCCGTTCCTCGTCATCGCGACGCAGAACCCGATTGAATCCCAGGGCACCTTCCCGCTCCCGGAAGCCCAGCTGGATCGTTTCCTCATGATGCTGTCCATGGACTATCCGTCCCATGAAGAAAGTATCGCTATCCTGAAGCGCTACGATACCGAAGACCCGCTTACTGATCTTGCATCCGTGGCCGATGCCTCTTCGCTGCTTGCCATGCAGAAAGAAGCCAGAAAGATCTTCGTTTCCGATCTTCTTTTCGACTATGCCACTTCTATTGTTGATGCTACGCGTCATACATCGGAGATCCGTGTCGGGGCCAGCCCCCGAGCCCTTCTTGCCTTCGTCGCAGCAGCCAAGGCACTGGCATATCTTCGCGGCCGCGATCACTGCGTTCCGGAAGATTTCAAAGAACTGGCTGTACCGGTACTGGCCCATCGTCTGTCCATGCAGTCATCCGGTGCTTCTTCCCGCAATGCCAATGGTTCCTTTATGAGCCAGCACGAATATGCTTCCACCATCGTAGGTAACATCCTGGACTCG